>NZ_JARESO010000002.1:0-454171 GCF_046030175.1 Paraburkholderia sp. RL17-373-BIF-A
GCATGCCCACGCTGTCGCCGCCGCTCGTTCCGCGTGACGCCAAGGCGTGGCTCGTCGCGCCGGCTTTGCTCTTCATCGTCGCGTTGTTCATCTATCCGTTTGCGTACGGTCTGGTGCTGTCGTTCCGGCCGATGAACGGCGGCGGCCTCTGGGCCAACTATCTGACGTTCTTCACCGACACGTCGATGTGGCCGACGATTCTCGTCACGCTCAAGCTCGCGGTGCCCGCCACGCTGATCAACGTGGGCGTCTCGGTGCCGGTGGCGTTCGCATTGCGCCGGTACTCGCGCTATCAGAAGTTCGTCACGACGCTGCTGGTGATTCCCGTGACGCTCGGCACCGTGTTGATCGCCGACGGCATGCTCACGTACTTCGGCCCGAACGGCTGGTTTCCGCAAGCGCTGCACGGTCTGCATCTCTATGCGCGCGAAGTGCGTTTTACGCATAACTTCTGGGGCGTGCTGATCTCGCTGATAGTGTCGGGTTTTCCGTTTGCGTTTCTGTTGACGCTGTCGTATGTGACCGGCATCGACCCGACGCTCGCGGCCGCGGCGGCGACGCTCGGCGCGAGTCCGTGGCAGCAGTTTCGCCGCATCTATCTGCCGCTGCTGGTGCCGGGCTTGACGATGGCGGCGTGTCTGTCGTTCGTGCAGGCGTTTTCGGTGTTTCCGTCGGCAGTGTTGCTCGGCGCGCCCGCCGGGCCGACACGTGTGATGTCGATTGCCGCCGCCGAAGCCGCATTCGAGAGCTACGACTACTCGCTGGCGTCCGCAATCGCGATGGTGATGGGCTTCGTGCAGTTGCTAGTGGTCGCCGCGCTGCTCGGCGCGCGCCGCTTCTTCTACAGCGGTCCGGCAACCGGAGGCAAAGGCTGATGACGACCGATCATCGCGCGGCGCAGCCTTCGTGGTCGGCGTCGACATCAAAGGATCACGATGACGGCGCGCGCGAGCCGGATAAGCGCGCGGGCCAAACCCGGCAACGCACCAGCGTGCCGGGCCGCATCTGGCGCGTGCTGGTGTGGGGCGCCATGGTGTTCTTCCTCGTCAACGTGGTGCTGCTGATCGCGACCGTCGCAGTCAATTCGGTGGCGACGCGCTGGTTCGGCACCTTGTTGCCGCAAGGCTTCACGCTGCATTGGTATGCGCAGGCATGGAGCGACTTCCAGTTGGCGAGCGTGTTGTGGGTGACCGTCGAAGTGGTCGGCGCAGTCGTGCTGCTGTCGGTCCTGCTCGGCGTGCCGGCGGCGTATGCGCTCGCCCGAGTGCAATTTCCAGGCAAGCGCGTCGCCATGCTGATCTTCCTGTTGCCGCTGATGGTGCCGCCCGTCACCTACGGCATTCCCATGGCGACGGTCATGTACAAGGTCGGCCTCGCCGGCACGCTGAGCGGCGTGATCCTGGCCAATCTCGTGCCGGCACTGCCATTCGTGATTCTCGTGATGACGCCGTTCATCGAACAGATCGATCCGAATCTCGAAGCGGCGGCGCGCATTTTCGGCGCCAACACGTTCCGCTATTTCCGCTACGTGCTGCTGCCGCTGCTCGTGCCCGGCATGCTGGCGGCGGGCTTGCTGGTGCTCGTGCGCACCATCGGCATGTTCGAGCTGACTTTTTTTACCGCGGGCCCGGCGACGCAAACGCTCGTGGTCGCCCTGTACTACGCTGTATTTTCAACCGGCGTGCGCGCGCCGCAATCGATCGATGCGATGGCGATGATCTATATGGCGATCACGCTGATCTGGGTGTTGATTGCACTGCAATTCGTGAGCCCGACGCAGATCGTGTCGCGAGTGAAGGAGCAGAAGCGCTGAAGGAAGCCCTTGCGGGGTACGGCGAAAGACATCGTGGAGCAGACGTTGACGAAGAGAAAGAAACCCGAGGAATTGCGTAGCCACCGCTGGTACGGCGTGAACGATCTGCGTTCGTTCGGCCATCGCTCGCGCACCGCGCAAATGGGCTATGACCGCGAGGAATACGCCGGCAAGCCGGTCATCGCGATTCTCAACACATGGAGTGAGATCAACGCGTGTCACACGCACTTCAAGCAGCGCGTCGAGGAAGTGAAGCGCGGCATCTGGCAGGCCGGCGGCTTTCCGGTCGAACTGCCGGTGCAGACGCTCTCCGAGCCGTTCCAGAAGCCCACCACGATGCTTTACCGCAACTTCCTCGCCATGGAAGCCGAAGAAACGCTGCGCTCCTATCCGGCCGACGGTGTCGTGCTGATGGGCGGTTGCGATAAGACCACGCCGGCTTTGCTGATGGGCGCGATCTCGATGGATTTGCCGGCGATCTTTCTGCCCGCCGGCCCGATGCTGCGCGGAAACTGGAACGGCGTGACGCTCGGTTCCGGTTCCGACGCCTGGAAGTACTGGGCGGAGCTGCGCGCGGGCACGATCACGCAAGACGACTGGCAAGGCATCGAAGGCGGCATTGCGCGCTCGCCGGGGCACTGCATGACCATGGGCACCGCGTCGACCATGACGAGCGCGGCCGAAGCGCTCGGCTTCACGCTGCCCGGTTTCGCGTCGATTCCCGCAGCGGATTCGCGTCATGCGCAAATGGCGGCGAAAACCGGCATGCGTATCGTCGAGATGGTGTGGGAGGATCTCAAGCCCTCCGATCTGCTCACCGCCGGTTCCGTCGACAACGCCGTGACCACCTGCCTCGCGCTGTCCGGTTCGACCAACGCGATCGTGCACATGATCGCGCTCGCGCGCCGCGCCGGCATCGAACTGACGCTCGATCGCTACGACGACATCTCGCGCCACACGCCGGTGCTGGCGAACGTTCGCCCGACCGGCGCGTATCTGATGGAGGACTTTTTCTATGCGGGCGGTTTGCGCGCCTTGCTCGCTGAACTCGGCGAGTTGATCGACCGTTCGCAGAAAACCGTCAACGGCCGCACGCTTGGTGAGAATCTCGAAGGCGCGGAGATTTTCAATGACGACGTGATCCGCCGGCGTGACAGGCCGCTGTTGCCCAATAGCGGCCTCGCGGTGCTACGCGGCAATATCGCGCCGGACGGTGCCGTGATCAAACCCGGCGCCGCTGAGCCGCACCTGCTCGTGCATACGGGTCGCGCAGTGGTGTTCAAGGATTACAACGACATGGCCGCGCGCATCGACGACGAAGCGCTCGACATCGACGAAAACTGTGTGATCGTGCTTCAGCATGCCGGGCCGGTCGGCGCTCCGGGTATGCCTGAATGGGGCCAATTACCCATACCGCGGAAGTTGCTGCAAAAAGGGGTGCGCGACATGGTGCGCATATCGGATGCGCGGATGAGCGGGACGAGCTACGGCGCGTGCGTGTTGCATGTCGCGCCCGAGTCGTTCATCGGCGGACCGTTTGCGCTGGTCGAAAGCGGCGACATGATCGAGCTCGACGTGCCGCGACGCAAACTCAACCTGCTGGTGAGGGACGAGGAACTCGCGCGCCGCAAGGAAACGTGGGTCAAGCCGGCGCCGCGTTTCACGCGCGGCTACGGCGCGATGCATCAGGTGCACGTGATGCAAGCGAATCAAGGTTGCGATTTCGATTTCCTGCAACGCGGCGGCGCGCATGCGGCCCCGGATGCGGACGCCACGGGCGAGCCGGAGATTCACTGAGTCAACGAGGGACGTCGAGAGCGTGACGCAGCCGCCGCAGAGTGGCGAAACACTGGGAGAGGGCGCGATGCGGCTCGACCGCATCGCGTGAATCCTTCACTTCAATATCCTACGCGATACACGCGGCCGGTCTGCGCGCCTTCCACGCTGCGCAGATAGGCCATCGCCGCGCGCTGCCCCGTCACCGGCTCGAAGCCGCGGAAGTAGGGCGCATAAGCGTCCATTGCTTCGGTGAGCACGGTCGGGCTCACCACGTTGATGCGAATGCCGCGCGGCAACTCGATCGCCGCGCCGCGCACGAAACCTTCGAGTGCCAGATTGACGGTGGTCGCGCTCGCGCCTTGCAGGATCGGCTCGTCGCCGATGATGCCGCTCGTCAGCGTGAACGAGCCGCCGTCGTTCACGTATTGCTGAGCCGCGAGCACCACGTTGATCTGGCCCATCAGCTTGTCGCGCAGGCCGACCCAGAACTGCTCGATGCTCATGTCGGGCAGCGGACCGAAATGCACCTTGCCGGTCGTGGTGACGACGCCGTCCACTTTGCCGATCTCGCGAAAGAGCCGCTCGACGCTCGCCGGGTCGGTGCTGTCGACGTGGTACTGCCCACGCGTCGCGCCCACTTCGATCACTTCATGGCGCGCCTTCAGTTCCGCGCTCACCGCCTGGCCCAGCGTGCCGGTGGCGCCGATCACGACGATCTTTTTCATCTACTGCTCCGTTGAGGGTTGATGTGCAGTCGATTCTGCCCGTGTTCGTCAGAAGGAAACAGTCTGCGCGACGCGTAGGTCCTGCAACCCTGAGTTTCTAATCGAAGAAAAAGCGCGCACCGCGAATCAAACGGTGCGCGCTTCGCAATACACTGATTAATCGGGGCCTGCGTCTGAATTCAAACACGGACCAAATCAGGACGCAGCGCAAATGTTTATTTCACCCGATGTAATTCGATCAGCCGGGTCGGGCGTAAATGATTAAGGGCGTAATGGATACGGCCGCGCTCCTGACGGCTGCCAACCGGTCGCGGATCGTCGTATAGATGATCCGCCGAATATGCGCCCTGCGGCGCGACCATGCCTTTGTCGATCACCGTGCAGCCCGGCTCGAGCGCCAGCAGCAGATGATTGCCGCCAACCCGGCTGTCGAAGCCGGCCATGCCGTCGTGCGCCTCGGGCACGCTGTTCGTGAGGGTCGCATTGCTCGTGGTGATCTCGTCTGGCGAGATCGGGCTGTGGCCCGCTATGCGCGCGGCTTCGAGATTCTTGCCGTCGGTGTCGACGGTGCTGTCGTGGGTGCGGTCGTTGTGCAGTTCCGTCGAACTCGGGCCGTGAGTGGCCGCCGGCTGGTTCGCGTCTGCTGGCTTGTTGATATCGCTGTTCATCATGCGTTCTCCTTGAAGAGGACATGGTGTGACATGCAGCAAAACCCGTTCCGCCTCGCACAAACCCTGATTCACCTGTTTTCACTGCGCTTTGTCCGCAGTTGCATGCGTAGTTGTATGCGCAGTTGCAAGTGAGGTATTCGGCTGGCGATTGCGTCCGGGATTCTTTTCGTTTTTTTTAATGGACGCGTATTTTCTACAGAGTATGATCTTACTCCGACGAGCGAAGCGCGGTTAAATTGAAGACATTCGGTCCGGCTATTTCTTCATGGCCGGCAGCACCGTCTGCGCGCCACTCAAAACATTTTACGGGGCCGTCAGGGCGGGTGACACATGCACTTCGATGCTGCATTCACACATCGCGGCTATTTGTTAAATTGCGCGCCGGCACGCGCGGTCGATGGCACTTGGCAACCTTACGTAGTCATCTCCCGCTCGAGCGACGGCGAACTGGTCGCCAACCGTTTTTTCCCCACCGACTTGCGCTTTCGTGACGAAGCGGCCGCCATTGCTCATGCGCGCGATTGGGCCGTGCGCTGGATCGATGCGAGCAGCGTGACCATCTGAGCGCCTCCGGCGTGCCATGCCGCGTATGGCACGCCGTCGCGCGGTGCTGCGCGAGCCTCGGCAAAACGCGGTAATCTCTCGGCATAATCACTTCGAAGCCTGCTCATCGCACGGCGCTGTCCTTTTATGCCTAACGTGCCTTCCCATAACTGGGGCCTCGAACAGATCGTCGCCGACTTGCGCGCGTCGCGTGAAGAATTGCATCGCACGCGGCATCCGCTCGGCATTCGCGAACTGCCGTCGCGCGAAGCGGTGATCAACATCGTCGCCGGCCTGCGCGCGGCGCTGTTTCCCACGCACTACGGCGCGCCCGATCTGACTGACGAAACCGTCGACTATTACGTCGGCCATACGCTTGAAAGTACGTTGCGGCTGCTGGCGGAACAGATTCGCCGCGCCCTGCGTTTTTTGCCGGAGTTCGGTGAAACACCCGATGCGGATTTGCAAGCGCGCGCGTTCGACGTCGCGCGTGAATTCGGCACGCAATTGCCGGGCATTCGCGCGCTGCTGGTCAGCGACATTCAGGCGGCTTTCACCGGTGATCCGGCTGCGCAGCACATCACCGAAATTCTGCTTTGCTATCCGGGCGTATGGGCGATGACGCATCATCGGCTCGCGCACGCGCTGCATCGCCTGGGCGTGCCGTTGCTGGCGCGTTTCATCAACGAAATCGCGCACTCGGCAACCGGCATCGACATTCACCCCGGCGCGACGATTGGGCCGAGCTTCTTTATCGACCACGGCACGGGTGTCGTGATCGGCGAGACCGCGATCATCGGCGAGCGCGTGCGCGTGTATCAGGCCGTGACGCTCGGCGCGAAGAGTTTCGCCGCGGATCTCGACGGTACGCTCGTCAAAGGCAACGCACGCCATCCGATCGTCGAGGACGACGTCGTGATCTATGCCGGCGCGACGATTCTCGGGCGCGTGACGATCGGTCGCGGCTCGGTGATCGGCGGCAACGTGTGGCTCACGCACAGCGTGCCGCCGGGCAGCAGCGTGTCGCAAGGCAAGATCCGCGAAGGCGAGCGGTCCGACGAGGGGCGGCAGTGATGCGCGGCTTCGTTCGCGCGTGCTCGCGTGTTTCGATGCGCAAACCTCCTATCAGCTGCTGAGCGATAACCATGCCGCGCGGCCGCGTTCACATGCCTCGCTGCGCGATTGCCGGCGTCGAAGCGACGGTGGCCGAAACTGCGCATGCGTTTCCGCGCCATTCGCACGACCGCTTCGGCATCGGTGTGATCCTCAGCGGCGGGCACCGGTCGGCGAGCGGACGCGGACTCGTCGAAGCGCGCGCCAACGACGCGATCATGGTCAATCCCGGCGAAGTCCACGACGGCAGTCCGCTCGATGAGCGCGGGCGCACGTGGCGCATGTTGTATTTCGAACCGTCGATGTTCGTCACCGCCGCGAGTGAACTGACCGGCGCGGCGGCGCGCGAGCTCGAACTCACGCAGCCGGTGGCGCACGATCCTTTGCTGAAGCGTTTGTTCGAGCGGCTCTTCAGCGTCGCGGTGGAAGTGCCTTTCGTGCCGGACGATCTGGCGCGCGAGGAGGCGTTGCTCGAACTGCTCGGGCATCTTGTGCGCGTGCATGCGACGCGGCCGATACGCTCATCGTCGACTGATGCGTTGGGTCCGATTGCGCAAGCGAAAGCACGCATCGACGACGATCCTTCCTCTGCGCTCACACTGGCGGATCTCGCCGCCGATGCCGGCATGAGCCGTTTTCAGTTGCTGCGTGGCTTCGCGCATGAAATGGGTCTGCCGCCGCACGCGTACAGAATGCAGCGTCGCGTGGTGCTCGCGAGGCAATGGATCGCGCGGGGCGCGACGCTTGCCGATGCAGCCGCCGCAGCGGGCTTTGCCGATCAGAGTCACATGACGCGCGCGTTCGTGCGCTTACTCGGTGTGACGCCGGCGAACTACGCGGCCGCGCTGCGGTGATGTTTATCCGATTCGCAAATGCTGCAGCAAAGCTGTGCCATGCACGCCGTGCAACCAGACGTGTTGCCCGATAAACCACGCCGCCGCCCACGAAGCCGCCACGACGATCAGATCGCAGTGCCCGCTATTCCAGAGATTCAACGAATGCCGGCCGGCAATCCACGGTACGCCTAATGGATTCGGCCAGTCAGCGAACAGATGCATCAGACCGCCGCAGGCAAATCCGAACGCCGGCGCGGCATACACGGAATGCCCGAGCCAGTGGTACGACACCGCGAGCAACGCGAGCCATCCCACGCCCCAATGCGTGAGCGTGCGATGCGTGATCCACAGACGCCGCGCGCGCGACCACCACGCGACTTCGAGCCAGTCCGGCGCCGTGCTGCCAATCACACCCGTGATGAAACTCAACACCACGCCGAGATGAAACGAACCGCCGCCGCCGATGCGCGCGACGATCGCCGCCGCGATGACGCCGGCTGCAAAACCGGTAGCGTGATGTGCTTTGCTGGATGCCATCGAAACTCGCGGCAGAGCGCCGCATCAAGAACAAAGGGCGGCCATGTTCGCAGATGAGCGGATAAAAAAATAGCCGACACGCGAGTTAAAAAAATCGCGCGTCGGCGTAGCCTTCAAAACGCAAGCGTGCGACCGAAGCTCAGGTCGCGCAGCGTGCAATATCGAAGCGCATTTCCGGTTCCGGCGGATCGTCTGGCGCGTTCGCGGGATGCATCACCTTGATGACCGAGCCGGTGTTCGACGGCGTCAGCGTCACGAAATACGAGTTGTTCGAATCCGAGCCGACGGCGATCTCCGTCGCGCCGCCGACGCGCGACATACGCACGCGTGACAACCGGCTTTCGAGGCAATCGGCGATATAGGCAGGCGCGCGTTGCGACGACACGTACATCATCGGCAGGGACGCGTCGCGCGCTGGGCCGCTGGAAGAACCGCAACCGGCAAGCGCGGCGAGCGCGGCAGCAGCGGGGGCAAGCAGGAGAAGTCTTTTCATGGTCTGGTCGTCGGCGTCCCCGGTCGTACGCGGGAACTTGGGGCGCGGGCGAAGCGCAACGCGATAGAGCGCAACGTCATGCTTCGCGACGAAGCCGCCGTTCAACCGCAAGGACATCGCAACGTTGCGGCAAGGAAGGCAACTGCGTTCAGTATACCCACCGGGTGTGCGCGTCGTCACTATCCACAGCCGTCGGCATTGTGTCCAAACGTAAGGGCTATAAAAAACCCGCGGCGTGATCGTGTCACGCGCGGGTTGTCCGCGAAGCGAATCGATACATTCGCTGCGCACGTACCACCTGAAAATACTTAGAAGCGATGACGCAGGCCGACTGCCGCTGCGAGCTGATTGCCGTTCGACGACGGTGCGAGGGTGTTGATCGCCGCGACGTTCGAGCCGAAGTTGCCGAGCTCGCCCGACGCATGCTGATACACGCCTTCCACGTACACGTCGGTACGCTTGCTCAGCGAGTAGTCGCCTTGCAGCGACACCGTGTGCCACTTCGGATCGCCCGAACCGTTCGAGCCGGACATCTTGCCGTCCGTGAACGTGTACGACGCCGCGAGGCTCAGTGCCGGCGTCAGTGCATAGCGGCCGTTCACTTCGTAGTTGTCCAGGTGCAGGTTGGTGCCGGCGACACCGGGCAGCGTCGTGCCGCCGACGTCGACGCCGGTAATGCCGTCGAGTTGTGTGTGCGTATAGACGAAGCCGACCGTTGCCGGGCCATACGTGTAGTTGATGCCCGCGCCATACGTGCGCTGCAGATCGGCTGCGACCGCCGCGGTGCCGTCGCCTTGCGACACGGCGCCGCTCAGGTTCGAGCTGCCCGACTTGTTCAGTTGCAGGTAAGCGGCGGCAACGCTCAACGGACCGTTGTCATACGAAGCGCCGACGCTCCATGCACGGTTGTTGGAGAAATCACCGGCCGAATTGCTGAAGCCATACAGGCCGCCGAACTTCAGGCCCGCGTAGTTCGCGCTCGTGTACTTGACGGCGTTCTTGATCGAGAACGAGTTATCGAGGTTGTCGTTGTCGAACGGGTGAGCCGCGAGGTTGTTGCCGTAGCCCGCGCCGGCTTCGGACAGCGGCGCCAGGTAGTCGACCACGGAATCGTATTGACGGCCGAGCGTCAGCGCACCGTACTGATCGCTCTTCAGACCGACGAAAGCCTGACGGTTGAACATCGTGTTGCTTTCCGTGTCCTGACCGTTATTCAGGTTGAAGCCGTTCTCCAACGTGAAGATCGCATGCAGGCCGCCGCCGAGGTCTTCACTGCCGCGCAGGCCGAAGTAGGTGTTCGACACCGAGCCGCTGCCTTGTTGCCAGTTGCTATGGCCGCCCTGGTTGTTCGAGTAGACGAGACCGGCGTCCAGCGTGCCGTACAAGGTCACGCTGCTCTGTGCATGGGCGCTGATGGCAACCGCGCCCAGGAGGCCTGCTGCGATGAGGGTTTTTTTCATGGTTAGATAACTCCGAAACAGTGCATGGGGAATCGCATTCCAGTGCTCACCGCCGATTGCGCCGGCGGGCTGACGATCCGCTGCGAAGTGTATTCCTGCTATTCCTATCTTTAATCGCATATGACACAACAATGAATTCTCGAATCCGTAATGGTGAATACGGAATTGTCTAAGTGCGGGTAAATAAAGAAAAAATCTGTTCGGCTATGAATTCATGGATGCCGTGTCAATGGCGTGTTGTTGCCTGATCGCGACGAATCGCCACAAGCCATGAGCAGTAAGGATTAGCGTCTATTTCGAGATATTTCGTCGATTTATTCTATTTCCTGCAATGCACTCTTCCAATTCGCGGGATCTATTACGATGAATTACGGTTCTACAATTCGTCTTGCCCCTTGACCAAGGGTGTATTTTTCATCTTTATACGCGGCCTTCGGGCCGCTTTTTTTATGATTTTTTATAATCGGTTTATAAGTTCCCGCGAATAAGGAAATAGATTATTTCGATTGGCGATGCGCTCGCCGTGGCTTGTCCGTTCGTCAGAGGGCCCGTATCCGCCGAGTGCGAGGCGGGTAGAATTGCGCGCTTGAGATGTGTTTCCGCCCCCGCGAACGTGAGTGAACCTGTAATGACCGATACACCCCTTCCATCGTCCGACACCGCTGAAGATCTCACGACGGAAGGCTCGTCCGAACTGGGCGAGACCGTGCACGAAGCACGCCTGTGGCGCGACGACGGCTGGACCGCGCGCGTCATCAAGAATGAAGACGACGAAGGCTGGGCCGTCGAAATGATCAAGGACGGCGAAGCGGAACCCGCGCTCGTCGGTCCGTGGACGATGGGCCGCAACAAGAAGGATCCGAAGCCGCTGGACACCTCGGCGTTCAACACGCTGGTGAAGACCGCGTCTGAAGTGCTGCGGCGCCACGAGCAGCAACTGCGCGCGCAACTCCATAAGGAAGTGCGAGTGGCGAGCGCGGACGGCAACGACGAACTCGACATCACGCTCGACATCGTTCCCGACGAAGACGAACCGTATGCGTTGTTGACCGCGCTCGACACGTTCGGCGAGCAGCTCGCGCAAGTGCAGGTCGCGCCCAACTTCAAGCTCAGCAAGGCGAGCGCCGCGGCGTGGGTCGAGAACGAGTTTCGCCGTCCAGGTTAAAGATCGGTTCCGCTCGCGGCCTGCGACAGGCTCCGGGGCTGGCCAGGCTGTCTCCCCAACGGCCTGAACAAAATATTACTAAAACCTGTCAATATGCTTTCACATTCGCTTCATAGAATCCTCGCGTCATAGCGGCGCGAGCGTGAACCATGTGGTTTTGGGTCTGAGTGCGTGCCGGCTGTGCATCCGCCCACGCTACCCAAACACTGGATCACGACAACATGGCAGAGCCGCTCGACCTTTCCCGCCGCAAGGCCCTGAAACTCCTCGTGGGCGCGCCGATGCTGCCGCTCGGCGGGCTCGCCACGGCTTCGATGCTGACCGCTTGCGGGGGCAGCGACGAACTGGCGACGCCGGTCAAACCGGTCGCGAACTTCGTCTCCGCGGCATTCGCGAGCATGGCCGCGCCGACGCTGGCCGACCCCGCCGCCATGGCGAAGACCACGGTCGCCTCGACTTTGACCGTGCAACTGAGCGACGGCAGCAGCCGCGCGTTCAAGCTGGCGTATCAGCCGTTCTTCGTCACCGGCGACAGCGTGCCGAACGTGAAGGGCGGCACGATCCTCGCGGGCGGCTATTTCGACATCAACAATCAGCCGATCGTCGATAAATCGGTGGCGGGCAAAGAGCGCCAGTTCTACTCGGATTGCCCGGACGGCAGCTCGCTGATCCGCCTCGACAATCCGGCGGTGAAGGGCCTCAAGGGCAACGCCGTGTTCGCCGTCGTGCAGTTTGAATACGCGACCCGCGATCAGAGTCTGGTGTCGATGTACGGCCAACTGCCGTCGCCGATCGCCGTGCTCACGCTCGATCAGGATCCGGCCACCGGCAAGCTCACGCTGGCGGGGTATTCGAACGTCGATACATCGAAGGCGCACGGTTTGTGGATCACCTGCGGCGCGAGCCTGTCGCCGTGGAATACGCATCTGTCGAGCGAGGAGTATGAGCCGGACGCCACCACGATTGCCGGCAACAGCCAGTTCAAGGGCTTCAGCCGTAGCCTGTATGGCGATGAAACCACCGCGAACCCGTATCACTACGGGCATCTGCCGGAAGTCACCGTCAATCCGGATGGCACAGGCACGATCAAAAAGCACTACTGCCTCGGCCGCATTTCGCACGAGCTGATTCAGGTGATGCCGGACAAGCGCACCGTGCTGATGGGCGACGACGCGACCAACGGCGGCCTGTTCATGTTCATCGCGGATCGCGAAGCCGATCTGTCGGCGGGCACGCTGTACGTCGCGAAGTGGACGCAAGTGTCCGCGAGCGGCGCGGGCGCGGCGACGCTGTCGTGGATCAACCTGGGCCACGCGACCAGCGACGAAATCGAGGCGCTCGCCAACCAGTTGCGCGCGAGCGACATCATGGACGTCGCGACCAAAGACCCGCTCGATCCGGCCTACACGAAGATCAACTACAACGGCACCTTCAACTGGGTGCGCATCAAGCCCGGCATGATCCAGGCGGCGACGTTCCTCGAGACGCATCGCTACGCGGCGCTGGCCGGCGGCAGCATGGGCTTCACGAAACTCGAAGGCACGACGGTCAATATCAAGGACAAGGTGCTGTATTCGGCGATGTCGCGCATCGAGAAGTCGATGGTGCGCGGCAATGCGGCATCCACCGACGTGGCCGTCGACAAGACCATCAACGCCGGCGCGGTCTACGCGCTGAACATGAAGGGCGGCCAGCGCGACCGCAGCGGCACCGCGATCAACAGCGAATGGGTGCCGGTCGACATGGCCGCGCCGGCGGCGCTGGTCGGCGAGGATCTGTCAGCGGCCGATGCGCTCGGCAACACCGCTAACCCCGAGCGGATTGCGAACCCGGACAACCTGAAGTTCTCGGAGAAGCTGCGCACGCTCTTTATCGGCGAAGACAGCGGCATGCACGTGAACAACTTCCTGTGGGCGTACAACGTCGACACGAAGACGCTCGCGCGCGTGCTCTCGTGTCCGGCGGGCGCCGAGTCGACGGGCCTGCACGCCGTCGACGAAATCAATGGCTGGACTTACGTGATGAGCAACTTTCAGCACGTCGGCGATTGGGAAAGTCCGTTGCACGACAAGATCAAATCGACGCTCGATCCGCTCGTGCGGGCGAACTACAAGGACCGGTTCGGGGCGACGGTGGGATATCTGACGGCGGATCCGGCGGGGATCAAGTTGTAAAAAGGGTGTGAGTGGGATCGGCCTGCCGCGCGCGTGATGGCGTGTCGGTCAGGCCGCGCACAGGAACGCCGAAACCCGGCGTCCCTCTCTTCGGCCGGCCCGTTCCCGCAAGCATGGTGACCGCGCGCCGCCTCAACTCCGCTTACAAAAAATCGCCGTAATAAGCGGCGCTACGCGGTGCACGATCGCCGTGCTGCCGGTGCCGGCAATCGCGTTCCGAACCTTGGCTTCGCTGCCGAACACCACGACACCGTAGGCCGAACGTGCGACCGGCTCGCCGTCGCCGACGCGGAACATGGGATCGTCTTTTTCGTAGCCGACCACCGCGAACACGCGAAAGCCGTATGCGGTCAGATCCGCGCCGGAGGTCGGCGAGAAGGCATTGATCGAATTGCTCTCCACGCGCGTGGGCTTCGGGTCGATCATCTGTTGCTCCGCAAGGTCGGCAATGAACTGATGGCCGCTTTCATTGCAGGCGAGCGGCGCGTCGAGCGCGGTGGCGTAACTGGCGAGCGGCAGCGCGGCGGCCACCAGAGCAAGGAGTACAGACGAAAGAAAGCGTTTCATAAGCGTGGACGGCCACCCGATTCGATGTAGTGTGTTCGCAACGGGCGGTGGCGTGATCTCGAGACCCGAAAAGACGTTGCGCATCGACGTGATCCCCTTGAGGGCAGGCGCAACTGGTTTGCACTTTATCGCGATTCGGCAAATCTTGCTTTACAGTCAGCACAGATCGGCAACGCGCGGAGGGTAAAGAAACGTACAGTAAGAAAGCAATCTTTTGCGATCCCGTATATATTTCCGGGTTATGAATTCGCGACCCCAACCTCCAATTAACGTTCCGCCGCCCAGAACATGGGACGCGCGGCTCGCCCGCCGGCTCGTGACTCCGCTCGTGAACACGTGGGTCACGCCGAACCATCTGACCACGCTGCGCCTGCTGATCGGGCTGGCAGGCGCGCTCTGCCTTGCTCACGGCGAATTCGCGTGGGTCAACGCCGGCGCCTTCCTGATCGTGCTGTCGAATTTTGTCGACCATACGGACGGCGAACTCGCGCGAATCGGCGGGAAGTCGAGCCGGATCGGTCATTTTTACGACCTCGCTTGCGATGCCCTTGTCACCGTCATGTTGTTCGTCGGCATGGGCGTGGGAGCGGGCGCCACGCACATCGCCGGATTGAGGGTCGCGCCGGGTGTGCTCGGCGGCGTGGCCGGCGTGGCGATCGCGCTGATTTTCTTCCTGCGCATGCGCATCGAGGAAATGGCCGGCAAGGCGGGCACGAAGCAGGCATCCGTCGGCGGTTTCGAAACTGAGGACGTCTTGTATCTGCTGCCGATCGTCACGTTGACGAGCGTCGTGCTGCCCTTCGTCGTGGTGGCGTCGATCGGCGCGCCGCTTTTCGCTGTTTGGGTGGTGATTGACTACTGGCGCGTTGCGCGCCGTGCCGCTACCCCGGCGGCCGCTGCCGCCGGCAAGACCGAAACTAGTCAAATGTGGGCCAGCGAATGAGTACGCAGGCCGAAAACGACGTGATCGCGTCCGCTCCGGTCGGACGTACGCCGGCTGCCTCGCCCGCACCGAATGCCGACCGCGCGGTCGCGAGCCGCACGCGCGCGTTCGACAACCCGCGTCTGCGCAAGGATTTCGCGGAGCAGGGCGCGTTTCTTTATCTGGAAGACTTTCTCGCGCCCGAAGTCACGGCGCAGCTCGTCCACAGCGCGCGTTCGCTGCTCGACGAGGTGAACCGCAACTATCTGCCGGGTCACAAGCAGGGCGGCAGCGTCAGCCGTCATACGATCGACCGCCTCGCGCCGTTCGTCGCCGAGCTGTACCGCTCGAAGGAATTGATCGGCTGGCTGGAGCAACTGAGCGGCGACAAGCTGCAGCTCTCGCCCGCCGACGATCCGCATGCGTACGCGCTGTATTACTACACGCGGCCGGGCGACCATATCGGCTGGCACTACGATACTTCGTACTATGACGGCCGCCGTTACACGCTGCTGCTCGGCGTGATCGACGAATCGTCTTGCCGGCTCGACTACGAGCTCCACACGCGCAATCCGGATATCGCGGATCAGCCGGGCTCGGTGCAGATTCCGCCGGGCGGCCTCGTGTTTTTCGACGGCGACAAGCTGCGCCATCGCATCACGCCCGCTGGCGCGAACGAAATGCGCGTCTCGCTCACTTTCGAGTACGTGACGGATCCGAACATGCGGCCGTGGCGTCGTTTCATCTCGAACATGAAGGACGCGATTGCGTACTTCGGCTTCCGCCAGGTGTTTCGTCAGATTACCCAACGCGGGAAGGACCGCGCATGAGCCGCGCGGCCCTGATTCTGCTGTCGATCGGGACGGCGCTGTTTGTCGGCCTGCTCGCGTGGCAGGGTTTCGGCACGGTCGCCTCGACGCTGCTCGCGGCCGGCTGGGGACTCGCGCTCGTCGCGGCGTTTCACCTCGTGCCGCTGATTCTCGATGCCGGCGCGATCTCGGTGCTGTTTCATCCTCGTCGTGACGGCGTGCATCATGATCTGACCTTGCGCGACGCGCTGTTCGCGCGTTGGATCGGCGAGTCGGTGAATAGCCTGTTGCCGGCCGGCCAGATCGGCGGCCCGGTCGTGATGGTGCGGCAACTGTCCCAGCGTGGCATGCGCATGCGCGATGCGGCTGCCGCGATCACGGTCAGCACGACCGCGCAGGCGCTCGCGCAAATTCTCTTCGCATTGGGCGGGCTGTTGCTGTTCGGCGCTTATGCCGCGCACGGCGCGCTGCACGATTTGCAGACCGCGACGTTGATCGCCACCGGCGTGCTAGGCGCGATGATCGTCGGGTTCTACTATGCACAGCGGCGCGGTCTGTTCGGCCGCTTGCTCGGTGTGGTCTCGAAGCTTTTCGGCAAGCGCGACTGGTCTTCGTTGATGACGCGTGCCGAAGCCGTCGATGCCGCCGTGCAGGCCATGTACCGCGAGCGCGGCCGCGTGGCGGCGAGCTTCCTGATGAGCCTGCTGGGCTGGATCGTCGGCACGGTGGAGGTGTGGCTCGCGCTGCGCTTTCTCGGTCATCCGGTCGATTGGGTCGACGCCCTGTTGCTCGAAAGCCTGGGGCAAGCGATTCGCGGCGCGGCGTTCATGATTCCCGGTTCGCTCGGCGTGCAGGAAGGCGGCTATCTGCTGCTCGCGCCGCTGGTGGGTTTGCCGCCGGACGCGGCCTTGGCGTTGTCGCTCGCCAAGCGCGCCCGCGAAATCCTGCTAGGCTTGCCGGGTCTGCTGGTTTTGCACTTCAGCGAACGAAGCTGGCAACGGCGCCGCGCGACAGGGCGCGTGCCGGTTGTCGATTAAACTCCGTATTTTTTCAAAGGACCGCGCATGCGTGCCATCATCCTCGCAGCGGGCCTCGGCCTGCGTCTCCAGCAACCGCCGGAAGCTCAGTTCCCGAAGTGTCTGTTGCAATTCGACGGCATGAGCCTGCTCGAACGGCATCTGCAAATGCTCGAAACCGCCGGCGTGACGGAAGTCGTGCTGGCGCTCGGCTTTCAGCCGGAATCGGTGCAGGCGGAACTGGAGCGCATCAACTGGCCGCACAAGGTGGAAACGGTGCTGAACACGCGTTACGACCTGGGCAGCGTGCTGACGGTGCACACGGTGGCCGAGGCGCTGACGCGCGGCGGCGACGTGCTGTTGATGGACGCCGACGTGCTCTACGACGAGCGCATTCTGGCTGCTCTGGTGGCGGGTGAGACGGTCAACCGCCTGTTGATCGACCGTGATTTCGAAGCCGGCGACGAACCCGTCAAGCTGTGTCTGAAAGACGGCGTGCCGGTCGAGTTGCGCAAGCAGCTCGCCGTCAATCTCGAGTACGACACCATCGGCGAATCGGTCGGGTTCTTCCGCTTCCGTCAGGAAACCGCGCAGCGCTTTGCGCAGATCGTGGCCGGCTACGTGGACAGCGACCGGGCCAACATGCCGCACGAAGAAGCGGTACGCGATCTGCTGCTTGAGCGCAGCCAGGTGTTCGATACCGCCGACGTGACCGGCGCACCCTGGATCGAAATCGACTTCCCGAACGACGTGGCTCGCGCGAGCACCGAGATCCTGCCGCAGTTGCAGCCGCTGGTCAGCGCATCGCGCTAAGCAGTTCGTCTGCCTCTTCGCTGACGTATCGAAGGTTGAGCCGGCTGAATGCCGGCTCAACCTTTTTGTGCTTATCCCTCGAACATTTGCATCGCCCGGTGCTTCGTTGCACGCTCAACCATCGCGCGTGCGAAAAGACCTCGCGCAACAACATCTGTTGCCGATGCGATGCCATAATCGACGCTTTACACCGACGGCCTTGCAACCCGTCGCCTTGCCAATGCCTCTCGCTTTAGGCACTTTCATTGTTCCGCTGATCGTCGCGTGTGCGATGTTCATGGAAAACGTGGACGGCACGGTCATCGTGACGTCGCTGCCGGTTCTGGCGCGCGATCTCGGCCAGGATCCCATCACCCTCAAGCTCGCCGTGACGGCGTATGTCATCGGCCTCGGCGTCTTCATTCCTATCTGCGGTTGGGTCGCTGACCGCTTCGGCTCGCGCACGGTATTTCGCACGGCCATCGGCGTCTTCATGGCCGGCTCGCTGATGTGCGCGGCTTCCACGTCGCTCGGCACGTTCGTGGTTGCGCGCTTCGTGCAAGGCCTCGGCGGCGCGATGATGGTGCCGGTGGGCCGCATCATCATTTTCCGTTCGGTGCCGAAGTCCGACTTCATTCGCGCGGTCAACTATCTGACGGTGCCGGCTTTGCTTGGACCGGTGGTCGGGCCGCCGCTGGGCGGCTTCATCACGACCTATCTGCATTGGCGTCTGATCTTTTTCATCAACATTCCAATTGGCCTGCTCGGCATCTGGCTCGCGAACAAACACATTGCCAACGTGCGCGAAGCGCATCCGGGCCGGCTCGACTGGACTGGTTTCTTTTTGTCCGCGAGCGGAGCGTCGCTGTTCATGCTGGGGCTTTCGCTGGTGGGCGGCGAGTTGGTGTCGAACACGGTGTCGGTCGGCATGTGCGTGATCGGCGTGGTGTTGCTGACGTTGTACATGCTGTACGCGAGTCGCGTCGAACTGCCTGTGCTCGATCTGCGACTGCTGCGCATCCCGAGTTTTCACGCGAGCGTGGTGGGCGGCTCGCTGTTTCGTGTCGGTCTCGGCGCCGTGCCGTTTTTGTTGCCGCTCGCATTGCAGGAAGGGCTCGGCATGACGGCGTTCAAGTCGGGGTCGATCACGTGCGCGTCCGCGTTCGGCTCGATCTTCATGAAGGCGGCCGCGTCGCGCATTCTCGAGCGCTTCGGTTTCCGCACCGTGCTGATGTTCAACGCGGGCTGTGCGGGCCTCGCCATCGCGGTCTACGGTCTGTTCTTTCCCGGCACGCCGCATTGGCTGATCTGGTGTGTCGTGCTGTTCGGCGGCTTCTTTCCGTCGCTGCAGTTCACCTCGTTGAATACCTTGGCATACGCGGATATTCCGAGCCGCGACGTGGGCCGCGCGACGAGCGTCGCGAGCGTGATCCAGCAGATTTCGTTGGGGCTCGGTGTGACGATCGCGGGTATCGTGCTGCAGATTTCGCACAACGTGCAGGGTCATTCGACCATTGTGTTCTCCGATTTCTGGCCGGCTTTTCTCGTGGTCGGTCTGTTCTCGTTCATGTCGATTCCCATCACCGCGCGACTGCCGCACGGCGCCGGCGATGAGATTGCGCGCGGCAGTCGCGGGCGGGCGTAAGCGCAATACGTGGTGCGCCATGGTCTGCGGCATGTGGCTAAATGCCTCTGTCTCGGGCGTTTTTGACAAGCGTTTTTGCATGCCGTCGAACCGGTGTTTTTGTGTGCCGCAACATAGACCCTACGACATCTAGCGGCTTCGCAAGCGAGCAGTTCACATGTTATAAACCTCCAAGACATCTGTATTCATCGGATAAAAGTCGTCTTGGGGGATAGGCAATGAAGTTGTTCCGCAACGTTAAATCGTCGGCAAGCGGATTCGCGCTGGTCGCACTCGTCTCTGTCTCAACCGGGTTTCTCGAGGCCACGCCCGCACTCGCGAAACCGCCCGCGAAAGCTCAACCAGCCGTACTCACCGCGTCCGCGATCGCGGTCGCGGACAAGTTCAGCGCCGACGCCGCCGAGCAGATCTTCAAGGAAGGCGGCAACGCGGTCGACGCGGCCGTAGCGATCGCCTTCACGCTTGCCGTGACGTATCCGGAAGCGGGCAACATCGGCGGCGGCGGTTTCATGACGCTCTATGTCGACGGCAAGCCGTACTTTCTCGACTACCGCGAGCGCGCTCCGCTGGCCGCGACCAAGAACATGTATCTCGACGACAAGGGCGAGGTCATCAAAGGCATGAGCCTGTTCGGCTACCGTGCAGTGGGCGTGCCGGGCACCGTCGACGGCATGTGGCAGGCGCAGCGCCGCTTCGGCAAGCTCAAGTGGAAGCAGGTGCTCGCACCGGCCATCCACTATGCGCGCGATGGTTTCGAGGTCAGCCAGCAATTGCAGGAACGCCGTGACGATGCCGCGAAAGACTTCGCCGGCAAGACCAACTTTGATACCTACTTCGGCAATCTGAAGCAGGGCGTCAACTTCAAGCAGCCGGATCTGGCTGCTGTGTTGCAGCGCATTTCGGATCAAGGCGCCAAAGATTTCTATCAGGGCAAGACGGCTGACCTGATCGCGGCGTCCATGCGCGGTCACGGCCTGATCACCAAGGCCGATCTGCAACAGTACAAAGCAGTGTGGCGTCAGCCGATCCAGGCCGACTGGAACGGCTATCGCGTCTACACCGCGCCGCCTCCGAGCTCGGGCGGTATCGGTCTCGTGCAACTGCTGAAAATGAAGGCCGACATTGCGCCCGACTTCAAGGACGTCACGCTCAATTCCGCGCAATACGTGCATCTGATCGCGGAAATCGAAAAGCGCGTATTCGCCGACCGCGCGCAGTACCTCGGCGATCCTGACTTCTACAAGGTGCCGGTCGCTCAATTGACCGACGACGCGTATATCGCCAAGCGCGCCGCCGAAGTGAATCCGAACACGCCGTCGGACACGAAGAGCATTCAGGCCGGCCTCGGCACGTCGATGCCGGAGAAAGCGGAAACCACGCACTTCTCGGTGATCGACAAGTGGGGTAACGCCGTGTCGAACACGTACACCATCAACGGCTATTTCGGTTCGGGCGTGGTGGCGGATCGCACGGGCATCGTGCTGAACGACGAGATGGACGACTTCTCCGCGAAGCCGGGCGTCGCGAACATGTTCGGCGTGGTGGGCAGCGACGCGAACTCGATCGAACCGAAGAAGCGGCCGCTCTCCTCGATGAGCCCGACGATCCTCACGAAGGACGGCAAGGTGTCGCTCGTGATCGGCACGCCGGGCGGCTCGCGCATCTTCACGTCGATCTTCCAGGTGATCAACAACGTCTACGACTACAACATGCCGCTGCAGCAGGCTGTCGCCGAGATGCGCTTCCATCATCAGCTGTTGCCGCCGAACACGATCTTTTGGGAGCCGTACAAGCCGATCGAGGGTGAACTCGCCAAGCAGATCGAAGCCAAGGGCTACACGCTGAAGGGGCAGGATTTCAGCGGCGATATCCAGGCGATCAAGGTCAACGGCGATACACCGGAAGCCGCGGCCGATCCGCGCGGCCGTGGTGTGACGCGCGTGATCCAGTAAGCGTTTTTGCAGGGAATTGGGCGGCGCGTCTTGAAATGAGATGCGCCGCTGGTTAATAAAAAGCCTCGCGTTTGACTGAACGCGAGGCTTTTTATTTGTGGGCGAGGGCGTGCTGGCTAACGTTGCTTCAGCTAGCCTGCTCGACCGGCGTCAACGTCAATTCGAGCCGCTGCGCGCCGCGCAACACCGTCACGTTGACGGGTCTGTCGATCCGCGATGCGTCGAGCGTGCGCTGCAAACTGTCCACGTCCTGCACGGCCTGCGTATCGATCGCGATGATCGTATCGTCGGTGCGCAGACCGCCGAGCGCGGCCGGGCTGCCTTTGACGATCTCCATGACATGCACGCCGCTTTCCGAGTTCAAGCGGAAGTAGCGCTGCACACGGCGCGACAGCGGCCTGGTGGTGCCCGCCACGCCGATATACGCGCGCCGCACGCGGCCATGCGCGAAGATCTGCATGATGACCCACTTGGCGGTGTCGATGGCCGTGGCAAAGCAGATGGCCTGCGCGCCGGGAATGATCGCGGTATTCACGCCGATCACCTGGCCCGCCGAATTGATCAGCGGACCACCCGAATTGCCGGGATTGAGTGCGGCGTCGGTCTGGATCACGTCGTAGATCATGCGGCCCGAGTTCGAGCGCAGCGAGCGGCCGAGCGCCGACACCACGCCCGTCGTGACGGTTTGCGCGAGGCCGAGCGGATTGCCGACCGCGATCGCAATCTGCCCGACGCGCAGCTTCGACGACTCGCCGAGTTCGACATGCGGCAAGGGCTCCGGCGAGCCGATCCGCAAAACGGCCAGATCGCTGCCGGGATCGTCGCCGACCAGATCGGCGTCGAATTTCGCGCCGTCGGCGAGCGTCACGGTGATATGGGTGGCGCCGTGCACGACATGGCTATTGGTGAGCAGATAACCGTCGGGCGTGAACAGAAAGCCCGAGCCGGTGCCGCCGCGCGAGCCGCGTGCGCGGCCGGACGGCTCGCCGGGCAGGCGGCGTTCGACGGCAATGAAAGCGACGGCTTGCTGAACGCGTTCCAGCGCGCCGATCACGGTGCGGGAGTAGGCGTCGAGCAGGGCGTCGTCGGATAAAGGATTGAGTGTCTCGGGCCCGGGGGCGTCGGATGCGGCGCGCGACAGGTCATCGACGAAGCGTGGGCGGCTTCCCATGGCGATGCTCCGGATAAACGGAATGGCAGATGCGGGGCGTCGCGTAGGTTTTCAAGTGCCTGCGAGGCGCGCCGCGGCGGCGCGGCCTGTGAGACACTTTCCGGATTAAGCCAGCGCATGCGAGCACCGCGGCCAACGGCACGGCATGCACCGTGCTGGGCACGTGAGACTCGCGCCATGCCAAGGAGACAGCCGCCATGAACTCACCCGCCACGTCAGCCTCGCCGACCGGGGCCGCCGAACCGCAAATCGAATCGATCAGCGCCATCACACTGGCCACCCGCGATATGCCGCGCGCCGTGCTGTTTTATGAAGCTCTCGGCTTTCCGATGAAATTCGGCGGTCCGCAGGAGGCATTTACATCGTTTGCGTTCGGCGGTTCGTATCTGAACCTGATCGTCGATACGCGCGCGCCGGTCGCCTGGTGGGGCCGCGTGATCATCTATGTGTCCGACGTCGACGCGATCTACCGCAAAGCGCTGGCGGCGGGGCTGAAGCCGTCGCTCGAGCCGTCCGATGCGCCGTGGGGCGAGCGCTATTTCCACATCACCGATCCTGACGGCCACGAAATCAGCTTCGCGAAACCGCTGAACTCGTGACGTCAGCGCCGGGCGGCCCGACAAAACTCGCTATCATGGACATCGACCGGGCGCGCGCGCCGCACTGGTAACACGGCTGACACCTGCCGCTTCGATAATCGAACGCGTCCGCGTCGCGTTTGCCGCCGCGCGCCTAACCATTTCCGTTGCCAGGAGAGCCGCAATGAAAGAGCTGGATCCGAGACCCGAGGCCGAATTGATGGCCGAGCGGCAGCGCCGTTTCGAAGAGGACCTGATCGACGCGTACGACGAGGAACTCGAGATGGAGGTCGACGACCGCATCATCGACGGCGCGGACGGCTTCACGCCCGAGCATCGCGAGGCGCGCAAGATGTACTTCCGCGAGCTGTTCCGGTTGCAGGGCGAACTCGTCAAATTGCAGGACTGGATCGTGCAGACCGGCCATCGCCTCGTGGTGATTTTCGAAGGGCGCGATGCGGCCGGCAAGGGTGGCGCGATCAAACGCATCACGCAGCGGCTCAATCCGCGCGTGTGCCGCGTGGCGGCGCTGCCGGCGCCGAATAACCGCGAACGCACGCAATGGTATTTCCAGCGCTACGTGTCGCATCTGCCGGCCGGCGGCGAAATGGTGCTGTTCGATCGCAGCTGGTACAACCGCGCGGGCGTCGAGCGCGTGATGAATTTTTGCAGCGACGAAGAATACGAAGAGTTCTTCCGTTCGGTGCCGGAATTCGAAAAGATGCTGGCGCGCAGCGGCGTGCAGATTCTCAAGTACTGGTTTTCGATTACCGACGAAGAACAGGAAATCCGCTTTCAGAACCGCATTCACGACCCGCTTAAGCAGTGGAAGCTGAGTCCCATGGACCTCGAAAGCCGCCGCCGCTGGGAAGCCTATACGCAGGCCAAGGAAGTGATGCTGCAGCGCTCGCACATTCCTGAAGCGCCGTGGTGGGTCGTGCAGGCGGTCGACAAGAAGCGCGCGCGCCTGAACTGCATTCACCATTTGCTGAGCCAGGTGCCGTATCACGAGATCGAGCATTCGACTATCGAATTGCCCGCGCGTGTCTATCACGACGAATACAGCCGCCAGCCGGTGCCGGCGTCGATGATCGTGCCTGAGCTGTATTGATCGATCAGCGTACCGGTCGATGAAATAAAAAAAGCGCGGCCGCGAGCCGCGCTTTTTTATGCCGTTCCCGGAGGCGGCGACCGGTTGAGGAACTGGCCGCCGCGGAGGCTTAAAACACCGCCCGGAACACCCAGTACAAGCCAGCCGCCAGCGCGATGGAAACCGGTAGCGTCAGCACCCAGGCGAGAATCAGGCTGCGCACCGTGCCCCATTGCAGGCCGGAACCGTTAGCCGCCATCGTGCCCGCCACGCCCGAAGAGAGCACGTGCGTCGTGGAAACCGGCAGGCCGTACATGTCGGCTGCGCCGATCGTCAGCATCGCCACCAGTTCAGCCGACGCACCTTGTCCGTACGTCAAATGCTGTTTGCCGATCTTCTCGCCGACCGTCACGACGATGCGCTTCCATCCCACCATCGTGCCGAGACCGAGGGCGATCGCCACCGCGACCTTGACCCAAGTCGGAATGAACTTGGTGGCGTGATCGGTTTGCGCCTTGAAGTTGCCGATCGCCTTGGCGTCCTCCGGCGAGAAGGCCGGCTGCTTGTTTTTGGCCATCAGGCGGATCGCTTCCGAGACCACGTACATGTTGTTGCGCACGTTGTCGACGATATTTTGCGGCACCGCAGCCATCGAGCCCGACGAGCTGACCTGGCCGGCAATGATGTCGGTCAGTTGTTGCAGCGCCGGCAACGTGGCGGGCGTCAATTGATGCGTGCGCACGTAGGCTTCGACATCGGCGCGCGGATTGGCCGAAGGCGTGGCGCCCTGGGTGTATTTGGCGAGCGTCGCCGAGGTTTCATGCGCGACGGCGAGGAAGGTTTGCGTTTCTGCCGGCGTTACCGCCTTGTTCAGTGCGTACGCCGTCGGCACCGTGCCGATCAGGATCAGCATGATGAGGCCCATGCCTTTCTGGCCGTCGTTCGAGCCGTGCGCGAACGAGACGCCCGTGCAGGTCAGGATCAGCAGGCTGCGGATCCAGAACGGCGGCGGCTCCTTGCCCTTCGGTTCGGCATACAGCGCGGGAATGCGCACCACGGCTTTCAGGATCAGCAGCAGCAAACCTGCCGCGAGAAAGCCGACCAGCGGCGAGAACAGCAAGGACTTGCCGACGCCGAGCGCCTGATTCCAGTCCACGCCGCTCGTGCCGTCGGTGCCGTGCATCAGTTGGTTCATCAGGCCGACGCCGATGATCGAGCCGATCAGCGTATGCGAGCTCGACGACGGCAGTCCGAACCACCACGTGCCGAGATTCCAGATGATCGCGGCGATCAGCAAGGCGAAGACCATCGCGAAACCGGCGCTGCTGCCGACCTGCAAGATCAGTTCGACGGGCAGCAGTTGCAGAATGCCGAAGGCGACCGCGCCGCTCGACGTCAGCACGCCGAGAAAATTCCAGCCGCCTGACCACACCACAGCCAGGTTCGGCGCGAGCGAATGCGTGTAGATCACGGTTGCAACCGCGTTCGCCGTGTCGTGAAAGCCGTTGACAAACTCAAAACCCAGCGCGATCAGAAGCGCAATGCCGAGCAGCAGGTAAGGCATTACCGAGCTTTCGCGAACGGGTTGCAGATCGTCCATTAAGTGCACGGCGCAATAAACCGCACCGACCAGTATCACGGCAAGGAAAATGATGAGGCTGATGTTGCGCCCCTTTCCGCTAGCAGTGCCTGGCTGTGGATACGAAAGTTCCGGCATGACGTGAGCCCCAAAAGTTTGTCGCGGAGTTTCCGATCCTGCGGGGCGTGTGTGTCGTAATGATGACAGTTGCGTGACGCACATGCGGGATGCGGCGGCGCGCGGCCACTGGCTGCGCGCCGCTTCGATGTACGGTTTCCTGGTGTCGGATCCTGATGCTCAGATGTCCGAAAAGAACTCAGGCGAGCTGTCCAGCTAAGAAGCGGAGAACACTTCGCCGCTTGCGCTGCCGCCCAGACTGCGCTTGTAGGCTTGCGCGACCACGGCGGCCGGCACGCCTTGCGACGGATCGCGGCCCATCGACTGGAGCGTCTCGGCGACCCAGCCGGGGCTGACCACATTCACGCGGGCTTTGCCATGCAACTCGAGCGCCGCCGAGCGCACGAACGCTTCCACGCCGGCATTCACAATGCTGACGGCCGCGCTGCCTTCCATCGGCTGCTGCGCGAGGACGCCGCTCGTCAGCGTGAAGCACGCGCCTTGCGACACATGCGCCGCGCCACACCGCACCAGGTTGACCTGACCCATCAATTTGTTGGCAAGACTGAACGAGAAATCCTCGTCGGAGAGCGAGGCGAGTGGAGCGAACTTCGCTGCGCCGGCGGTGCAGATGACCGCGTCGAGTGTGCCGGCTTGCTGATACATCGACTCGATGCTGGGTTTGTTCGACAGGTCCACGTGCAGATCGGAACCCTTGCGACTCGCGGTGACGACGTCGTGTTCGGCACCGAGCAGCTTGACCACTTCGCCGCCGATCAGACCCGTTGCACCGACAATCAGTATTCGCATAGAACCTCCTAAGAGTAGGCCACGCGTGTCGACTGCATTCATATGGACCGCGGCGCCAGTTCGCCGCTGAGCGCCATCGCGTCTGTTAAAGATAGTCGCTCCAGGGCGCCCTGCCGTCGAAGGGAGAAAAAGGAACAAGCCTGCCGTGAGGTGCATGACTCGCGCATCGGATCGTGCGTGCGCGCTATGGATCGCGACGAAATAAACACGCAAATATCCGCCAGGACCTTTTTTTGCTAGTCTGTGGATAGGGTGTTCCCAAGGGGCTTCAATGACGCGCGACAGCCTGAAAGTCGATAAACGACCCGCTGACAGTGATCCAGCCGCCGGTGCGCACTCTGCGCAAGAGGCCTTCGCGTCGTACGCGGCGCCTCTCGTCGATCATGCGATCGAATACGCCAATGCGGTGCGCGAAGACGCGTCGCCGGAAGCGCTGCACAAATTGCGTGTCTCGCTGCGCCGTTTGCGCTCCTTATGGTGGGCCTTCGAGCCGTTGCTCGAAAAAGGCGAGAACACGCGGCAACGTGCGCTATATAAGTTTCTGGCCACGGCTGCCGGCAAAACGCGCGACTGGGACATTCTGATTGAATTGCTGATACACGACGACAACGGTGCACGCAGCGGCACGAGCGAAATCGCGCCCAAACTCCAGGACGCTCGTGGCGCCGCGTTGTCGACAAGCCGCGAAACGCTCTCGAACGCCGACGTCAAGCATCTGCTGCGCGAAGCCTTGTCCAGCGCGTCCAAAGAATTGAATACCGCGCATGAACGCATGCCGCTGCGGAAATTCGCCAGGCAACGTGTGGCCGCTTCAGAGCGTTCGTTAAACAAACGGATGAAACGCGCGCGTCGGGCGAAACGCTCCAACTACATCGCCTTTCACAATGTGAGGAAGGCGGGAAAGAAGCTGCGCTATCTGCTGGAGTTTTTCGAACCCGTCCTGAGCGGTGGCCGCAAACGTACCCTCAAACGTTTGAAGCAGATCCAGAAACGTTTCGGTACGCTGAACGATGTGGTCGCGAGCGAGATGTTGCTGCGCGATAATGCTGCTCTGCTCGCGGGCTCCGGCGATACGGATGCGGCGCTCCACTGGCTCGGCAAGGAGCGCAAACGCCGGATGCGTTCGGCGGCCGGACTGCTGCGCAAACTATGATGCTGTGCGCATCGTAGCGCGCGGCCGCGAACGAAACGGCACGAATCGCATCCGAATAACAACATTGGCTGCGCGTCCGCATGGGTTGCGCCATGCGGATCGTCTGCGAAGGAGGTGATGCGCACGTGGCACGTCAAACGCTTTCGCTGCGTCGGCGCTGGCGCAAGAGGTTTCGCGCCTATGGCACGGGCGTATCGCGATACGTGGGTAATCACCCGTTTTTTGCGGGGATGGCCGGTACGCTGGTGGCCGTGTCCATGGCGGGCTTGACGCTGCTGACGCTCAGCACCGGCCGCGCCGATGCGCTCGATCACGCGCGCGACACTTCACAAAATCTCGTCGCGATCATTTCCACCGACCTCGAACGCAACGTCGAAATCTATGATCTGTCATTGCAGGCGATGGTGGACGGGGCGCGCAACCAGGCCGCCTGGACGCTGCCCGCCGGCGTACAGCGCGCGGTGATGTTCGACCGGGCGACGACCGCGGCCTACCTGGGCGGCGCCTACGTGATCGGCCGGGACGGGCAGGTGATCGCCTCGCAAAGCGGCGAGGTCAACGCCGCGGTGCGCCTCGCCGACCGCGACTATTTTCTGGCCCATCAACGCAGCCCCGCCGTGGGCCTGTATTTCTCACACCCGTTCCGCTCCCGGCTGCGCGACGGCAAACTCTCCATCGGTCTCACGCGGCGCATCGACCGGACCGATGGCACGTTCGCCGGCGTCGCGCTGCTGGCCATTCGCATCGAATATTTTCAACACCTGCTGGACCGGATCGATACCGGCCGGCTGGGTTCGGTATTCGTCGTGATGGACGACGGCACCTTGCTCGCGCGCAAGCCGCTCTCGTCGCGCGATATCGGCTCGAGCATCGCGAAGTCGCCGACGTTCCAGGTGATGGCCGCGCATAACGCGGGCACGTATGCGGCGATTTCGGCCGTGGACGGCGTGCGGCGTATGTACACGTACGCGCGCGTGCCCGGCACGCCGCTGATCGCGGTGGTCGCGCCCGCCGTGGACGAAGTGCTGGCGCCGTGGTGGCGTCGCAGCCGGATCGTCGGTGGGCTGACGCTCACGTTCGGTGTGGTCTTCGTGATGGTCTCGTGGCTGCTGTCGTTCGCGTTGCGCGACAAGCTGCGCGCGCAGGCGGCGCTGGTTCGTCTTGCCGCAACCGATCCGCTCACCGGACTGAGCAACCGCCGCGTGCTCGATAACCGGCTCGACGAAGAATGGCGGCGCGCGCGGCGCACGGGCCAACCGCTCTCGGCGCTGTTCATCGACATCGATCACTTCAAGCAATTTAACGACACCTACGGCCATGCGAGCGGCGACGAGGCTTTGAGCGCGGTGGCCGAATGCATCGCGGCGACGGTGCGTCGCGCGGTCGACGTGGTGGCGCGGTACGGCGGCGAGGAGTTCGCCGTGATCTTGCCGGACACGCCGGCCGAGGGCGCGCTCAATGTGGCGGAGAAGATTCGTCGCAAGGTGCAGAGCCAGGATGTGATCCGCAGCGACGGTGCAATCGTCGCGGTCACGGTGAGCGTGGGTTGCGCGACCTGTGTGCCGGCCGAGGGCGCCCATGCACTCGATCTGCTGGCCGCCGCCGACCGGCAGCTTTATGCCGCCAAGGCGGCCGGCCGCAATCGCGTCAGTTCGGCCACGTGGGCTGAACGTCCAATGACCCAGCATTCCTCGATGTAAGCGGCGCCAAGGCTGAACCGCGACCGGCGCGGCTCAGGTGCCTTGCGTGCTGCGCGGGGCGAAGCCGCGCAACGTGATCGCCCCGCGCGCCTCGGGTGCTCGGTTGCCGGTGGTCAGCTCGCCGGCCGGTGCAAGCGGTTCGACAGGAAAGCCGCGCCGCTGCCAGGCATCGAGGCCGCCCCGCAGTGCGCGAATCCGCGTGTAGCCGTTGTGACGCATGCGTTGCGTGATCTCGAAGGCGGTCGCGCTGTCCGGGCAAATGCAGTAGATCACCATGTCGTACGTCCGCAGTGCGCCGTCGATCTGCTCCTGCGAATGCGGATCGAGCGCGAGCGCGCCGGGAATGCGGCACGGCGCTTCGAGCGAGGGCGCTTGCGGGCGGGCGTCGAGCACCTTGGGCGGCGCGATGCGGCGCCAGCCGCCGGCGGCTGCCCGTTCCGCCGTAGCCGAGGCGGCATCGGCGAAACGGCGGCGTGCGCGGCGTCGTTGCTGCAGCCGGAAGGCGAGAAACACGAGAGCCGTGGCCAGCAAAACGTCGATGACGGTGCCGCCGCGGGCTTTGACGAAGTCGAGCAGCATATGCAGCTGCCGTTCCGCGGCGGCGCCGCCGACCAGCCAGAAGGCGGCCCACGCGAGGGCGCCGGCGAAATCGTAGGCCGCATAGATGCGGGCGTCGACGGCGGTCGTGCCCATCAGCGGCGGGGTGATGAGCGCGAGTCCGGGGACGAACTTCGAGATCGAGACGAGCGGCACACCGAAGCGCTCGAACAGCGCGCGCGCCTGGTCCACCTTGGAATCGACGGCAGGCGAGATCCGGCCGAGCGCGGCAATCAGCTTGCGGCCATACAGGCGGCCCGCCGTGAACCATGCGCCGTCACCCATTAGCGCGCCGAGCACGGCCGCGCCGAGGACCGGCCAGAAGGACAGGGTGCCGGCGGCGATCGCGGAGCCCGCGAAGAGAAGCACGGGCACCGCGGGGATCGGCACGCCGAGGCGCGTCAACAGGACGTTGAGGAACACGACCGCGCCACCCCAGGTTGACACCGCCGAAGACGGAAATTCTACCAATTGAGGCGCTCCTGTTTTTTGCGGTTGAGCCGACGTCCTTCGGGGGCTTTTTCACGCGGTTGCAAAGCGTGTACCCGGGCGGCCTACTGGTCGGCTTTCATTCGAGCGGGGTTCCGTTCGCTCAGGATACTCGATGGATTTGGCGCCGGGTGAGCATTGACGGCGTCATCGCGATCCGGCTGACCTGGTTCATTGACTCGCTTTGTCTCTGCAATTTCGTTCAAGACCGCCGCTTGGCATGCCTCTACTCTGCGTGCTCGATCCAACGAAGAGGACAGCACCATGAACTCGCGGTATGCCGGATATCTGTTTTGCGCGCTGGCGATGCTCGGCGTCGGCAGCACGGTGGTGGTCAGCAAAGCGATCGCGGCCGGACTGCCGCCGTTCAGCGCGACCGCGCTGCGCTTCTCGATTGCCTTTCCGTTGTTCGTGCTGGTGATGCGTTGGCGAGGCGTGCGCTGGCCGCGTCTGGACCGGCGCGATACCTTGCTCGTCATCGCCCAGGCGGGCGCGGGCAGTGTCGGCTATACGGTGTTACTGATCAGCGGGATGAAGCTCGCGTCGGCTGCCGATGCCGGCGTGATTGCCGGCACCTTGCCCGCCGTATCGGCCGGCGTCGCCATGCTCGCGCTCGGCGAGCGCCCCGCGCCCGCGTTGATCGGCGCGATCCTGCTGGCGACGGCGGGCGTGCTGGTGTGCACCGTGCATCCCGGCGAGTTCACCGCGCCGCATGCGGCAAGTTCGCTGGCGGGCAACGCGCTCGTGTTCCTCGCGATCGTCTGCGAGGCGCTGTTCATTCTGCTCAATCGCAAGCTGCGCACCGCGGTGGCGCCGTTGCCGCTGTCGGCGTTGATGTGCGGCATCGGCTTCGCGGTGGCGATCGTGCCGGCCTGCTTCGAGAAACCATGGACCTTGCCGGTCGATGCGAGCGCACTTGGCGGCGTGCTGTATTACGCGCTGGTGCCGACCGTGGCGGGCTTCGTGCTCTGGTATGCGGGGGCCGCGCGAATCAGCGGTGCGGAGGCGGGATTGATGACCGCGCTCGTACCGGTGAGCGCGGTGGCGTTGGCCGCGCTGGCGTTGGGCGAACCCGTCAGCGCGGCGCAACTGGCCGGCGTCGCGTGCGTGCTGGGCGCGGTATTGCTGGCCACCTTTGGGCAGATGCGCACGAGGCGCAGCGCGGCATGAGGCGCTGATGTCGCGCTGCGACTGCGCCTAAGCCTAAGTATTGGCGACCGCCACCACGCCCGGATTGCCGACGATCGACAGAAACTCGCGGCGTGTCGACGGGTCAGTGCGGAACGTGCCGATCATGCGCGAGGTGACCATCGTCACGCCGGCCTTGTGCACGCCGCGTGTCGACATGCATTGATGCGCGGCTTCGAGAATCACGCCGACGCCCGCTGGTTGCAGCACGTCGTTCAAGGTGTCAGCGATCTGCACTGTCATCTTCTCCTGGATCTGCAGGCGTTTGGCGAACGCATCGACGAGACGCGCCAGCTTGGAGATGCCGACCACGCGATGCTGCGGCAGATACGCCACGTGCGCGCGGCCGATGATCGGCACCATGTGATGTTCGCAATAGCTTTCGAAGCGGATGTCCTTCAGCACGATCATTTCGTCGTAGCCGTCCACTTCGGAGAAGGTGCGGGCAAGGATCTCACGCGGGTCGACCTGGTAGCCCGCGTAAAACTCCTCGTATGAGCGCACCACGCGCGCCGGCGTGTCGATCAGGCCTTCACGCGCCGGATCGTCGCCGGCCCAGCGCAGCAGCACACGAACCGCTGCTTCAGCTTCCTCGCGGCTCGGGCGCTCAGTGGCGGCTATGGGTTTGGTTTTCTTCGCCTTGCTGCTGGTCATCCGTCGCTCCTCCGGGATCGCGCGTCGGCGCTGTACGGAGCGCGCGGGTTCAATGAGTGCGGCCATTGTTCCATGTTTTGTGCCGCGTCGTGCCGATGTCCCTTTTCGCTGTCAGGGCGCGCCGCTCGGCCGCCGCTCATTTCGGCCATTCGTCCATTGCGTCGTTGAACAGTTCGGCAACCACGCCGCGCAGCCAACTGCCACGCGGATCGTTATGAAACTTGCGATGCCAATGCTGCCGCAGATCGAAATGCGGCAACGGCAGCGGCGGCTCGACCAGCGTGATCGACGCATGCTCCGACACGTACGCGAAGCCGATCGCGTGCGGCACGGTCGCGAGCAGATCGGTGCGCGCGAGGATGAACGGCAGGCTCATGAAGTGGGGCGTTTCGAGCACGGCTCGGCGTTTGATGCGCTTCTTTTCCAGGTATTGCTCGAGGACTTCCTGGCTGCGTCCTTCGGCGCGCACGACGGCATGACCCGACGCCACAAACTGCGCCAGCGTGAGCGGCGCCTTCGCCAGTGGATGGTCGGTGCGCATCAGGCAGATGAAGCGATGCGTGAAGAGCCGTTGCTGGAAAAAGTTATTGCCCGCCAGATCGGGGAAATAGCCGATGGCCAGATCGACGTCGCCCGATTCGAGCCCGCGTTCCACCTGCGACGGCGAGACCGACACCGAGCGCAGATTCGCGAACGGCGCACGTTCAGCGAAGAGTTGCAGAAGCCGCGGCAGAAACACGATCTCGCCGACGTCGGAGAGCGCGATCGAGAAAGTGTGAGTGCTGGTGGCCGGGTCGAATTCCTGCACATCGAGCATGCCTTTCTCGATACGCAAGAGCGCGTCGCGCGCGGCGGGCAGGATGGCGAGCGCGCGCGGCGTGGGCTCCATGCCTTTGGACGTGCGCACGAAGAGCGGATCGTCGAAGTACTCCCGCAATTTTCCCAGCGCGGTGCTCACGCGTGGCTGGCTCACGCCGAGCTGCTCGGCGGCGCGGCTGACATTGCGCGTGTCTTCCATCGCAACCAGGTAGGGGATGAGGTTCAGATCCAGGTTTGTTTCGGACATGCTCGGTAACCTGCGGCGCGGGCCGCGTATTTGATATGTAGATAAAGGTTAGCCCAATAATCTCCCGTTAGGATAGTGCGATTCTCCGCTTTGGCCGGCCAACCCGAACAACTAACCGGCATGGCAAGCAGCGAGAACCTATGATTAGGGGGAATTCCCTGCCTTGACAACGCGCACGAAGGACAACCATAATCGCCTCAGCGTTCGCTAAACGAATCCATGTTCATGTAACGAACAAATTTGAAGCGAGCAAACTAACGGCGCCAGCTTCGCATCGCACTTGGCGAGCCGCCGCCGGCATTGGCCCGGAGACCGTCCCGCTCGAACCCTGCCCGCAAGGCAGCCAGCCTGGCGGCACGCAGCGCCCCAAAAGGAAATTCGACATGATCAACAAGATTTTCGAGTCACTTCAATCGGCGGTCGCCGATGTCAACGACGGCGCGACCGTCATGATCGGCGGCTTCGGCACGGCCGGCATGCCGTCGGAGTTGATCGACGCGCTCATCGAACAGGGCGCGCGCGAGCTCACCATCGTCAACAACAATGCCGGTAACGGCGACATTGGCCTCGCTGCGCTGCTCAAAGCCAAGCGCGTGCGCAAGATCATCTGCTCGTTCCCGCGCCAAACCGATTCGTATGTGTTCGACGCGTTGTATCGCGCCGGAGAGATCGAACTCGAACTGGTGCCGCAGGGCAATCTGGCGGAGCGCATTCGCGCGGCGGGCGCGGGTATCGGCGGCTTCTTCACGCCGACCGGCTACGGCACGAGGCTCGCCGAAGGCAAGGAAACCCGTTTGATCGACGGCCGGCATTACGTGCTGGAGGCGCCGCTGCACGCGGACTTCGCGCTGATCAAGGCGTACAAGGGCGATCGCTGGGGCAATCTCACCTATCGCAAGACGGCGCGCAATTTTGGACCGATCATGGCAAGTGCGGCGAAAACCGCGATCGTGCAGGTGTCGCAAGTCGTGCCGCTCGGCGCGCTCGATCCGGAAAACATCGTGACGCCCGGCATTTTCGTGCAGCGCGTGATCGAAGTGCCGCAAGCGGCCCACGCCCCAATGCCCAATCCTCACGACGCTGCCGCCTGATTCGGAGACCGACATGAAAAAACTGACCCGCGATGAAATGGCCAAGCGCGTTGCGCAGGACATCCCCGAAGGCGCCTACGTGAACCTCGGCATCGGCGTGCCGACACTGGTGGCGAACCACCTCGCCGCTGACAAGGAAATCTTCCTGCACAGCGAAAACGGCCTGCTCGGCATGGGCCCCGCGCCCGCCAAAGGCGAAGAAGACGACGAGCTGATCAACGCCGGCAAGCAGCACGTCACGCTGCTCACGGGCGGCGCGTACTTCCACCACGCGGATTCGTTCGCGATGATGCGCGGCGGCCATCTGGACTTCTGCGTGCTCGGCGCCTTCCAGGTGTCGGCCAAGGGCGATCTGGCAAACTGGCACACCGGCGCGCCCGATGCGATTCCGGCAGTGGGCGGTGCGATGGATCTGGCGATCGGCGCGAAGCAGGTCTATGTGATGATGGAACATCTGACCAAGCAGGGCGAAAGCAAGATCGCCGCCGAATGCACGTACCCGGTGACGGGCGTAGGTTGCGTCGACCGCATCTATACGGATCTGGCGATGATCGATGTGACCGGCCAGGGCCTCGTGGTGCGCGAGATTTTCTCGGACATCGATTTCGACGCATTGCACAAGCTGACCGGCGTGCCGCTGATCGACGGCACGCAAGCGGCGCGCGCGGCTTAACCAGGCTGAGCGAGACCGAGAGCCCGCGAGACGCGGCGAAGGCGCCGGCTAGCGTGCCGGCGCCGCGCGGCGCACACTTCACTTCCGATATCCTCGATCATCGACGTCATCATGCTCGAATCCAGCGCCCGTCTGACCGGCCTTCTTTGCGGCACGCAGCCGATGAACGACATCTGGGCGCCGCGTGCCACGCTGCAACGGATGCTCGATGTGGAAGCGGCGCTCGCGCGCGCTTCGGCCGCACATAGCGTGATTCCGCAGACGGCGGTGGCCGCGATCGAAGCCGCCTGTCAGGCCGACCAACTCGACGCCGACGCGCTCGCACGCGACGCCGCGCTCGGCGGCAACCTGGCGATTCCGCTCGTCAAGCAACTCACCGCGCGCGTCAAGGCAGCCGACGCCGAAGCGTCGAAATACGTGCATTGGGGCGCCACGAGCCAGGACATCATCGACACGGCGACGGTGCTGCAACTGCGCGACACCTTCGATCTGCTCGACAGCGGCCTCCAATCCACCTGCGACGCCGTGGCGAAACTCGCGGCCACGCATCGCGCCACGCCGATGATCGGCCGCACCTGGTTGCAGCAGGCGCTGCCCATCACGCTCGGCCTGAAATTCGCGCAATGGCTCGACGCGCTGCTGCGTCATCGCGAGCGGCTCGATGCGTTGCGCGCTCGCGTGCTGGTGCTGCAATTCGGCGGCGCGGCGGGCACGCTGGCGAGTCTGCGCGATGCCGCGCCGCACGTCACCCAGTCGCTCGCAAAAGAACTCGGCCTCGCCGTGCCGACGCTGCCGTGGCATACGCAGCGCGATCGCATTGCCGAAACGGCGTCGCTGTTCGGCATGCTGATCGGCACGCTCGGCAAGATCGCGCGCGACATCTCGCTGCAGATGCAAACCGAAATCGACGAACTCGCCGAACCGGCAGCGGCCGGCAAGGGCGGTTCGTCGACGATGCCGCACAAGCGCAATCCGGTGGGCTGCGCGGCTGTGCTGACGGCCGCCGTGCGTGCACCGGGGCTGGTCGCCACGGTGTTCGCCGGCATGGTGCAGGAACACGAACGCGCGCTCGGCGGCTGGCAAGCCGAGTGGGATGCGCTGCCGGACCTCGCGCGCCTCGCGGGCGGCGCGCTTGCCAACATCGAACAGATCGCCGCCGGCTTGAACGTGAACGTGCCGCGTCTCGCCGCCAATCTCGACGTCACGCATGGCCTGATTCTCGGCGAAGCGGTGATGCTCGCGCTCGGCGACAGCATCGGCCGGCTCGACGCGCATCATCTGGTGGAGCGCGCATCGAAAGCCGCGATCCGCGACGGCCAGACGCTGTTCGACGTGCTCGTCGCGGACCCGGCCGTCACCGCACATCTTCCGCTCGAGCGCCTGAAGCAACTGCTCGATCCCGCTCAATACGTCGGCCAGGCGCACGCTTATGTGGACGCCGCGCTGGCCCTTCACACCACGCGCTCGCAGCGCGACCATTCAAGGGAGTAACCGGTATGCCTTACGCCGCAGTCAACGGCACCGAGCTTCACTATCGAATCGACGGCGACCGTCACGGCAACGCGCCGTGGATCGTCTTGTCGAATTCGCTCGGCACTGATCTGTCCATGTGGGCGCCGCAAGTCGCGGCGCTGTCGAAACACTTTCGCGTGCTGCGCTACGACACGCGCGGCCACGGCCATTCGGAAGCGCCGAAAGGCCCGTACACGATCGAACAACTGACCGGCGACGTGATCGGCCTGATGGATACGCTGAAGATCGCCCGCGCGCATTTCTGCGGACTGTCGATGGGCGGCCTGACCGGCGTCGGATTGGCGGCGCGCCACGGCAACCGTTTCGAACGCGTCGTGCTGTGCAATACGGCGGCGCGCATCGGTTCGCCGGAAGTATGGGTGCCGCGCGCCGCGAAAGCGCGCAGCGAAGGCATGCTCGCGCTGGCCAGTGCCGTCCTGCCGCGTTGGTTCACGGCTGACTATATCGAGCGTGAGCCGGTGGTGCTGGCCATGATTCGCGACGTGTTCGTGCATACCGACAAGGAAGGCTACGCCTCGAATTGCGATGCCATCGACGCCACCGATCTGCGTCCTGAAGCGCCCGGCATCAAGCTGCCGGCGCTGGTAATCAGCGGCACGCACGATCTGGCCGCGACACCGGCGCAAGGCCGCGAACTGGCGCAGTCGATTGCGGGCGCGCGTTACGTGGAACTGGACGCCTCGCACATTTCCAACATCGAGAAAGCCGACGCTTTCACGAAGACTGTGATCGATTTCCTGACGGAGCAGAAATGAACGACGAAGATCGCTATGAAGCCGGACTCGATGTGCGACGCGCGGTGCTGGGCAGTGCGCACGTCGACCGGTCGCTTGCGAACCGTACCGAGTTGACGGAAGAGTTTCAGAATTTCATCACCCGTTATGCGTGGGGCGAAATCTGGACGCGTGATGGCTTGCCGCGCCACACGCGCAGCCTGCTGACCATCGCAATGATGGTCGCGCTCAATCGCAGCGAAGAACTCGCACTGCATCTGCGCGCCGCGAAGAACAATGGCGTGACGCGCGAGCAGATCAAGGAAGTGCTGTTGCAAACCGCGATCTATTGCGGCGTGCCGGCGGCAAATTCGGCGTTTCACCTCGCGGATAAGCTGTTCCGCGAAGATGACGCGGCGGCAGCGCAGCCGTAAGCAATGCCATAGAGACGACGTGCCAGGCAGCGTGCGAATGCGCGCTGCCTTTCAGCATTGACGATGTTTAGTTTCCATCCAGCCTGCAACGGGCTGTGATACGGATACCTGGTATCCGGCGGCGTTCGACCTGGACGCTGCGCACTGCGTGACTCACCCGCGAATTCCACTCTTCTCGTTTTTGCAGAAAATTCCTATATTGAAGCTGAATTTTCTTGCAGACATTTCAGCCTTTCTTGTTTGTATATCAGCATTTTCCAGAATTTTGCCGACCAAATTCGATAATAATATGAATGTTGGTCAATTCGAGGTTATTAATCTTTTGCATATTTTAGATGTGGATTTAATCACTTTAAGATAGTGATATTCGTTCGCGCGGGTTTGGCTGGTCCGTAGGACTTATCAAGAGCAATGGGGCAGGCTCCGGCGGGCGACTGGCGGAATCCTGTTGGGTTCCATTTGACGCCGCATGTTTCGCCGCTTCGTTGACCGCTTCGTTGACCGCTTCGTTGACCCTTAATCCAGCCGGCGCTGTTCAAGGCGATCTGCCAATATGAGCTTTACCTATAAACATGATGGCCGCGAGGAATCCCATCCTCGTGCCCATTTTAGTTCTCTCTTTTTACTTCCCTGGCAGCAACGCCATCTGATTGTCGCGCTGACCAAACGGGACATACTGAGCCGATATCGCGGGTCGGTGATGGGACTGACGTGGTCCATTGCTCAGCCGTTAATCATGCTCGCAATGTATACGGTTGTTTTCGGCACACTTTTGAAATCGCGCTGGCCTGGAACCGACAACAGTTTTCAGTTCGCCGTGATCCTGTTCGCAGGGCTCATTCTTTTCAATTTCTTCGCTGAGTGCCTGAATAGAGCGCCGAACATTATCACGACCCATGCCAACTACGTGACGAAGGTCGTCTTTCCGCTCGAGATCCTGCCGTGGATTGCGGTGGCCTCGGCGGCGTTTCACTTCCTGACGAGTTTTGCCGTTTGGATTGTCTTCGCACTGTGCGTCTACGGAAAGCTTCAGTGGACGATCGTGTTTTTACCGGCCCTCTTCATTCCACTCGCTTTAGTCGGCGTGGGGGTGGGTTGGCTGTTCGCCGCCACCGGCGTCTACGTGCGTGACCTGACGTATGTCACGGCGCTGCTTTCATCCATGTTGATGTTCCTGTCGCCGGTTTTTTACGCCCTCAATACTTTGACGCCGACTTTCAGGGCGCTCATTCTGGCCAACCCATTGACTTTCATCATCGAGCAGGCACGGGCGGTCATGATCGCGGGCCAGTTGCCCGACTTCGCCGGGATAGCGGTCTATCTGCTATGCAGCATCGGTTTCGCGTGGATCTGTCTGGCCTGGTTCCAGAAGACACGCGAAGGATTCGCGGACGTTCTGTAAATGCCGGTGCTTATGGACTTGAATCAAGTTAGCGAACCTGAAACCACGATTCAGGTGACACATGCCTCGAAGCGCTTCGACATATACGACACGCCGCTCGACCGTCTCAAGCATATCGTCTTCCCCAAACGCACCAGGTATTCCAGGGAATTCTGGGCGCTTCGGGACGTATCGCTTTCGGTGACTCGTGGCGAGACGGTCGGCATCATCGGGCGCAATGGCTCCGGCAAATCCACACTTTTGCAAATCATTTGCGGAACATTGCGTCCCACCGCGGGCGATATCGCGATCAACGGCCGCGTGGCCGCATTGCTCGAATTGGGAGCCGGTTTCAACCTGGAGTTTTCCGGTCGGGAAAACGTCTATCTGAACGCCGCCATGCTGGGAATGACGGCGGACCAGATCGAACGAAAATTCGCGAGCATCGAGCAGTTCGCGGAAATCGGCGATTTCATCGATCAGCCGGTCAAAACCTATTCGAGCGGCATGTATGTGCGGCTCGCGTTTGCCGTGGCCATTCACGTCGACCCCGCGGTCTTGATCATCGACGAAGCCCTTGCCGTGGGCGACGCGCGCTTCCAGGCCAAATGCTTCAACAAGATCGGGGAACTCAAGGAATCGGGCGTCACGATTCTTTTCGTGTCGCATGACGTCGGCTCGGTGCGAACCTTGTGTGAACGCGCCGTCTGGCTCGACGGCGGACGGGTTCGGATGGAGGGCAACGCGTTCGCCGTTACCGCGCAATACACGCAGTTCATGTCCGAAGGACTCGGCGAAAGCGAGCCGATTGGAATTTCCAGTCAGTCGGCAGACAGCGCGGCCGGCCATGATGAAGAAGCGAAGCAAAGCGATCAGATCACGGAAAGCGCGAGGCCGCTCGCCTCGAGCGCCAATGAGGAACCCATCAATCACTGGGGGACGCATATCGGATCGATCGTGTCGACCCAGATCCTGGACGCGGCCTGCCGTCGCCAGAGCGTGTTCACGGCATTCGAGCCGATGATCGTCCGTTTGGCGATCCAGCTCCCCGAAGGCGTCGATCGACGTGCTCTGAGCGTGGCCTTCTCCATCAAGGATACAAAAGGCACGGATCTGATCGTCCGAACCACCCACGACGAGAAAGGCGTTGACTTCGATTTCGACGGCAGCGAGTTCGAAATCGAGTTTTACCTGAGAAACCAGCTCAACACCGGCCGATATCTGCTCGTGGCGGCCCTTGAAGACCGGTCTGCGGCCGTGCCGCAGTACTACGAGTACATCGAGGGCGCCTGTTATTTCTCTTCCTATGTTGAAAGCGATCGATACGGGCTGTTCCTGCCGGACATCACAGAAAAAATACGCATGGAAGAAATGCCTCTAGACAGGCAATGACGGCATCGGAAAAGAGAAATTGGCAATAACGGCGACTCGAGAGGTTGGCCATGGACGGACAAGAAACAATGCTAGACGTAGTGCGCAGACAAACCCACGCATCGGTCGCAAAGCTGAGCGCTTCGATCTCCGACGCGGATGCTCTCATCAGGCAACACAATCAGATTGCCGAGGAGCAGCGTCTCGCGCGCAGAGATCGCTACACGCTTGCGAAGCGGTTGTCGGACGCGTTGTCGGAAATCCATAATCTCAAGCGCTCGCTGAACGAGGTGTCGAGCGAACTGTTCCTCGAGGTTCGAGAGCGCGAGCGGGTACAGGGCAGCCTCAGCGAAGTCTTCGAAAGCAGTTCGTGGAAGCTGACCGCGCCAATGCGACGGATCGCGAACGCGGCTTACGCGTTGGCGGCGCGCCGCAAGATGCCGACCGGTGCTGGCGTTCCCATGCAACAGATTGCCACGACGGACGTTGTGCCCATAACCAGCGGAGGCTACGAAGCTCACACGCGCGCCCAGGCGGCGTACTTTGGGAACTACGCCAAGGACCCGTCGAAACAAAGAAGGCACCAGATCAGCCGCCTGCTCGCGACCCATCCCGACCGTCGGGGCGTCGTACTGTGCCCGGTCGCCTATGATCTTTCGCTCAAACAGCGTCCCGACCACATCATGGCCGAGTTCGCAAAAGCGGGCTACCTGTGCGTGATGCTGGAGTTCGGCGGCCTATATCCCGTTATCCAGCCCAAGGCAAAAAACCTGTACGTTTCCAATATGGTCGAGGATTTCCTCGGCTATTTCCAGGACGAACCGGTCACGCTCTATCTCCATTGGCCGGGCTTCAAGTACGTCGCTGATATTTGCCGCTCTGCATTGACGATCTACGATGTTCTCGATGACCTGACCGTCTTCGCGAACTATTCCGACGTCATGCGCTGCGATCATGAGGTCTTGCTGCAGATTGCGAATGTCTGCCTGTTCTCGTCGAATCCACTGTACGAAGCGAACCGCGCGAAGGTCACGAATGCGCTGCTGCTGGAAAACGGCGTCTATCCCGAAGACTTCATTCACGGCGAGCGCGAGCGATGCGACGTGCCGGCGAAGCTGTACGAGATGGCGGCGAACCGGTGGGTTGTCGGCTACCACGGCGCAATTTCCGAACTGCTCGATTTCGATTTGCTCGACGAAATCGTGCGACTCAACGATATCGTGCTGCTGTTCGTCGGTCCCGTCGTCGCTTTCGAACCGCAATATGGCGACGAGGTTCAGGAGCGCATGGCGCGTCTGAAGACGTTCGACAATTTCATTCACCTCGGCCCGAAACCGTATGCCGAACTGAAGCACTATCTCGCCTGGATCGATGTCGGCATCGTGCCGTTCATAGTCAGCGAGAAAACGGACCCCGTTTCACCGCTTAAGCTGTTCGAGTATCTGGCCGCGGGGAAGCCGGTGATCGGTACGCCGACCCGGACCATCCGGGAATACGAACACGCCATCATTGTCGCCTCGGGAATCGACTTCGTGGATGCGGTCGCCAGCGGGCAGTGGTCGACCGCGTATACCGAGACGTCCGCGGAGGTCGCGCGTGCGCACGCCTGGCCGGTGCTTCACGCGCCGTTGCTCAGACAGGTCAACGCCAGGAACGTTGCGAAGCTGATGGCCACGTCCGCGCAGCGCACAGTGAAAGTAGACATCGTCAATGTCAACTTCTTCGACTGGAACGGCGAAACCGTCTATAAAGGCGGGGCGGAACGCTACGTCTACGACCTCGCAGTCGTGCTCCGTGGCATGGGCTGCGAGGTTCGCCTCCTGCAAAATGCGCTGGTGCCTTTCGAGCGCGAATTTCGGGGCGTCAAGGTCGTGGGGATTCACGCCGTGGACAACTTTGATTTCGACATGATGTCGAGCAAATACGCTGAGTTCTGCGCGGACGTCGATCTCATTATCGCGTCGCCGACCGAACTTGCCGCGTCGCTTGGAAAAAACAAGCGCGTCATCTCGATCAACCACGGCATCCATTGGGACGCAGCGTCCAATAACCTGGCGACGTTTGACCGGGGACGCTATGAAACGCTGTTCCGCGCACTTCGCAACAGTGACCAATGCGTCTGCGTCGATACGAACTTTATCAACTGGCTGCGAACCTATGACTGGGCTCTCGCCAATACGCTGACGTACGTCCCGAACTACGTCGATCTCGAGTGTTTCAGGAGCAATCCGAAGAACTTCGAAACAGGGGAGTTATGCGTTCTCCTGCCGCGCCGGCTTTATGAAGCGCGAGGTCTGTATCTGACCATCAACGCGTTCGATGTTTTGTTTTCGCGGCGCTCGGATATCCGCCTGGTCCTGTGCGGTCAGGCAATCGACCGCGATGCGGAAGCGGTGAAAGCGTTCATGGCGCGTCATCCAGACAAAGTGACGTGGATCGAATATGACATGGAGGACATGTACAAAGCCTATGTCGATAGCCATATCGTGCTGGTGCCAACCATGTATTCGGAAGGAACATCGCTCTCCTGCATCGAGGCTCTGGCGACCAATAACGCAGTCATCGCGACCAACGTCGGCGGACTGCCGAATCTGATCGTCGACGGCTATAACGGCAAGCTTATCCGTGCGGACTATATCGAGCTTGCTGCCGCTATCGAAGAACTGGCCGATGATCGAACCAGGCTCGCCAGACTTGCTGCGCACGGACTCGAGTCCTCGGCCGCGTTTGCGAAGAAGGAATGGGAAAACCGCTGGCGCGAAGTCATCGAAAGCACGCTCACTGTCGACTAGGTATCTATGGTGCCTATCGCGAACGCTCACGCATTCGATGGAATGGACAGACCGACAAGCCTTCTTATGACAGACATCAACTCAAAGCAATACTGGGACCATCGTTTCTCGACTGACTGGGTCTCTGCCGGCGGACACGGGCAAACGCGATTCTTCGCGACGGTTGCGGCCAAGCTGATGCCGGACTGGTTCAAGTACCTGGTGTTGCGGGAGCAATGGACTATCTGCGACTGGGGTTGCGCGGAAGGGCAGGGGGTCGATGAACTGAGCAAATGGCTCGGCGTGAACTCCATCAGCGGAGTCGATATTTCGGAAGTGGCGATCGAGAAGGCTCAAGCCTCGTTTCCGCATGGGCGTTTCAAAGCACAGTCGCTCGACGAGCTGGACGACTACGACGTTATTTTTTCGTCGAACACGCTGGAACATTTCGATAACCCGTTCGAAGTCGTCGCACGCCTCGCGGAGCATACGAAGCGCTTTCTGGTTCTGCTTCTGCCGTTTCAGGAATATGACCGGATTCCCGAGCATTTCTTCACGTTTGACCTGGACAACATTCCCGTCTGCCCGGTGCCCGGTTTCGCTGCCGTTGCCTGCCGCGTCGTCGATGCGGCGAGAATCAATATCAACTATTGGAATGGGAAGCAGATATTGGTCGTCTACGCGCGGCTCTCGGCGCTCGGAGACACCCAGCCCGATCTGCGCAATTTCTTTATAGGCGACGACACCTACGAAGCGTTCGCGCAAGAGCGTAGTCAAAGTATTGCCCAACAGCACGCCTCGGACAGGCAGCAGTTTGCGTCGCAGCTCGCTCAAACTCATAGCGAACAAGCTGCGACAAACGCGCTTCTCCAGTCGACAGAAAGGGCGCTGCAGGATGTATGCGCGGAACGCGATGCAGAGAAAGAAAAACTGACGTGCTCGCAAGAGACACTCGCCGAGCGGGATCAAGCGCTCTCCGAATTGAATCAGGCAATCACCGAGCGGGACCAGACAGTCGGCGAATTGGCGCAGGCAATCACCGAGCGCGAGCACACAATCGAGGCAGTGAAGCAGGAATGTGGCGCCCTGTCTGTAGAGACTGATTCGCTTCATGCGCGCATCGAAAGGTTGCAGATTGAAGGCGAGCGTTACGCGAGGCTCCTGGCCGAAGTCCGCGCACGCGCGGACGACGTCGAGCGGCAAATGGACGCGATGCTGCGCTCGAAGACGTGGCGGTTCACAAGCGCGATCCACCGGTTCCTCGGTAGGACACGGCCGCGTTAAGGCCCGATAGAACGCGGTTGCCTACCCTTTACCAAGTCCAATATCGGAACACGCTGTGAAAAAACGTAAGATCATCGTCACTATCGGAACCCGTCCTGAAGCGGTGAAAATGGCGCCGCTCGTCAAACAGTTGCAGCGCGAGGAATGGGCGGACTGCCGCGTTCTCGCAACGGCGCAGCATCGCGGCATGCTCGATCAGGTGTTGCGTCTGTTCGAGATCAAAGCCGATATCGACCTCGACATCATGCAGCCCAACCAGTCTCTACCCGTGCTGACTTCGCGGCTCATGGTTCGGCTGGATGAAGTGCTTGCCGCCGAACAGCCCGATGTGCTGCTCGCGCAGGGCGACACGACTACCGTACTGACGGCGGCGCTCGCCTCCTTTTACCGGCGCGTGCCGGTCGGACATGTCGAAGCCGGGCTGAGAACGGGCGATCTTTCAAATCCGTTTCCGGAAGAAATGAATCGTGTGGTTGCAAGCCGGCTCGCGCGCTGGCATTTCGCACCGACGGAGACCGCGAAACAGAACCTTCTCGCAGAGGGCATTGATGCGGCGAGCGTGTTCGTCACCGGCAACACGGTCATTGACGCCTTGCTGGATGTGGCCGGTCGGTGCGACGGCGCGGCGCCGTTCAAGGGGGACAGCAGGCTGATTCTGGTGACGTCGCACCGTCGCGAGAATTTCGGCGCGGCGTTTCAGAACATCCTGCGAGCGATCAAAACGATCGCCGACGACAATCCCGACGTCCATATCCTCTATCCCGTTCATCCGAATCCGAACGTACGTGAGACGGCATACGCCCATCTCGACGACCATCCGCGAGTCACGCTCTGCGAACCTCTGGATTATTTGCCGTTCGTCGCCGCAATGAAGCGGGCCTATCTGATCCTGACCGACTCCGGCGGCGTGCAGGAAGAGGCGCCCGCGCTCGGCAAACCGGTGCTCGTCCTGCGGCGCGAGACAGAGCGTCCTGAAGCGGTGGCGCATGATGTCGTGAAGCTCGTAGGCACCGACTACGCCGACATTGTCTCGAACACGCAACGGCTGCTCGATGACCCGTCCGAATACAAGCGTATGGCGCGCGGTGTGTCGCCTTACGGTGACGGCCTGGCGTCCGGGCGAATCGTAAGCGTGTTGAGAGACCATTTTCGGGTGTAACGCCGTCTTGCGGTGACGCGCTACGCCTCGCTATTCTGGCTCGCCTCATTCACCGCAAGCGCCGCCGCTTCCGCCGCCACCGGGAAACTCGACCGCACCGCACGCAACACCGTATCCTTGATGACCTCGCGCCAATGCGCGAGCGCCGCCTTGTCCATCATCGGCTCGCCGAGAAACGCGCCCAACGTGTACTGATTGGCGTTATAGAAATAGCCGAGCGACGCGATCATCAGATAGACATCGCGCGCTTTGACATCCGCACGAAAGACGTGCTGCGCCTGACCCGCGTCCAGTAACTTTTGCACCACCGAAATCGCGTAGCCGGAAATCTCCTTCAGCTTCAATGATTTCTTCGCGTGCTTGCCCTGGTGCAGATTCTCGCTGGAGAGCAGCGTGACGAATTCCGGATGATCGAGGTAATACTGCCAGACAAATTCGACCATCTGTTCGAGCCCATGCACGGGATCAGCCAGATCGAGATCGAGCTTGCTTTCCGCTTCGTTGAATTGCGTATAGATGGTTTCGAGAACTTCGACGAAGAGTTGCTCCTTACTGCCGAAGTAGTAGTAAATCATGCGATCGTGCGAGCGCGCCGCCTTCGAAATACTTTCCACGCGTCCGCTCGCATAACCCTGCTTGGCAAAGACCTTGATGGCCGCTTTCAGAATCTTGGCGCGCGTGTCCTGCGCCTGTTTCGCACGGATGCCGGTAGCGCCCGGCTTGCGGGCGGCGGTGGGACTCATGGCGGTCTCGAATCTCTTGTTAGCGTCAGGTTGAACGGCATGCGCCGCAGCGGCCAAGGCACGGACGCGCCTTCATCATACAGCCCGCATGGACTGCTGCGGCATGCGCAGCGCGATCATTCACTTCGGCGTAGATTGAAGCGTGACCCACACGGCAATGTGGCATTGCACCAATCACGCGCACGCCGGTAAATACGTTGCGCAGACTAAATTGATCGAGTAGATTTCTAACGGGTTTGGTGTAGCGGATACTACACGAACGGTGAGTGACCGCAACATGGAAGTCGGCGGATCACGCGAAAGTGCCGGTAAACAGGCACTATTCGTCAGCCGGAGCGGGACCGATTGTAATGTCGCCGTATGGGAACCCCACCATGACAGAACATACGAAGGTCGATTTCGGTGCGGACAGCGTCGACGGCGAAACCGCCTCGACGCCGGGTCCGACCGTGCTCGAGAAGGCGGCGCCGCGCAGTGAGCGGATGGCGTCGAACAAGATCGAATGCAATGCCTGCCCGGTGCTGTGCCAGATATCCGAAGGGCGCACCGGAGCGTGCGATCGTTATGCGAACGCGGATGGGCGGTTGATTCGTGTCGACCCGGTGGTGTTTCTGTCGCGCGCGCCGTCAACGTCCGAAGCGAACGCCGCGATCGAATTCGGCGCCTCTTCCGAAGTGCATGACCCCGCGGCCGAACAGGCGTTGTTCGTGACCGGCGTCGGCGCTTCCTCCACCTATCCCGACTACAAGCCCGCGCCTTTTATCGTCGCCTCGAAGCTCGACGACGTCGACATGATCACGGTCGTCACGGAAGGCATCTTCAGCTATTGCAGTTTCAAGGTGAAGATCGACACCGACCGCTTCCTCGGGCCGGAACAATCGAACGTGCGTTGTCACGGCGAAATCGTCGGCCATGTGACGACGGCGGAATATGGCTCGCAGATGTTGAGTCTCGGTGGCGTGCATCATCTGACCGGCGGCAGCAAGAAAGAAGGCCGCGTGACGTGCGACATGATGCTCGCGCTCGGCAACAAGGAAGCGGTGGAGTTGAGCATCGACGGCGGCGCGAGTCTCGTGATTCGCGCGGGCGCGGCGCCGATCGTCGACGGCGTCGAGGAACAGCGCATGCGCGTGGGCTGCGGGTCGGCCACCATCGGCATCTTCGCGAAGCAATGGTTCGGTCACGCCGACGAAGTGGTGGTCGTCGACGATCACATTACCGGTGTGCTCACCGAACATCAGGCCGGACGTTGTCTCGGCATGGTGCGCTCAGGTGTGAAGATTCGCGGACGCAAGTCGACGCCGGGCCGTTATTTCCAGGTGGCGAATCCGGGCACCGGCTGGGGCGGCACCGACATTCAGGATCCGCTCGCGATCGTCGAAGGCTTCGATCCCGCGGTCGCCAAACCCGGCATGCGCCTCCTGATGGTGTCGACCACCGGCGAACACGCGCAGTGGTACGAACTGGATCAGGATCTCGTGCCGCGCATCACGGCGATGCCGGACGCGGTGCGCCACACCGTCGAGCGGATCGGCGAGAACTGCGAGCCTTCGCTCGCCACGGTGCTGTTTCTCGGCGGCGCGGGCGGCAGTCTGCGCGCGGGCGCCACGGAGAATCCGGTGCTGCTCACGCGCGCGATCAAACAGAAGCTGGTCAACGTGACTTGCGGCGGCGCGCCGGCTTATGTGTGGCCGGGCGGCGGGATCACCGTGATGGTCGATGTCTCGCGCATGCCCGACCGTTCGTTCGGCACGGTGCCGACGCCCGCGATCGTCGCGCCGATCGAGTTCACCATGACGTACGACGCCTATCGCGATCTCGGCGGTCATCTCGACGCCGTGCGGTCATTGGAGAGCGTGCTCGCGAACGGACCGGAACATACGGAGGGCGCGCCGCTCGCGCGACGTACGCTGGCGCGCAATCCCGACAACCCGTGGCCGCCCGCCATGCCGCCGATGCCTGGCTGACCGCGCCGACCGCTAATGTAACGACCGCAACGAACGCGACCGAAACAATGAACCCCACTCGCACCCGACTCGATGCGACCCGCTGGCATTGGCAGCATGGGCCGATCGATCTGATCCTCAGCGCGGACGGCACGCCCCAGGCGGTGCAGGCCGCGTATGAGGCCTGCTGGGCGCGCTTTGTCGACGTGTTGCCGGAGCTGGTCGGTGAACTGAAGCGCCTGCGTCAACCTGTACCGGCCGAAGCCGCATTCGACGACAGTGAATTGCACGGCGCGATTGCCCGCCGTATGTGGTCGGCCTGCCATCCTCACCGCGCGCGATACATCACGCCGATGGCTGCGGTCGCGGGCAGCGTTGCCGATGAACTGATCACGGCGTTCGCACGCGAAGGCATCTCGCGCGCCTTCATCAACAACGGCGGCGACATTGCGCTCTATCTGACGGAAGGGCAGCAATACCGCGTCGGCGTGTTCGCGGACCTCGCGTCGTTTTCACCCGTGCGGCTGTCGCGTGATCAGGCGCTCGACGCCAATCTGACGCTCGACGCCAGCCTGCCCATTCGCGGCATTGCGACGAGCGGCTGGCGCGGCCGCAGCTTCAGCCTCGGCATCGCCGACAGCGTCACCGTGCTCGCGCGCAACGCCGCCGCCGCCGACGCCGCCGCGACCATGATCGCCAACGCCGTCGATCTGGAACATGCCGGTATTCTGCGGCGTCCGGCTTCGTCGTTGAAAGACGATAGCGACCTTGGCGATATGCTCGTCACCGTCGACGTGCCGTCCTTGCCGCAGCCGCTGATCGACTTCGCGTTGGCGCGCGGTGTCGAAGGGGCGCAGCGTCTGCTCGAACGAGGCTTGATCGAAGGCGCCGCGCTATTCCTGCAAGGGCGGGTGCGCGTGGCCGGTATTCACGACACAGGCGGGCTGCACACGCAGCGCGCGCAGATCACAACGGAGGCTCCGTGTTCGAAATACGCCGCGTGCTGACGCACGTCGAAGATATCTTCCACGAGTTCGGCCCCGCGCCCGCACAGCCGCTCAGACGCGGCGCGATTGCCGCGGTGATGACGAACCCGTTCGCCGGCCGCTACGAAGCGAAAATCGAGCACGCGATGGAAGCGCTCAAGCCGATCGGCTTCGATATGGCGCAACGGTTGCTGGCGGCGATGGCGGTGCCGCATGCGTCGATCGAGAGTTACGGCAAGGGCGCGATTGTCGGCGCGCGCGGCGAACTTGAACATGGTGCGTTGTGGCATGTTCCCGGCGGCTACGCGATGCGTGAGTTGCTGGAGAAGAATGGCGTGCCCACCAACGCCATCGTGCCGTCCACCAAGAAGGTCGGCGCGCCGTCCACCGCGCTCGACGTGCCGCTCACGCACGTCAACGCGAGCTACGTGCGCAGCCATTTCGACGCGATCGAAGTACGCGTGCCCGGCGCGCCCGCCGCCGATGAACTGGTGTATATCCTCGTGATGAGCACCGGGCAGCGCGTGCATGCGCGCGTCGGCGGCCTCGCGAAAGAGGCGATCGTGGGCAAGGACGGATTGCGCTGAGCGGCGCCTGGTTGGCGCAGTGAGATCACGCAGAGCAGGCATCGAAACTCGGAGAGCGAAATGGCAATCAAGCTTCGCAAGCTGGTCGTGCAAGTGGATGAAACACGCATTGAAATGGGCCAGTCCGTCGAGCCGCCGGCGCGCCGCGCGGTCGCGATCGCGGTGATCGACAATCCTTATGCCGGCCGTTACGAGGCCAAACTCGACGCGCTGATCGAAGCGGGCGAAGAGTTGGGCGCACTGCTCGGCAACAAGTGTGTTCAAGCGCTGGGCATCGCGCCGGGCGAGGCGCACAGCTACGGCAAGGCCGCCATCGTCGGCGAGGCGGGCGAACTGGAACATGCCGCGGCGATCCTGCATCCCAAGCTCGGCGCGCCGCTGCGGGTGGCGGTTGAGAAGGGCGCGGCGCTGGTCCCGTCGGCGAAGAAGATGGGCACGCTCGGCACCGCGATCGACGTGCCGCTCGGCCATAAAGACGCCGCCTTCGTGCGCAGCCATTTCGATGCGATCGAAGCGCGCGTGTCGGACGCGCCGCGTGCGAACGAAATCGTCGTGGCCGTCGCGGTGACGGCGTCGGGGCGGCCGCTGCCGCGCATCGGCGGCTTGCAGGTGAGCGAGATCAAGGGCGAAGACGGTTTGCGCTGAGTTTGCGTGAGGCGATTTCGCCGGCGCTCCGAATGACCTAAGGGACTTTCTTCGGGGCGTATTGTATTGTCCTGCCGTTGACGCGTGCGCGCATGGTGCCGCACGCGCTGCAATGTCTGCCGATCGCGTTGAAGGCGCCAAAGCCGCGCCTTCACCGTTCAGCAAGCTGCCAAGGGTCGCGATGCTTTCGAATTTGCTGGTACAGCTGGTCAACGGACTCGCCGATGCGTCGACGCTGTTTCTCGTCGCCGCCGGTTTGTCGCTGATCTTCGGCGTGACGCGCATCGTCAACTTTGCGCACGGCTCCTTCTATATGTTCGGCATCTATGTCGCGTACAGCATAGCGAGCCGTTTCGGACATACGGCGGGCGGCTTCTGGTTGTCGGTGCTGGCAGCGGCGCTGGTGGTCGCGGTACTGGGCGCGCTGGTCGAGATGGTCGTCCTGCGGCGCATCTACCAGGCGCCCGAGCTGTTTCATCTGCTCGCCACATTTGCGCTGGTGCTGATCTTTCGCGATGCCGCGCTGTGGCTGTGGGGCCCGGAAGACCTGTTCGGACCGCGTGCGCCGCATCTGGCGGGCGCGGTCGATTTCCTCGGCCATCCGCTGCCCACCTACGACATCGCGTTGATCGTGATCGGGCCGGTGGTGTTGCTGCTGCTCTGGTATGCGCTGACACGCACGCGTTGGGGCACGCTGGTGCGCGCCGCGACGCAGGACCGGGAGATGCTCGGCGCGCTCGGCATCAATCAGGCGTGGCTCTTTACCGGTGTGTTTTTCGTCGGCGCGTTTCTCGCTGGGTTAGGCGGCGCGCTGCAAGGGCCGCGCATGTCGGCGAATCTGTCGCTGGATCTGGAGACGATCGGCAACGCGTTCGTGGTGGTGGTGGTCGGCGGGATGGGCTCGATTCCGGGTGCGTTCATTGCCGCGTTGATCATCGCGGAGATCAAGGCGCTGTGCATCGGCATCGGGCATGTGACGATCTTCGGCGTCGGGTTGTCGCTGAGCCGGTTTACGCTTGTCACCGAGTTTGTCGTGATGGCGGTCGTGCTGGTGGCGCGTCCTTGGGGTTTGCTCGGCCGCGCGAGCGCCGCGGTGCGCGGCATGGCGGCGCCGGAAACGCCTTTGCGGCCGGCGGGCAAACGGCTCAAGTGGCTGGCCGCCATCGCCTTGCTCGTTCTTGTGCTTGCGCCGTTGGCGGCCAACGCGTTTCCGTACATGCCCGTGCTGCTGGTCGAAATCCTGATCGCCGTGCTGTTTGCAACGAGCCTGCATTTCATCATGGGACCGGGCGGCATGCATTCGTTCGGCCACGCCGCGTACTTCGGATTGGGCGCATACGGCGCCGCGCTGTTCCTCAAAGTGCTGAATCTGCCGATGGAAGCCGCCTTGCTGCTCGGACCGCTATTGGCGGTGGCCGGCGCGCTGGTGTTCGGCTGGTTCTGCGTGCGGCTCTCCGGCGTCTATCTCGCGATGCTGACGCTCGCGTTCGCGCAGATCGTCTGGTCGGTCGTGTTCCAGTGGGACGACGTGACGGGCGGCAGCAACGGCATTCTCGGGTTGTGGCCGTCGAACTGGTTGTCCTCGCCGGTGGCCTTCTATTACGTGACGCTCGTCTGCGCCGTGATCGGCGTGTGGTTGTTGCGCAAGATGCTATTTTCGCCGCTCGGCTACGCGATGCGCGCGTCGCGTGACTCCGTGCTGCGCGCCGAAGCGATCGGCATCGACGTGAAGCGCGTGCAATGGGCCGCGTTCGTGATCGCGTCGCTGTTCTGCGGGCTCGCGGGATCGCTGTATGCGTTTTCCAAGGGCACGATTTCGCCGGAAGTGATCAGCGTGAGCCGTTCCGTGGACGGCCTCGTCATGGTGCTGCTCGGCGGCTTGCAGACACTGACCGGGCCGATTGTGGGCGCGGCCGTGTTCACGTGGCTGCAAGACACAGTTGCCCGGCAAACCGATTATTGGCAGGCACTGCTTGGCTTCGCGATTTTGTTGCTGGTGATCGCGTTTCCGCAGGGAATCGTCGGCTTCATTCGCGAGCGTTTCGGCGACGACAGCGCCGATCAGGCGGAACAGAGCGCCGTCTCGTCTCCCCAACGTACGGCGATCAAGGAGGGGCTATGAGCTTGCTGCGCGTTGCCGGTCTCTCCAAATCGTTCGGCGGCCTCAAGGCGGTCGACGATGTCTCGTTCGATCTCGAAGCCGGTCAATTGCTGGCCTTGCTCGGACCGAACGGCGCGGGCAAATCGACCTGTTTCAACATGGTCAACGGGCAGTTGCCGCCTTCGTCCGGATCGATTCGTCTCGACGGTCAAGAGCTGGTCGGCATGCGTCCGCGCGACATCTGGCGGCTGGGCGTGGGCCGCACGTTTCAGATCGCCGCGACCTTCAATTCCATGACCGTGATCGAGAACGTGCAGATGGCGTTGATCTCGCGCGAACGCAAAACCTTCGGTCTATGGCAATCCGCAGGCTCGCGCTATGCCGATGAAGCCCTCGCGCTGCTCGACCAGGTTGGCATGGCCGCGGATGCAAACCGCGCTTGCGGCGTGCTCGCGTACGGCGACGTGAAGCGCGTCGAACTCGCGATCGCGCTCGCCAACCGCCCGAAGCTGCTGCTGATGGATGAACCCACCGCCGGCATGGCGCCGAAGGAGCGCAATGAATTGATGGCGCTGACCAAGCGTCTTGTCACCGAACACAAGATCGGCGTGCTGTTTACCGAGCACAGCATGGACGTCGTATTCGCGTACGCCGATCGCCTGATCGTGCTCGCGCGCGGCAAGCTGATCGCCGAGGGCGACGCCGACACGATCCGCAACGACCCGCGCGTACAGGAAGTCTATTTCGGCACCGGCAAGACGTTCCAGCCGCACGCGCCGCTGCACGAGGCGGCGGGCGGACATCAAGGTCAAGGAGCGCTGCAATGAGCGAGCCGATGCTGAAAGTCTCCGGCCTCAACGCGTTCTACGGCCGCGCGCATATTCTGTTCGACGTCGGCCTCGAAGTGGGGCGAGGCGAAGTCGTGGCGTTGATGGGCCGCAACGGTGCAGGCAAATCCACCACCATGAAAGCGGTGATGGGTTTGCTGCCGCGCCGTCAGGGCGAAGTGAATTTTCGTGGGCAGAACATTACGGCGTTGCCGCCGTACAAGATCGCACGCATGGGCATGGGTTTCGTGCCCGAAGATCGGCGCGTGTTCGCGGATCTGACTGTGATGGAAAATCTCGACACGGGCCGCCAGCCGCCGCGCGACGGCGCGCCGCAATGGACGCCGGAAAAACTGTTTCGCCTCTTTCCCAATCTCGGCGAAATGCCGCAACGTCCGGGCGGCCAGATGAGCGGCGGCGAGCAGCAGATGCTCACCGTGTCGCGCACGCTGATGGGCAATCCGTATCTGGTGCTGCTCGACGAACCGTCCGAAGGCGTGGCGCCGGTGATCGTCGAACAGATGGCGAACATGATTCTCGAACTGAAGCGCGAAGGGCTGTCGATCCTGTTGTCCGAACAGAACCTGCACTTCGCCGAGCTGGTCAGCGACCGCGCGTATGTGCTCGAAAAAGGGCAGATCCGCTTTAGCGGCACGATCGGCGAACTCGCACAGAACGAAACAGTGAGGCGCGCTTATCTGAGCGTGTGATTCCACCGGACAGCGCAGCGCGCACTGAATGGCGCGCTTCGCGGCGCCGGGTAGTCGTTCCAAACTCGCGTTGCGAAAGGAGAGGCAGATGGCAGCAGAGACGTTGACAGGCTTGTCGGGCAAGGTCGCAATAACGAACATCGGGCTGCTGTTATCGGGCGATATCGATCAGCCGATTCTCGACGCGAACACGCTTGTGATCGACGACGGCGTGATCGTCGCGGTCGGCCGCGAAAAGGACTGCGACCTCGAAGGCGCGCGCACGACGGTCGATTGCAAAGGCACGACGGTCGCGCCCGGTTTGATCGACTCGCATGTGCATCCCGTGTTCGGCGACTGGACGCCGCGCCAGAATCAGATGGGCTGGATCGAATCGAATCTGAACGGCGGCGTCACCACGATGATTTCCGCCGGCGAAGTGCATTTGCCCGGCCGCCCGAAAGACGTGCTCGGCGTGAAAGCGCTGGCGATTACCGCGCAACGTTCGTTCGAAGGGATGCGCGGCGCGGGTGTCGGCGGCGGCGTCAAGGTGATGGCGGGCGCGCCGGTGATCGAAAAGGGCATGGTCGAAGAGGACTTCAAGGAACTCTCGGAGGCGGGCGTGAAACTGCTCGGCGAAGTCGGCCTCGGCAGCGTGAAGGGCGGCGAGGAAGCGGCGCAGATGGTCGCGTGGGCGCGCAAATACGGCATTCAAAGCACGATTCACACGGGCGGTCCGTCGATTCCCGGCTCGGGCCTGATCGATCGCGACGTGGTGCTCGCCGCTGACGCCGACGTGATCGGCCACATCAACGGCGGGCACACGTCGCTCTCCTACCGGCATGTTTGCGACCTGTGCGAGCAGTCGAGCCGCGCGCTGGAAATCGTCCACAACGGCAACGAACGAATCGCCTTGCTGACCGCGCGTCACGCGATCGAATTGAAGTGTCCGCACCGGATCATTCTCGGCACCGATAGTCCTGCGGGATCCGGAGTGCAACCGCTCGGCATCTTGCGGATGATCGCGCTGATTTCGAGTCTCGCCGACGTGCCCGCGGAAATCGCTTTCTGTTTCGCGACCGGCAACACCGCGCGTCAGCGCAATCTGCGCCAGGGGCTGATCGAAGTGGGCCGTCCCGCCGACCTCGTGTTCATGGATCGCGCGCAGCACACGGCGGCCGATACGCTGCTCGAAAGCGTGCAGCTCGGCGATATTCCGGGCGTGGGCATGGTGATGATCGACGGCTTGATCCGCTGCCGGCGCAGCCGCAATACGCCACCGGCCACGGAAGTGCCGGTGGTGCTGTGAACACGTATCGCACAGCGAGGCCGGCACGAACATGAACCGCCCGGCGCCTCTTACGCTGAACGTGAACGGCGCGACGCACCTCGTCAGCGCCGCCGCCGACACACCCTTGCTCTACCTGCTGCGCAACGACCTCGCGCTGAACGGTCCGAAGTTCGGCTGCGGCCTCGGCGAATGCGGCGCGTGCACGGTGTTGCTCGACGGCATGCCGACGCGCGCGTGCGTCACCACCGCGAAGGTCGCGTTGGGCCGCGAGATCACCACACTCGAAGGACTGGGCACGCGCGCCGCGTTGCATCCGGTGCAGCAGGCGTTCATCGAAGAACAGGCCGCGCAATGCGGCTATTGCCTGAATGGCATGATCATGACAGCCAAGGCGCTGCTCGATCGCGATCCGCATCCGAGCGTCGAGACGATCCGGCGCGAGCTGTCGCGCAATCTGTGCCGCTGCGGCACGCATGTCGAGATCGTGCGGGCGGTGCAGCGCGCCGCTGAATTGCTCGCCGCTCAAGCGGCGGCGCAATCAGCCGTGCACGATGGAGTGCGCGCATGACCGGACCGGATTTCAGCGTCGATCGACGCAACGCGCCGCCGTCGCGTCAGCAACTCTACGACGCGCAGAGCGTGCTGATCGTCACGCGGCCGCCGCAAGCGCCGGTGAAGCCGGCAATCGGTCAGCCGGGCTCGCGTTCATCGTTTGTGCCGACCGAAGCGGACATGTTCCTCGTGGTGCGCGACGACGGCAGCGTGGTCGCGTTCAATGGTCACGTCGACCTCGGCACCGGCATCGGCACGGCGCTCGCGCAGATCGTCGCGGAAGAACTGGATGTGCCGTTGACGCGCGTGTCGATCGTCCTCGGCCATACGCGTGAAGCGCCGAATCAGGGGCCGACGATCGCTAGCGCGACGATTCAGATATCGGCGGTGCCATTAAGGCACGCTGCGGCGCAGGCGCGGCAGTTTCTGCTAAAGGAAGCGGCGGCGCGATTCAATGTGAGCATCGAGCAACTCGACGTGCGTGATGGTGTCGTCTATCAAAGCGACAGCAGCACGGCGACGAAAGGCATTGGCTACGGCGAGCTGATCAGCGGAAAACGTGTCGAATTGCAGCTCGCCACGGACGCGCCTTTGAAATCGCCCGACGCGTACAAGATCGTCGGCAAGAGCGCGCCGCGCGTCGATATTCCCGCGAAGGCCACCGGCGAATTGAGTTTCGTACACGACGTGCGCGTGCCGGGCATGTTGCATGGCCGCGTGGTGCGGCCGCCGTACGCCGGCGTTGCGCAGGGCGACTTCATGGGCAACAGTCTGCTGCGGGTGGATGAAGACTCCGTCAGCGATTTGCCCGGCATCGTCAAGGTGGTGGTGATTCGCGATTTCGTCGGCCTCGTGGCGGAACGTGAGGAAGTCGCGCAGCAGGCCGTGAAGCGGCTTCGCGTGCAATGGAAAACGGTCGACGGTTTGCCGTCGCTCGAAACCAGCGAAGAAGTGGAAGCTGCTCTGCGCGCGAATCCTGCGAAGCGGCGCGATCTGGTGATCGACGGCGATGTGGATGCAGCACTGGCGCAAGATCCCGCTCGCACATTGGAACGCACCTACGTATGGCCGTTTCAGATGCATGCGTCGATTGGACCGTCGTGCGCGGTGGCCGATTATCGCGAGGGCGCATTGAAGGTCTGGTCGGGCACGCAGAATCCGCATTCGCTGCGCGCCGATCTCGCGCTGCTGATGGGCATGGACGAAGCGCACATCGACATCGTGCGGATGGAAGCGGCGGGTTGCTACGGCCGCAATTGCGCGGACGATGTCGCCGCCGACGCCGCGCTGCTCTCGCGCGCCGCCGGCAGTCCGGTGCGTGTGCAACTCTCGCGCGAGGACGAGCACGCGTGGGAGCCGAAAGGCGCCGCGCAATTGATGGACGTGCGCGGCGCGTTGAATGCCGAGGGCGAACTGGCCGCGTACGACTTTGCGACGCGCTATCCGTCGAACGACGCGCCGACGCTGGCGCTGCTCCTGACCGGCACGATCTCCGCGCAGCCACAAGTGTTCGAAATGGGCGACCGCACGGCCGTGCCGCCGTACGACTACCGCACCATGCGCATCGTCTGCGACGACACGCCGCCGATCGTACGGGCGTCGTGGCTGCGCGGGGTGTCCGCGTTGCCGAACACGTTCGCGCACGAGTCCTTCATCGACGAACTCGCGGCGGAAGCGGGCGTCGATCCGGTCGAGTTTCGGCTGAAGCATTTGACCGATCCACGCGCGATCGAACTCGTGAAAGCGGTGGCGGAAAAGGCCGGTTGGGAACCGCGCAACGCCGAGCGTAAAGATGATGAAGGCGACATCGCACGCGGGCGCGGCATCGCATATGCCCGCTACGTGCATAGCAAATTCCCCGGCTTCGGCGCGGCATGGTCCGCGTGGGTGGCCGATGTCGAAGTCAACCGCAGGAGCGGCGAACTCGCGGTGACGCGCGTGGTGGTCGGCCAGGATACGGGCACGATGGTGAATCCCGACGGCGTGCGTCATCAGATTCACGGCAACGTGATCCAGACGACCAGCCGTGCGCTGAAAGAGCGCGTGACGTTCGGCGAGAACGCGGTGACGAGCCAGGAGTGGGGCGCGTATCCGATCCTGACCTTCCGTGAAGTGCCGGTGATCGACGTGGTGATGATGCCGCGCCACGGCGAGCCGCCGATGGGCGCGGGCGAATCCGCGTCGCTGCCCGGCGCGGCGGCGATTGCCAATGCGCTCTTCGATGCCACGGGCGTGCGGTTTCGGCGGCCGCCGTTCACGCCGGAAACGATCCGCGCCGCGCTTGCCGATGCTCAAGCCGAAGAGGCGGCGGCTCGCAAGAAAAAGCGCTGGCGGATTGGTTTTCTCGGCGTTTTGGCAGCGGGCGCGGCGGGTTGGCTCGGCGCGTTGTCGCTCGCGCCTCACGCTATCGCACCGATCACGCCGCCGCTCGCGAGCGCGTTTGCGCCGGATCTCGTGGCGCGCGGCAAATTGCTGGCGTCGCTCGGCAATTGCGCGGTTTGCCATACCGCGCACAATGGCGTGCCGAACGCCGGCGGCAAACCGCTCGACACGCCTTTCGGCACCGTGTACAGCACCAACATCACGCCGGACGGCCAGACCGGCATCGGCAGCTGGTCGCTCGAAGCCTTCGTGCGGGCGATGCGGCAAGGCATCAGCCGCGATGGCCATCGTCTCTATCCGGCCTTTCCGTACACATCGTTTCAGAACACCTCCGACGACGATCTGAAGGCGCTCTACGCCTACCTGATGGCGCAAACGCCGGTGCGCGCGCGTCCGCCGGAAACGAAGCTGGCCTATCCGTTCAGCGTGCGTCCGTTGATGTTTGCCTGGAACGCTTTGTTTCTCGGACGCACAACCTTCACTGCCAGCGCGACGCAAAGCGCGCAATGGAATCGCGGCGCGTACCTGGTGAACGGACTCGGCCACTGCAGCGCGTGCCACACGCCGCGCAACGCCTTCGGCGCCGAGAAAACCGGCGCGGCGTTCATGGGCGGCGGCACGGCGGACGGCTGGGAAGCGCCCGCGTTGTCGACACTCTCGAACGCGCCCGTGCCCTGGAGCGAGGACGAGCTCTTCAGCTATCTGCGCAACGGCCACGCGCCGCTGCACGGCGTCGCGGCGGGGCCGATGGCGCCGGTAGTCGGCGATCTGGCGGCGCTGCCCGACAGCGATATTCGGGCGATGGCCACGTATCTCGCGTCGCTCAATCCGTTGGAGCCGAACGCCGATCCGGCAGCGGTGGCGCGCCAGTACGAACAGGCCAGCGCGATCTCGGGCGCGCCTGCCGGGCTCGGCGCGCGGCTTTTCGACGGCGCGTGCGCTGCTTGTCATCACACGGGCAGCGGGCCGCAATTGTTCGGCGCACATCCTTCGCTGGCGCTTAACACGAATCTGCACAGCGCGACGCCCGATAACCTGATTCGAGTGATTCTCGACGGCATCGGCTCGCCTGCGCGGCCCGAACTCGGTACGATGCCGGCTTACCGCGACAGTTTCAACGACGCTCAGGTCGCCGAACTCGTGTCGTACCTGCGTCAGCAATTCGCCGGTGGCAAGCCGGCATGGCAGGACGTCACGGCGAGCGTCGCGCGGATTCGCGCAACGCCGCGAGCCGACTGAATCGCGAGCCGCTCGAACGCTCGATAACAATGACCGCATTCCCGCAATCCTTTTGATAACGGAGAAACGCATGACCACGCGCGCAGGATGGATCTCTCGCCTCATGGTGCCGACGCTGTTCTCGCTCGCCGCCTTGAGCGCGAGCGCACAGCAGACCATCAAGATTGGCGAGATCAACAGCTACAAGGCGCAGCCCGCCTTTCTCGGGCCTTACAAGAACGGCTGGAATCTCGCGCTCGAGCAGGTGAACGCCGCCGGCGGCGTGCTCGGCAAACAGCTCGAAGTGGTGTCGCGCGACGACAACGGCAATCCTGGCGACACGATCCGCGTCGCGCAGGAACTGATTGCGCGCGAACAGGTGCAGTTGCTGTTCGGCGGCTTCCTCTCGAACACCGGTCTTGCGCTGACCGACTTCGCGAAGCAGAAGAAGATTTTCTTCCTCGCCGCTGAACCGCTGACCGACAAGATCGTGTGGGCCGATGGCAACAAATACACGTACCGTCTGCGGCCTTCCACGTATATGCAGGTGGCGATGCTGGTGCCGGAAGCGGCCAAGCTGCATAAGAAGCGCTGGGCGCTGGTGTATCCGAACTACGAGTACGGACAATCGGCCGTGGCGACCTTCAAGAAGCTGCTGACGGCGGCGCAGCCCGACGTGCAGTTCGTCGCCGAGCAGGCCACACCGCTCGGCAACGTCGATGCAGGCGCCGTGACGCAGGCAATCGCCGACGCCAAGCCGGATGCGATCTTCAACGTGCTGTTCGGCGCGGACCTCGGCAAGTTCGTGCGTGAGGGTAATACGCGCGGGCTCTTCAAGGATCGCAGCGTGGTGTCGTTGCTGACGGGCGAGCCGGATTATCTCGACCCGCTGGGCGCTGAAGCGCCGACCGGCTGGATCGTGACGGGCTATCCGTGGTATTCGATCGATACGGCGGCCAACAAGAAGTTCGTCGATGCGTATCAGGCCAAGTATCACGACTATCCGCGGCTCGGCTCGGTGGTGGGCTATTCGGCGTTGATGTCGATTGCCGCCGGCATCAAGAAGGCCGGGTCGGTCGATCCGGACAAGCTCGCCGCCGCGTTCAAGGGCCTTGGTGTGGATACACCGTTTGGGCCGATCAGCTATCGCGCGCAGGACAATCAGTCGACCATGGGCGCATATGTCGGCGTGACGGGTTTGAAGGACGGCAAGGGCGTGATGACGTCGTACCGGTATATCGATGGCGCGAGTGTTCAGCCGTCGGATGCCGAGGTCAAGAAGCTGCGGCCTGCCGAGTAAGGTCTTGACGCCTGCGGCGCGCGCCGCCGCAGGCATGTGGAGAGCAACATACGCCGCCGCTGCACGGCAACGCACGGCGATAGGCGGAGAATTACTCCTCCGCGTCGTGCTCGATCACGAATCGTTTCAGATAAGCCAGCACGGCGGCTTCGACCGCGCGATGATCCGCGGTGCTTTTGGAGCCCGCATTCTCCTCGTCGCCGAACAGAGTGGACGGTGCGTTGTGCACATCCACTTCCTGGCCTTCGCGAAAGACGCGAATCTCATGAACGTCTTCGGCGTACTCGGCGATCCAGTGCACGCCTTCGATATGCGCGCCGGCACGTACGGTAGGTATCTTCATGGACGTCTCCCGTCGGGCCGGACCACACGCCAACCCTTACCAATACCATACGCCGTCCAGATGTGCGGCGCGAGTCCTGTTGCACAGTTGCTCGAGGAAAGATTTTTCGCGCGCGCCACAATATTCACGCGCCTGAAACGTCTTCAGGCGCATGGAACCGCCACTCACTTCGCACACGATGACCGAACGAGACACCGACATCACCGCGACCGTGGTGCGTGAGCGCACGAGGCTCGTCAATTTTATCCGGCGTCGAATACGCGACCCGGACGATGCCGAGGACATCCTGCAGGATGTGTTCCACGAATTCGTGCAGGCTTACCGGCTTCCCGCTCCGATCGAACAAGCGAGCGCGTGGCTGTTCCGTGCCGCGCGCAATCGCATCGTCGATCGTTTCCGCAAGAAGAAAGAGCAGCCGCTGGCAGATCTGTCCGCGGCTGGCGACGACGCCGACAGTGAGTATCGCCTCGACCTCGACCTGCCGGCGCACGATGCGGGTCCCGAAGCCCTCTACGCGCGCGCTCTATTGCTCAAGGCCTTGCAGGATGCGCTCGATGAGCTGCCGGCGAATCAACGTGAGGTATTTATCGCACACGAACTGGAGGGCCGGTCCTTCAAGGACATGGTGGCGGAAAGCGGTGTCACGCTCAATACGTTGCTCGCGCGCAAACGCTACGCGGTCTTGCATCTGCGCGCCCGGCTGCAGGCCATTTATGACGAACTGGGTATCTAGAGGAGTCGAAGGATGAATTTTCGAATCAGATGTGCGGGTAAGGCACTGCTTGTGGTGGTCGCTATCGGCGTGCTCGGCTGGGTGGTCATGACTCTATGGAATTGGGTGATTCCGGCGCTATTCGTCGGCGCCCGTGCGATCGACTTCGCGCATGCGTTGGGCTTGCTGGTTTTGAGCCGCATCCTGTTTGGCGGATTCCGCGGACACGGCGGCTGGCGCGAACGGCGTCGCTGGCGCAAATGGGAAGCGATGACGCCCGAAGAACGCGAGCATTTCCAGACGGCGTGGCGATCGGGTCGCGCTCGGCGCACGGGAGATTGAACATGCGCGAGACATCACCGGCCGAGTGCAAACAGAAGCCGGGCGTGATTGCGCCCGTGGTCGACCTGACACGTTGCGAGGGAAAAGGCGATTGCCTCGAGGTCTGCCCAGAGAAGGTGTTTGAGATCCGGCGCATCGATGAGGTCGACTATCGCAGCCTCGATTTGATGCATCGCCTCAAGCTGCGCGTGCATGGAATGAAAGTCGCCTACACGCCCAACGCGCACGCCTGCCGGTCATGCGGTCTGTGCGTGACGGCGTGCCCGGAACGCGCGATCAAGCTGGCCAGGACGGCATAGCGCCACACGTTTTAGCTGATGGCGGAACGACCGTGCCTGCCTGAGGCAGTGGTCTGTCGTTTGATACGTCAACAGCATTTTCGGTCTCGTCAAGGAGCGCACATGGCTTCATCAACCACAGGTCTTCTGCAACGGCTTCATGAACAGAGCCAGACAGAAGTCATAGCCCGCGCACGGGCGCAGTTCCAAGGATCGAGCCAGGAGTTTCAGGATCTTGCAGAGGAATACGACATGCTCGCGCCACGTCTGCGTGGACGGTTTCTCGAAACGCTCGGGCTATCTAGCGAAGACTTCGAATCCTCGCAAGGCACACCGCTATCGTTAGCCGTGTCGGCGGAGACGGGAAGGTTTTTGAGCAATATGGTGCTCTCGCACAAACCGGCCCGAATCCTCGAACTCGGCAGTTCCTGCGGCGTGTCCACGCTGTATTTCGCCGAGGCCCTTCGCACGCTAGGCAGTGGCATGGTTGTAGCGACCGAACTCGACGCTGTTAAATGCGCACATCTTCGGGCCCACGTCAGAACGGCGGGCGTGCAAGCGTATGTCGACCTGCGGGAGGGTGATGTATTCCAGACCATTTCCGAACTGGACGGCACTTTCGACATGGTCTTTATCGACGTATGGGCCAGCACCTATCTCAATCTATTCAAGCAAATTGAACGGCTGCTACGTCCCGGATCTATCGTTCTCGCCGACAACATGTACACAGCCGAGGACGCCGTCCGGCCATACAAGCACTACCTTGCCGGCAATCCGCGCTTCTCGACAACGACGCTGGACTTTGAATCGGGGCTCGAATTTACGGTTGTCGTCTCGTAAGCTAACGAAGAGCGGTGCCGCCGTACTGGCGAAGAGCCGTCAGGACAGGCACTTCCATCACATGAGTAGGGGAGAATGAGCAGCCCCCCACCGGGACTGCGGGCGGCGAACTTGACGAAACGCCACGGGCAATTGTCGAAGTCGGCTGGCTTCAGACGGCGTTTTTCAGCGCGATTCGCCTGCCAGACGCCGCGCGGCACACGCGTTGCTGCATGACACAGGCCACATCCAACTGGAGAACTGTCATGCCTGAAAAGAAAACGATCGAGCGTGCTAAGACCGACAAACGCGCCGGCAAAGCATCGAGCACCCAAGCAGGTGAATTCGTCAAGGAACAGGTCGATAAGGTGCGTGCCGGCAAGCACGGCGTCAGGTCGGCCAAGCAGGCGATTGCGATCGGCCTCTCGGAAGCGCGCCGCGCGGGCGTCGCCGTAAAGTCGCCGAAGAAGGGCACGGCAAGCGAGGCCACCCGCAAGAAGGCCGCTACGGATAACGCCGCTGGCCAGCACAAGAGCACCACGAAGAAGAGCACCGAGTCGACTGCGAAGCGCTCGCGCGCCGCCACTAATGCGTTGAAGCGCGAGGGCAGCGCGGGCGCATCGCCGGCAGCGCTGTCGAAGCAGACGAAGACGGCGGCAGCCAAACGCCCCGCCGCCAGCCGTTCCGCAGCGGCGAAGAAGGCTGCTGCGACTAAGGGTGCTGCTGGCCGTTCGGCGGCTGCGAAGAAAGCCGCTCATACGCGGGCTTCGCGTACGCACCGTTGAGCTTCGCGGCAGTCGCGCGGCGCGACGGTCAGCTGAGCTGAGCCGGGCCGGCGGCTCGCCGCTCACCGCGCCCGGCGGCGGTCGCGCCGCGTTGCGCGATGCCGCCATCCTCGGCGTGCGTTGCTTGAGCGTGTGACGCACATAGCGCATTCGAAAAAAAGGCGGCGCAAATAACGCGCCGCCTGCTTTCTGCTGCCTGTCGCGAGCTGATTACTGCACCGTAGCCAGCACGTCGCCCACGGTCTTGAAGATGTGCGCGATCTGCTCTTCGTTGATGATGAGCGGCGGCGAGAACGCGAGAATATCGCCCGTGAAGCGCACCAGCACGCCCGCTTCGAAGCACTTGACGAACGCTTCGTAAGCCCGCGCGCCCGGCGCGCCGTCGCGCGATTCGAGTTCCACGCCGGCGATCATGCCGAGGTTGCGCACGTCCTTCACGTGCTTCGCGCCACGCAGCGAGTGAGCCGCCGCTTCGAACGTCGGCGCAAGCGTCGCGGCCCGTTCGAACAGACCTTCGCGCTTATACAGATCGAGCGTGGCGACTGCGGCTGCCGTCGCGACCGGGTGGGCCGAATACGTGTAGCCGTGGAACAGCTCGATCGCGCCTTGCGCGCCGCTGTTCACGATCGTGTCGTGGATCGTGCGGCTCGCGGCCACCGCGCCCATCGGAATCGCGGCATTGTTGATCGCCTTCGCCATCGTGATCAGGTCCGGCGTCACGCCGAAGTATTCGCTCGCCGTGGCCTTGCCGACGCGGCCGAAAGCGGTGATCACTTCGTCGAAAATCAGCAGGATGCCGTGCTTCGTGCAGATCTCGCGCAGCTTTTGCAGATAGCCTTGCGGCGGAATCAGCACGCCCGTCGAGCCGGCCACCGGTTCGACGATCACCGCGGCGATGGTCGACGCATCGTGCAGCGTGACGATGCGTTCCAGTTCCTCGGCGAGGTGCGCGCCCCAGGCCGGCTGGCCTTTCGAGAACGCGTTGTGTTCGAGGTTATGCGTGTGCGGCAGATGATCGACCGCCGGCAGCAGCGCGCCCGAGAAGGTCTTGCGGTTCGGCGCGATGCCGCCGACCGAGATGCCGCCGAAGCCCACGCCGTGATAGCCGCGCTCGCGCCCGATCAGGCGTGTGCGTTGGCCTTCGCCGCGCGAACGGTGGTACGCGAGCGCGATTTTCAGCGCGGTGTCGACCGATTCCGAACCCGAGTTCGTGAAGAAGATGCGGTCGAGGCCTTCCGGCATCAGTTCGGCGACCTTGGTGGCCGCTTCGAACGCGAGCGGGTGGCCCATCTGGAAGGTCGGCGCGAAGTCGAGCTTCGAGAGTTGCTGGGTGATCGCCGCGACGATTTCTTCGCGGCCGTGACCGGCGTTCACGCACCAGAGACCCGCGCAACCGTCGAGCACTTCACGCCCGTCCGTGCTGCGGTAGTACATGCCCTTGGCCGATTCCAGCAGGCGCGGCGCGGCCTTGAACTGGCGGTTGGCGGTAAAGGGCATCCAGAAAGACGACAGATCGTCGATGACGGGGCGCGAAGTCATGGGTATCTCCTCGAAGTGGTCGCCCAAGGGTTTCCATTGGGGCATGGCGAAACTGTAGCGTTCGCGGTTTAATGGCGGCATAAACAGTTGACGCAGTGTGGCGCTAACTGTGTTGGTGGATTCGCAGCAACTGTGTCGATGCTTGCCGTGGCAGGCCGACAAGCTCGCCGGCGCCACATTTCGAACGTACTCATATGCTCAGCCGCCTTGCGCGGCCCGCTTTTTCGTCCTGATCATGATCGAACTACAACTCGAGCGCGACCGGCGCGCCGCTCCCACGCTCGTCGAGCAGGTGGTGCAAGGCTTTGCGCGCGCCATCGAAGGGCAATCGCTGCGCGCGGGCGCGCTGTTGCCGTCGGTGCGGCAACTGGCGCAAAGCCACGACCTGAGCACCTTCACGGTCACGGAGGCGTACAACCGGCTGGTGTCGATGGGCCTCGTGGTCGCGCGGCGCGGTTCCGGCTATCGCGTGGCGGCGCGCTCGCAGTCCGCGCGGGTCGCCGCCACCGACTGGCAGCCGCCGAGCCTCACCGCGACCTGGCTCCTGTCCGACGTGTTCGCCGATCATTCGGTGCCGATCAAGGCGGGCGGCGGCTGGCTGCCGAACGAGTGGATCAACGAGACGGGTTTGCAACATGCGCTGCGCGCCATGAGCCGGGTGCCGGCGGCGCGCCTCGGCGACTACGGGCATCCGTATGGATTCGCGCCGCTGCGCGAGCGAATCGCCGAGCAACTCGACCGGCGCGGCCTGCCGGTGGATGTCTCCAACATCCTGCTCACGCAAGGCGCGACGCAAGGGCTGGATCTGATCGTGCGCACGCTGCTGCGCGCGGGCGACGCCGTGATCGTCGAAGATCCCGGGTATTGCAATCTGCTGCAGATTCTCAAGCTGGCCGGACTGGTGGTGCATGGCGTGCCGCGCACGCCCGCGGGCGTCGATACGGACGTGCTCGAAGCGCTGGTCGCCGAGCACAAGCCGAAGGCGATCTTCGTCAACACGACGCTGCAGAATCCGACCGGCGCGACCTTCGGCATGTCGGCGGCGTTCCGCTTGCTGCAGATCGCCGAGCGTCAGCGCATGTGGGTGATCGAAGACGATGTGAGCCGCGAACTCGCGCCGTCCGGCGCGCCGCTCTTCGCGGCGATGGAAGGCTTGCAGCGCGTGCTGTACGTCGGCGGTTTTTCGAAGACGGTGACGCCGGGGCTGCGTTGCGGCTACGTGGTCGCCGAGCGCGCGGTGCTGCGCGAATTGGCGCGCACGAAGATGGCGGTGGGGTTGACGTCGTCGGAGGCGATCGAGCGGATCGTCGACAAGGTGCTGCTGGAGGGGCGCTATGCGCGTCACGTGGAAGCCGTCAACGAACGTCTCAAGCTCGCGCACGCGACCGTCGAAGAGCGGCTCGATTCGCTCGGCCTCGAGCTGTTTCACCGGCCGCGCGCCGGGTTGTTCCTGTGGGCGCGCTTGCCGATCGAAGCAGAGCGGGCCGGCGAAGTGGCGACGGCCGCCCTCACTCACGGTATCTGGCTCGCGCCGGGCTCCTACTTCCGTCCCGACGATGCCCCGAGCGCCTGGTTCCGCTTCAACGCACCGTATTCGACGGACGATGCGTTGTGGCGGTTTATCGAGCGAGTCGGGCAGGGCGCGTTATAGCGGCCGGGTTCAGGCCGACTGTCCGATCAGCTTCAGGGCGATCGGATACAGCGACAGCACCAGCAGCAGCGCCATCGCCACATTGAAAACGCGCAACCGCTTCGGGTCCGACAACACCTGCCGCATGGCGGTGCCGAAACCCGCCCACAGGCAGATGCACGGAAAGCCGATCACGTAGAAGATCACCGCCATCGCAATGGCGTTCATGCTGTAGCTCTCGCTGAGGTGGATCGTCGTGGCGGCGGTCAGCACCATCATCCATGCCTTCGGATTGACCCACTGGAAGGCGATCGCTTCGTAGAACTTCATGGGCCGGCGCTCGCCTTTTTTTACCTTCAACTCGCCCGAAGTGCCGATCTTCCACGCGAGATACAGCAGATACGCGACGCTCGCGACCTCGAGCACCGTGTAGAGCACGGGGAAATGCACGAAGGCTTCGCCCAGACCGATCCCGACCGACAGCATCAATAGCACGACGCCGGCGCTAATGCCGGACAGATGCGGCAACGTGCGGCGGAACCCGAAATTGACGCCCGAGGCCAGCAGCATCGTGTTGTTCGGACCGGGCGTGATGGTGGTGACGAGCGCGAACAGGATGCCGGCGGGCAGCGCGCTGAGACTGAGAAATGACATGGCAAGCTCCGGTGTCGGGCGGAAGAACATTGGAGCATTCTAGCGAGCGTTGCCGGTACAGTACCGGTACGGTTTGTGAGATGGTGTCCGGTACGGGTGGCGGTGGATTGCCTGCGTGCGGCGGTCCGCGGATCGATATAAGACGACCGTAGTACTGAGATTGATATCGCAGCGGAAGGTGTCGCCGGAGAACTGGCCAATCGTTCCAAAAGACCGGCGGCGCAGCGTGCGCTGCGCCACCCACGCTGCGTCCAACACCGACGCCTGTCAGTCGATATAACGCAGCCCCAGCTTCGCGAGCGGCTCACGCATCTGGTACATGTCGAGCCCCAACACGCCCGAGGCGAGTTTCGCGCGCTTCTGCGCTTCGTTCGCCTCGCGTGCGCTCGCGTTCTCGAGCGTTCGCGCCGCCATTGCTTGCGGTACGACGACCACGCCATCCTGATCCGCGACGATGACGTCGCCCGGCGTGACGAGCGCGCCCGCGCATACCACCGGCACGTTGACCGAGCCTAAGGTCGCCTTGATCGTGCCTTTCGACGAGATCGCCTTGCTCCACACGGGGAAGTTCATTTCGGCGAGCACGCTGACGTCGCGTACGCCCGCATCGATGACCAGTCCGCGCGCGCCGCGCGCCTTGAAACTGGTGGCGAGCAGATCGCCGAAATAGCCATCCGTGCAATCGGCGGTGATGGCGGCAACCACCAGGTCGCCGGGTTGAATCTGTTCGGCGGCCACGTGCAGCATCCAGTTGTCGCCGGGATGCAATAGCACGGTGACGGCGGTGCCCGATGCATTCGCACCGGCATAGATCGGGCGCATATACGGCTTGAGCAGACCGGTGCGGCCCATTGCTTCATGCACGGTAGCGCTGCCGAGGACGCCGAGTGCGTCCGCGACGCCGCTGTCCGCGCGCGTGATGTTGCGATAAACGACTCCGAGTTCGTACATGATCAACGTCCTTGCGCGGCGAGGGCGGCATCCAGACGCGGATAGACGCGGCGTGCATTACCTTCGTAAATCTTGAAGCGCTGTTCGGGGTGCATGTCGGCGGCCTCGATGTAGCGTTTCGTATCGTCGAAATAGTGCTGCGTGTACGGATCGATACCGCGCACCGCGCCGATCATCTCGCTCGCGAACAGAATGTTGTCGACGGGAATCACTTCGGTCAGCAGATTGATGCCGGGCTGGTGATACACGCAGGTGTCGAAGAAGATGTTGTGGAGCAGGTGCTCTTCCAGTGGCGGCTTTTTCATCTCCTGCGCGAGACCGCGGAAACGGCCCCAGTGATACGGCACCGCGCCGCCGCCATGCGGAATCACGAAACGCAGCGTGGGGAAATCATGGAACAGGTCCGACGTCAGGCACTGCATGAAGGCAGTCGTATCCGCGTTCAGGTAGTGCGCGCCGGTCGTATGGACACACGCGTTGCAGCTCGTGCTCACGTGAATCATTGCCGGAATGTCGTACTCGACCATCTTTTCGTAGATGGGATACCAGTAGCGGTCGGAGAGCGGCGGGCTCGTCCAGTGGCCGCCGGACGGATCGGGATTCAGATTGATCGCGACGTTGCCGTACTCTTCGACGCATTTCACCAGTTCGGGAATGCAGCTCGCCGTATCGACGCCCGGACTCTGCGGCAGCATCGCCGCGGGAATGAAATGCTGCGGAAACAACTGGCTCACGCGGTAGCACAACTCGTTGCAAATCGCCGCCCAGGTGCTCGACACCTCGAAGTCGCCGATGTGATGCGCCATGAAGCTCGCACGTGGACTGAACACGGTGAGATCGAGCCCGCGTTCGCGCATCAGTCGCAACTGGTTGGTCTCGATCGAGTCGCGCAGTTCGTCGTCGCTGATGTTCAGTTCGGACGGCTTGGGGCGGCTCGCCGGCTGGCCGATTGCCGCGATCTGGCGGTTGCGCCAGGTCTCCAGCGCTTTGGGCGCGGTCGTGTAGTGCCCGTGGATGTCGATGATCATGGTTGGCTCCTGGGAAATTCGGCGCGTGCATCGATCACGCGCATCGGGATGTGAGTTCGACGTACTAGAACAGCACGTCGATGCCGACGGTGACGGCCGTCTGACTCGACGCGCCGGCTGGGTTCAGCGTGCTGACCACCGCGTGCTTGTACGAGGTGTAATCGACTTCGCCGTAGAGCGTGGTGCGCTTGGACAGCAGATAGGCGAGCGAAACGATCGACAGGCCGCGGCGGCTGGCCTTGTCGTTCGACACGGTGGTCTGGTAGTAGCCGCCGTCGAAAATCATGTCCGGCCTGATGGTCCATGAAATGCCGCCGAAGGCGTTGTTGGTCACCTGGTGCGGTGCGGCCGGATTCTGCAGGTCTTCGGACATGAAGCCGCCCGACACCCGCACCGGGCCGATTTTGTAGGCGGCACCGGCCATGTAATAGCTGTCGCCGATGTAGGTCGTCCCAGTCAGTATGTTGCGATGCCCGTACACGCCGCCGAGGCTCGCCGGACCGGCGCTATAGCTCATGCCGACTGAACGCGTCGCTCCACTGCTGAAATTTCCCGGCACACCGCCGAACGAGTTGTCCACTTCGAACAGCAATGGCCCGAAAACATTCTTGTACTTGACGGCGTTGTTGTTGCGCGTGCCGTCCGAGGCCGTGGTCAACGGCAGGATCGGCGTGAAGTGAAAACCGAACGGATCGTAGATACTGATGATGTCGTGCGAAATCGTGTATTGGCGGCCGAGGTCGATCGACCCGTACTTCGAATTGCCAATGCCGACGAATGCCTGCCGGTTGAACTCGACGCCGGTGGTATTGTCGAACTGCCCGTTGCCGAGATTGAAGCCGTTCTCCAACTGGAAGTGCGCGTTCCAGCCGTCACCCAGGTCTTCCTTTCCCAGGAAGCCGAGTTTGTTCGAACTGTAGTAGCCGTTCGAATTCATGGTCACCACCGTGCCGCCGCCTTTTGCCGCGTTCGTCTGGTAACGCACGCCACCGTCTACCGTGCCGTATAGCTGGACGCTCGATTGCGCGTGTGCGGACATTGCGCCCAGCGTGCCGGCCGCTGCCGACAGTCCAACCCCAATGGTTCTCCAAACCTTTGTTTTCATAGTACGTCTCCGATCTAATGTCGTTGTGTGGAACCGCTGGCAATGGCAGGGCCGCGCCATACGATTCGTATGACTAAATAAAAGCTATGCTTTCAGATCCGATTTTCAATTTCATCGGGCCGGCGGAGCTCACTCATCGGTGCCACCGGCCTTGCGGACATTCGTGGCTAGTTGCCTGCCCGACCGCTGCTCGTCTGATTGAGGCGCCCCGGCGAAGGCGGAACCGGCTTGAAGCCGGTTTTCAGTTCACGGCGCAGCGCGCCGCGGTCGAGTGCCTTCTCCCAGTTCGCCACCACGATGGTCGCCACGCTATTGCCGACGATGTTGGTGAACACGAATCCGCTGGACATGGCCTTGTGAATGCCGAGAATCAGGGCGATCGATTCGACCGGAATCGTGTTCGATGCGGCGAGGGTCGCTGCCAGCACGGCAATCGCCGCACCGGATACGCCTGCCGCGCCCTTCGACGTGAGCAGCAAGACGGCGAGCAGTACCAGTTGATCGTGCCAATTCATTGGCGTGTTGGTAGCTTGGGCGAGAAACACGGCCGCTGCGGCGAAATACAGGCACGTGCCGTCGTGATTGAACGAGTACGCCGTCGGCAGGACCAGACCGACCACCGATTTTTCGCAGCCGAGCCGTTCGAGTTTGTCGATCAATTGCGGGAAGACCGTCTCCGACGAACTCGTACCGATCACCAGCAGCAACTCCGCGCCGATATAGCGCATCAAACGCAGCAGGCTGAAGCCGTTGACTTTCGCGATCGGCCAGAGAATCAGCAAGAAGAACAGCGCGCAGGTCAGATAGAACTCGAGCACGAGTTTGCCGAGCGAGATCAGCGTGCCGAAGCCGAATTTGCTGACCGTGAAGGCGATCGCGCCGAACGCGGCGAGCGGCGCGATTTTCATCGTCAAGCCGATGATCCAGAAGAGCGAGCCCGACACCGAGTCGATCAGATTCAACGCCGGCTGCGCACGCTCGCCGATTGCGGCGAGGCCGAATGCGAACAGTACCGAGAAGAACAGCACCTGCAGCACGTCGCCGCCGGCGAACGCGCTGATCGCCGTGTGCGGAATCACGTTCAGCAGGAATTCGCTCGTCGTGACGACGTGATGGGCGTTGGCGACGTATGTATCGACGGCGGCGGAGTGCACGCTATGCATGTCCACGTTCATGCCGACACCAGGCTTGAGCACATTGATGACCACGAGGCCCAGCACCAGGGCGAGCGAGGTCACCACTTCAAAGTAGAAGAGCGCCTTGATCGCCACGCGGCCAACTTTCTTGAAGTCGTTGACGCCCGCGATGCCGCTGCATACGGTGCAGAAAATGATCGGACCGATCAGCATCTGGATGATGCGGATAAAGGCGTCGCCCACGGGTTGCAGATCGATGCCGAACTTCGGAAAGAAGTAACCCGTGGCGATACCTAGCGCCATGCCGGCCAACACCTGGAACGACAGGTCGAGATAGAACGGCTGACGTTCCCTGGGTTTCGCGGCGGTGGACTTGCCGGGCAAGCTCATGGTGTCTCCTTAACAAACTGCGGCGAACTTGGGTTCGCTCAAAAATCGTGAAACGGACGAATGCTGTGTCAGCGTGCGGCGTCGCCCAGAATGTCGAGGCTGTCGGCGAAGATCTCGTCGACGGTCAGCTTGCGTGGCAACAGCTGTTGCTGCTCGCAGAACGCAAGGGTTTCTTCAAGCGGCCCGCGCAGTGCGTCGTAGCCGAATAGCAGCTTGTCCGGCTTGTTGGCGTTTTCCGCGGCGTTCTCTGCGGCGGCCAATGCCTTGCCGCGGCTCAGCAGGTCGTACACGGCACGCACGGCTTGCGGATTCGAATCGGCCAGCGCTTGCGTCACCACCACGACGTGATTGATCGGCACGTAACGATGAAGCGTGTACCACTCGCGGTCGGCGGCGGCCGCATTGTCGATCAGCGGTTTGAATTCAGGCTCGTCCGGCAGATCGTTGCCGAGAATGGCGGCGTCGATCTCGCCCGCGCGAAGCATCGGCAGCAGTTGCTTGCCGGGGGCGGCGCGCTGCACGAAAACAGGGTCGGCATACTCTTCCAGATGCGCGCCTTCGATTGTCACCCATTCGATCTGTTCGAGCGGCACGCCATAGGTTTGCCCGAGAATGGCGCGTACCCACATGCCGGTGGTCTGCGAGTAGGCGCGCACGCCCACCTTCTTGCCTGCGAGACTGCCGACATCGAGTTTGCCCCGCTCCGCATTATAAATAATGCAGCCTTGCTGAAAGCGCGCGGCCACGACAGTGGGCAAGAGCACCACCGGCTTGCCATAGGCCTTCGCCTGCAGATACGTGACGATCGCCAGTTCGCTGACGTCGTACGCCTGACGGCGCGCCATCGGCGCGAACGCGCGATGAATCGGCTCGACGTCCTCGAACAGCAACTCGACGGCCGGGTCAGTCAGCTCGCCGGCTTTCAGCGCCCGCGTGTGCGGATAGGTTTTCAGCGCGGTCTTCAGGCGCAGCGGTTGTGTGGAGGTGCTCACAATCGGGTTTTCCTGTTTCGTTCGAGGTGAAGATATCAAGCGGCGAGTGCCGGATAAACCGCACGCGCGGTGCCGCCGAAAATCGCTTCGCGCGCGTCGGCGGGCAGCATCGACAGACTCTCGCGGGCTTCGGCGAGCAACTGCGGCAGCGCGCCTTCGGCAGCGGGAAAGTTCGAGCCCCACGCAATGCGATTAGCACCGAATGCATCGAGCACGCGCGGGAAGAATGCGGCGGGCGTCGACGCGCCACGCGAGGCTTCGACGATCGTGCGATTCGTGAGCTTCAGGAACACACCCTGATGCGACGCGAGGCTGAAGAGCGGTGCCGCTGCTTCGTACGGCGGGCCGCCAGCGAGTTCGGGACGTGCGAGGTGATCGAGCAGGACCCGGATGTCCGGAAAGCGCGAGAGCATGTTCACGAGCGCGGGAATGCCTTGCGCGGTCATCTGCAGGCAGATCGACACGTTGTGGCGCTGCGCGTAGTCCCATACCAGGAACGAGCGTTCGTCGTCGAGCCAGCCCGCCTGGCCTGGCATCGTGCTGCCGGTGGTGAAAAGACGCAGGCCCGAGAGGCCCGCGTCGAGCCAGCGCTGCATTTGCGTGACGGCGTCGCTTGCCAGCACGTCGATCGAAAATACGCCCGCGAAACGATCCGCATGGCTGCGCACCGCTTCGACCACATAACTATTGTCGTTGCCGTATACCGTCGAAGCTTGCACCACCACCGCGCGGTCGATGCCGGCTTCGTCCATCGAGGCGAGCAGACCTTCGAAACTGACCGGACGTTTCGCCGACCACTCCGATTGATGGCCGCCGACCGGCGCGAGTGGATAACGTTGTTTATCCGGGGAAATTGCGTGAGTGTGCGTGTCGATGACGACGGACATGAAGGCGCTCCTGACTGAAAACTTTCTAATGGAATGAGCGTTACTGTAAGCGCGATGTGGCCGGAGTCCTCAATATGAAGTGAGGCCCAGCCCATAGATTTACGTTAAGCTAAGGGTTTTCACATAGCCGGTTTGGAGGGTCGATGGAGGCTGTCGAACATGCATCGGCGGACGACGATCTGGCGCGATTGAGGCGTCTCTTCCTGTTCGACGCGGTGTGCGAAGCCGGTGGAATCGGGCAGGCGGCGGTCCGCGCGGGGCGCACGCAGCCGGCTGTGAGTGTCGCCATTAGCAAGCTGGAAGCGAGCTTTGGCGGCCAACTGTTCGAGCGCGGTTTCGGCGGCAGCGAATTGACGGGCGAGGGCGCGATCCTGCAGCGGCGCGTGCGCCGCATGCTCGATCAGATGGAGCGTGCCGTGACGAGCCTGAGCGGCCAATCGGCGGCAAACGCGGCCAAGATTTGCCGCCGTCTGACCGACGCGCAGGTGCGCTGTCATATCGCCATCGCCAACGCGGGGTCCGCGGCGGAGGCCGCGTTGTCGTTGGGCATTTCACAGCCGGCGGTGCATCGGGCCGCGCGGCAAATCGAGCAGAACGTCGGCGTGTCGCTTTACCGGCGGCGCGTGCACAGCGTGTCGGCGAACGCCGCGGGGATCGAATTCGCGCGCTGTCTGAGTCTCGCGCTCTACGAGATCGCGCAGGCAGGGGAGGATCTGGCATACGCCCGCGGGCAGCTCACCGGGAAGGTGGCGATCGGCGTCTTGCCGTTGCTGCCGTCGCGGCTCGTCGCGCGCGCCATTCAACGGCTGCGCGAGCGCTATCCCGCCGCGCGCGTCACGGTCGAAGAGGGTTCCCATGCGCTTTTGCTGCACGAATTGCGCAGCGGCATGATCGACATCATTGTCGGTGGTTTGCGCGAGCCTCGCCTCACGGGCTCCGTGCAGGAAACCGAACTGTTTGCCGATCCTTACGTCGTGGCTGTGCGCAAGGGGCATCGACTGGCCAAACGGAAAACCGTCGGGCTTCTCGATCTCGCCGACTACGACTGGGTCATGCCTCAGCGCAACGTGCCGCGACGCGCGGTGATCGATTCGATTTTCGGGCAGTTGCCCGTCAAGCCGCCTCTGGTGCTCGAGACCAGTTCGCTCGCGATGATGCTCGCGATGCTGATGGAGAGCGATTGCATCACGCTGCTATCCCGTGCGCAGATCCGCGACGCCTATCCGGGACGCGAGCTGGTGGCGCTGGAACTGGAGACGCCCGAGGCAAGCCGGGCGGTCGGCTATACCGTGCGCACCGACTGGCTGGGCACGGCGGTGCAGCAGGCCTTCGTTGAGGTTTTGCGCGGAGAATGCGCGGCCGAATCCAACTACGAGCCGTGACGGCCGGTGCGCTACCCGAACGGCGATTTGCGGGTAAACCCGATTAGGTAATTTGCATAAAAGTAAAATATTGACGTTAAATTAACGACCGACTACCTTTACCTCTAATGCGACGGACTACCCGGGGCGCAGCAATCGCGACGAGAGAGTTGCCATGTCACACACCCTGTTTCGACGTTTTCGAGGATTGGTCGTCAGCGCCCTGATGGGCGCAGCAGTGCTCATGTCAGCGCCGGCCTTTTCGGCCGGCGACACGTTGAGAGTTGCAACCGAGGGCACCTATCCGCCGTGGAGCTTCAAAGACGCCTCCGGCCAGCTTCAGGGCTTCGACGTGGACATTGCGAATGCCCTTTGCGCACAGATGAAGCTGAAATGCCAGATCGTTGCGCAAGCGTGGGACGGCATCATTCCTGGTCTTCAGGCCAATCGATATGACGCCATCGTCGCGTCGATGTCGACGACGCCTGCGCGACGCAAACAGGTTCTGTTCACCAACAAGTACAAGGACACGACGTCGAGCTTTATCGCGGCAAAAGACAGCGGCATCAAGGACGTCTCGCCCGCGGCACTGAAGGGCAAGCGCATCGGCGTTCAACGCGGCTCGTCGCAGCACCAGTGGCTCGTCGCCAACGGTTACGACAAGACGGCGTCACTCGTGCTGTATGACGATACCCGTCAGCCGGAACTGGATCTCGTAGCAGGTCGCGTGGACCTCATCATCGGCAACAAGGCGACCTTCTATTCCGACTTCTTCAAGCGACCAGACGCGAAGGACTTCGCGTTCATCGGACCTGAATTCAAAGGCGGTGTACTCGGGGACGGGAACGCAATTGCGGTTCGCCTCGACGACACGGAACTCTGCAATCGTATTAACGCAGCGTTGGCCGCGATCATGGCGAACGGCACCTACGACCAGATCAGAAAGAAGTATTTCCCTTTCGCTCTGATGTAATGCGGGAGCCAGCATGCTCAGCTTCACTCTGAACGGTTATGGCGGACTCATTCTGCTTGGGGCCCTGACGACTCTGCTGGTCGCACTCGCGGCCGCAGCGATCGGCTCGGTAATCGGAATACTAATGGCGGCTGCCAAGCTGTCTCCGTTGCGGCTTCTCAGGCAGTTCGCCGGGGCCTACACGACCACCATACGAGGTGTGCCGGACCTGCTGGTCATTTTCCTTGTGTATTACGGCGGCAGCGCAACCCTTTCTCATGTCCTGGGCCGGCCCATTGAAATCAATGCGTTCGGGGCGGGTGCCGTGTCGCTGGGACTGGTGTTCGGCGCCTATGCGACGGAAATCTTCCGGGGCGCAATTCTGGAAGTTCCGCGCGGCCAGTTTGAAGCCTCCGCAGCGCTGGGATTGACGGGCGCAGGGGGCTTTGTGCACGTCATTGCACCACAGGCGTGGCGCCTCGCCGTACCTGCTTTCGGGAATCAGTTGACCGTATTGCTGAAAGAAACTGCGCTTGTCTCGCTGGTCGGTCTGGAAGACCTGATGCGAAGAACAGGCTTTGCCGTCGAAGCGACAAATCGCCCGTTCTTCTTCTACCTGATTGCCGGCGTGCTGTACTTCGTTCTCAGCTTCGCTTTGACAAACGTTTTTAGCACGGTTCGTCGCAAGACATCGACCGCATTGGCGAGGTGACGCATGTTCGACTTCTCATTGCTCATTTCGAGCTTTCCGCGTCTGCTCGCTGCCTTGCCCATCACGCTCGAATTGTTTGTCGCCATCGTGGTCGTCGGCATCATTGTGGGCGTGCCCACGGCGCTTGTTGGATTGAGCTCGTCCAGGGTTCTGAGCGGTAGCGTTAAGTTTTACATCGGCGCATTCCGTGGCACGCCGGCGCTCGTGCAATTGTTCTTTCTCTACTACGGATTCGGACAGTTCTCTTTTATTCGACACTCCGTGGTCTGGCCGCTCTTGCGTGACCCATTCACCTGTGCAGTCATTGCCTTGGGCCTGAATTCGGGTGCGTACACGGCGCGCATTCTGATGGGGGCGCTGTCTGCCGTGCCGAAAGGCATTGTCGAAGCTGCCGAGGCACTCGGGTTAAGTCGAGCCTCCATACTCACTCGCATCAAAGCACCGATCGCTATTCGGATTGCAATCCCCGCCTATGCGAACGAAACGATTCTGAACCTGAAGGCGACGTCGCTGGCATCGACGGTGACCATCATGGAATTGACGGGAACGTCGAAGTTGCTGGTTAGTGAAACTTACGCGCCCTATGAGATTTTCGTCGCCGCTGGATTGATTTATCTCGCGATGACGTTTTTTCTCTCGCACGCGTTCCGGATTCTCGAACTGAACATTGCACGCAGAACAGGGAAGGACGTCAACGTCGTCAACGCTCGAAAGCCCAAGCAAGCCGCGATGCTGAAGTCTTCAGATTCTGGTGACGCTCACGCGACCTAGTCGTCATATGGCGCATCTTGATAGGCGGACTCATGCCTCCGAGTCCCTTACGAAAAGTTAATGGAGAAACGCAAATTGCTTCGGTTTCTGACACTTGGACCAAGTGGCAGCAATCACGAGTTCGTGACTGCCCGATACATTCAACATCACGGTCTGGAAGGACGGGCGTCGATGGCGCTGGTATTGAGCTTTGACGAGGCCGCACGACTGGTGATCGACGGCGAGGCCGACTATATCGTGCAGGTTGCAGTCCATCCTTCGACGGCTGACATCGTTGCGAAGTACCGCAAACAACTTTTCGTCATCGATGCATTCGTCTCTTCCAGCAAAGACATGGCCGTAGTGACCCGCGTCGACGTCGAGATACCGCGCACGCTCGCACTTCAGCCCGCCACGCGCGACTATGTCAACACAGATGGACTGACGCTCATTCCGGAGACATCGACAGCCTCGGTTGCGAATGGACTCCTCTCGGGCAAATACGAAAGCGGTCTGACCTACTCGTCCCTTGCTACCGAGAATCCCACCCGCTTCAGAATCGACGAGCGGATCGGAACTGTCGACGACCCCTGGATTGTCTACGGCCGTGAGCGGCTGTCCGACGGCCAGGTTGTCGCCTGGAAGGAGAGTCCGGCGGCTCAGGCATTCCACGCTCAGACAATCACGCGGCTTGACACCTGAGTCGCACGACAATGCACAGGACTTTCGCTATGAATACGATCCCCAATAATGAATTCGCGATATCTATCAACGGACTCTCAAAGAGTTTCGGCGAGTTCAATGTACTCAATTCTATTTCGCTGAATGTCCGGCGAGGTGAAAAGATTGTTCTGTGCGGACCGTCCGGCTCCGGAAAATCGACACTGATTCGCTGCGTGAATCGACTGGAGAGGCATGATTCGGGAGATGTTCGCGTCGACGGAATCGAGCTCAATGACAATGTGAAACACGTACGCATGATACGTGCCGATGTCGGCATGGTGTTTCAGCATTTCAATCTGTTCCCTCACATGACGGTGCTGGCAAACTGCACCTTGGCTCCCATGCGTGTTCGTGGTTTGAAGCGGAAGGAGGCCGAAGCACGGGCGCTTGAAATGCTCGAACGCGTTCGCGTGGCGAGTCACGCCGGGAAATACCCTTCCCAGCTTTCCGGCGGTCAACAGCAGCGGGTGGCTATCGCAAGAGCGCTCTGCATGTCGCCGACCATCATGCTGCTCGACGAACCGACGTCCGCGCTCGACCCGGAGATGGTCAGGGAGGTGCTCGACACGCTGACGCTGCTCGCGCAAGACGGCATGACCATGCTTTGCGTCACCCACGAAATGGGATTCGCGAGGGCGGTGGCCGACCGCATTCTGTTCATGGACCAGGGTGAGATCGTAGAAGACAACGAGCCTGGCCACTTCTTTGATGCGCCGAGGACTGAGCGAGCGAGGCGATTCCTCAGTCAGATGATTCACAAATGAATATGTCATGTTAGGCATGCGCGAGAACTCGAACTTTTCAAAGAGGTCGAGACGCTTCGCCCACAATAAAACGGTATCCCGCAGATCTTCAGGAGTAAAGCATGGCCACAATCAGATTTGGCACCCTTGGCCCATCCGGAACGAACCACGAGTATGTGACGCGTCGTTACATTGAATTCCACGGCCTCGAGGCGGAAGTCAAACTCTTTGATAATTTCGACGACGCGCTAGCTGCGTTTGACGCCGACGAAATCGACTATCTCATTCAGTGCGCGGTTCATCCGGATACCCCGCGTGTGATGGGCAGTAATTTCCGTGAGCGGTTCGTTGTCGACACGTTCATCTCGCCGAGTCAGACATTGGCGATTCTCACGCGTAACGACGTGGACAAGCCGGAAACCATCTCGCTCGTTTCTCCCGCAACCGATGACTACGTCGACCTCGGCGCGTATTCCAGGCGGATTCCTGCAGTCTCGATTCCGGTGGCTTTCGAGCGACTGATGAAGGGAGAATGCGATTCCGCGCTGGTCTATCGATACTATTTCGACTCGCAACCGGAGACGCTGCGAGTGGATGCCACGATCGGTTCGCCCGATGACGCCTGGATCGTGTACGGCCGAGAGCGCGTTGGAGCGGGAGAGATTGTCGCCAGTCGAGAAAGCGCGGTGGCAAAGCAATTCGCAGAACTGCAGCGGTCGCAACGATAAACCGGTGCGTGCGATAGGGTGGTTGCGAGAGGCTACGGCCTCTATTTTCTAGCTGTATTCGCGGATGTTGAAGAACACTGCGAGAAATTTGACCGGCACGCTTTCGATTTCTTCCGGACCATGCGCCGCATTCGGGTCGAACAGCAGGCTGTCGCCGGGTTTCAGGTCGTAGAGCCGATTGGCGTAACGGTATTTCATCTTGCCTTCGAGTACGTGAAGGAACTGAATACCCGTTGTCTGGTGGGTTGACCACGGCTGGGACTTTTCGTCGAGCGTAACGACATACGGCTCCACGGAGAGATTCCCTGACAATACGTGGCCAACGAGCCGATAGATGTGGCCATACGACGAACCTTCCCTGTCGACAGTCACGCCTTGTCCCGCGGGTACGAACGAGCAGTCGTGGCGCTCGCTCTGATCGACGAAAAAGCGCGATACAGGTTTGCCCAACGCATTGGCCAGCCGCGTAAGCGTTTCTATCGACGGAGTGGCCGTTCCTTTTTCGATTCTTGAGAGCATCGAATGGGAAATGCCGGCCATTTTCGCGAGGGTGCCCGAAGCGATTCCTGCTGAGGTTCGGAAAGCATGAATCTGTGCAGCCAGAGCACGGGACACTTTCTCCACTGCAGGGTCCGTCTGCTTCTCTGCTACCTCGATGTCCGGAGATTCTTCAGCGGGTGGCTGACTCTGAGTTTTTGGCATGGTGCCTTCAATGAAGAAGCAGTTCAAAGATGACTACTTGTTGCCATTATATGAGGCATTGCCACGCATGAGTGGCAAGTCAACGGCTTTTTGGCAGTGCCGCGCGAGATAGCAAAGGAGACTGCGTTGATGCATATTCGCCCTATTGCACCGACAGATGCACGTTCCGTTGCGCACCTCGTGGATGCGCTTCTTGTGGAGCTTCACAATGGCGAACTTGAACACGCGGATCGAGTGTCTATCGCTGAAGCCGTTCTGACCCAAGCGAGTCGCTGCTTCGGATATCTGGCGCTCGAAGGGGATAGTCCCGTAGGCGTACTTCTAATGACAGAAGGAATGGCAATATACGCGGGAGGGGCCTTCGGACAGATTACCGAGCTATATGTCCGACCCGAATGCCGGTCTGGTGGATTGGCCGCGGCGCTGGTCTGCGAAGCCGCGAGGTTCGGCAAGGAGCGCGGATGGAAACGACTCGACGTGGGCGCTCCCGGTCAGCCCCGTTGGAGCCGGACGCTTGCGTTCTATCTGTCCGTGGGTTTTGTCGAGGTTGGACCACGGTTGCGTCTTGACTTGTGAAGATTGAGCGCCTGCGATTACCCGAAAGCGACCTCGTCGAACTAGATTCGTATCACGTGGACATCGCGTCACAACCCGGTGATTTCAGAGCCGTGAAGGAGCGTTATATTCGTTCCGACTTTCCTGCATGGACGATTATGGTTGCGGCGCTGAGGGAATAACGCCGAAGTCTCGCGGCGTATTTTTGCCGGGTTGCAAAGGCGGGCTTCATGGGCGGCTGAAAATGTTTGTACATTACGATATGCAAGCATAACGGTTTCGGCAACGGCCGGCCGCCACCGCACCCTTGAGCGCCCACTGATGAACCACATCGTATTCTTCGAAGGCCTGCTTCTCGTACTGCTCGGCGCGTGCGTGCTATCGCTCATTGCCAGCCGTTTCAATCTGCCGTCGGCTGCCGTATTGCTGGTCGGCGGTGCGGCGATCGGCTTCGCGACCGATGCGCCCGTCGTTGCGTTCGACCCCGACGTCATCATGGTCGTGCTGATTCCGCCGCTGCTGATGTCCAGTGCGTTCTATACCGCCTGGCGAGAGTTTCGCCGCGAGACAGCGCCAATCGCGTCGCTGGCGCTCGGGTCGGTGATTTTCACGACTGCGTGCGTCGGGTGCGCCGTCCATTGGGTCGATCCACAGTTGCCGTGGGCCGCGTGCGTCGCCCTCGGCGCGATCGTGTCGCCGCCCGATGCGGTGGCGGCCAAAGCCCTGCTCGGCGAGTTGCCGTTGCCGGAGCGGCTGGTCACCGTGCTCGAGGGCGAAAGCCTCGTCAACGACGCGTCAGGGCTCGTGATCTATCGCTTCGCGCTGGTTGCGCTGGCGGCGGGCACCTTCAGCGCGAGCGACGCCGTCCTCACCTTTTCGACGCTTTCGCTCGTCGGCATCGCAACGGGCGCGCTCATCGGCTGGGCAACGATCAAGCTGCTCGGCTGGCTTGAAGACGCGCATCTGGCCGTCGTGCTGACCTTCCTCGCTGCGTGGGCCGCGTATCTGCTCGGTGAACGCCTGCATGGCTCCGGTGTGCTGTCGGTGGTGGTGTGCGGCCTGATCGTTGGACTGTGCCAGCACATGACACTCGACGCGACCACGCGGCTGAAAACCACGGGCACGTGGGACGTCGTCGTCTTTGTGCTGGAAGCGCTCGTGTTCATCCTGATCGGCGTGTCGCTGCCCGGTACGCTGGCAAAGCTCGATGCGGGACACACGTTCTCGTGGTGGCTGCCCGAGCGTGTGTGGGTGGTGGCCGGCGTCACGGTCGCGGTTGTGATCGTCGCGCGGTTCGTCTGGGTGATGGCGGCGATCGCGTTGCCCGAATATCTCCTCTCGCGCGCGCGTGACACCCAGCCCAGAACGGACCTCAAGCAGGCGACGATTCTCGGTTGGGCCGGAATGCGCGGCGTTGTGAGTCTCGCCGCTGCACTGGCGCTGCCCGAGTCGCTAGCCGATCGCGATCTGCTGATTTTCTCGACATTCGCGGTGATCTTCGTGACGGTCCTCGTGCAAGGTTTGACGCTGGCGCCGCTCGCGCGCCTGGTCGGTTTCAACGATGCTCACGCGTCCGCCGAATCGAAATATCTCACGCAATATCAGGCTCGATCCCTCACGTTTCAGGCGTCGCTGGACGCGCTGAAGCAGATCGACCTCGCGCAATGCAAAGGCAACGAAGACGTGGTGCTGCGGCTGATCGACGAATACAGCTATCGTATCGACAGCAACGTGCGTGCGCACACGGGCGGCGAAACGCTCGTGCACTTGCGGCTGACGCGGCTGAACCTCGGGCTGCGAGCGGTCCAGGCGGGCCGCGCGGCGCTGCTTCAGTTGCACGACGAGAACCGGATCAAGGACAAGACCCTGCACCGGATCGAATCGGAACTCGATTTCGAAGAGGCACGGCTGAAAAAACTGTTGGGGCCGTGAGGCGGCGATGCGCGAGGAAAACGGCACAAGTGGAAAACGCGATGCTTACTGCCGGGCTGTTCCGTCGCGCTGCTCCGCTCGGCCGCCAAAACGGATCTCGCCGGGCCCGGCAAGCGCGATCGTGCCGAACAGAATCAGCAGCATCCACGCGAACTGTCCTTCCGCCAGCGACCAGTCGCGATGGACGAAGGCCAGCGCGACCACCGTGACGATGAGGATCGGCAACGCAGCGAGTCGCGTCGCGATCCCGAGGATCATCAGCGGCGGACAGATGACTTCCGCGAAAATCGCGAATGTAATCGACACGGTTCGACCCAGGTGAAACGGATCTTCGATCGCCGCTGCCTGGCTCGCGTAGTGCATGGCTTTCGGCAAGCCGTGAACCACGAGGACGAGCAGGCTCGCGGTCACTCGTAAATACAGCAGTCCAAAATCCGCGGTCGTTGCCCTTAATTTCACACGCGCCTCTTTGTTCTCGCCTGGATTGAGCGATCATAGGCTAGCGCGGACTGAACGTCCTTCCAGATTCCTTAAGTGTTCTTAAGCGTGAGGTAAAAGGTATTCGCTTTGACCGCTAACCTCGAGCGTCGGTTGAAAAAATCTGAACGACCGGGGCTATTTCGACTTGCTAGCTCGTACTCGTCAAAGCGACGATAAAGTCAAGAAATACCCTTGCCTTGGCCGGCATGTGGTGCCGCGACGGATGGTACGCATAGAGCGGGAAGCGCTCATCCGGCCAGTCTGGAAACAGGATGACGAGCCGGCCCTCCCGGATCAGGGGCTCGGCTCCAAGCAGCAGCATCTGCGCGACGCCGGCGCCAGCCAGACACGCGTTGAGGAGTGCGCTCGGATCATTCACCGTAAGCCGACCATTCGTTTCGACAACGAGCTTTTTGCGCTTGCGATGAAACTCCCACGGATACGGCTTTCCGGTATCCGGGTTCCGGAATTCCAAACACCTGTGCTCCCCGCGACTCAGCTCTTGAGGCTCCGCCGGCCGCCCCCGGCGAGCGAGGTACGAGGGAGATGCGACGGTGACAACCGCGGTGTCGAGGAGCTTTCGCGCGATCAGGCTGGATGAGCGAGGTTCGCCGAAGCGCAAGGCCAGATCGAAGCCGTCCATGACGAGGTCGCCGAGTTGATCTCTCGCAATGAACTCGAGTTCGAGTTCAGGATGCGCATCCATGAATTCGTCGAGCTTCGGACCCAGAATGATCCGCGAAAAGACCGGGTCAAGATTGATTCGCAGCTTCCCGCGCACGGTCGCGGCGCCTCCTGCCGCGGCTGCGGCGGCTTCCTCCATGCCCCTCAAGTGCGGCATGACCTGCTCGTAGAACCGCCGGCCCGCTTCGGTCAGGGACACGGCGCGGGTCGTCCGATTGAAGAGCCGTGTTTTCAACCGCCTTTCGAGTCGAGCGATTGCCCGGCTAACCCCGGGCGGCGACATACCCATCAATTCGGACGCGGCTGCGAACGTTCCCGCATCGACGACGGCGGCAAATACGCTGATACCGCTAGAGAGATTCTCGCTGGACGATCTCATGGGCGCTGCATCCTGGTCATTTAATGGTCGGAAGACGTTCAGTCGAATGCCAAGCCGCTATCGGCTGGCCCTGCACCGTGCGTCAAAAACCGCACTATGACTCATTAGTAACCAGCAGTCACTTCACAAGTGTCATTCGTGTCATTTAGTTTCTCATCGCGTTTGCCCACAATGCATCCCAACAGGTCGTTTCAACCTCAGCGATTCAAAGGAGCATTGCCATGAGTACCCGTCATCTCGCACTTGCCATCGCGGCCGCCATCGCCTTCCCTGTCGCTGGATACGCGCAGGAATCCAGCTCGACTGTCACTCGTGCGCAGGTGCGCGCAGAGCTTGTGCAACTGGAAAGCGTGGGCTACCGGCCCGGCCGCGCCAATGATCCGCATTACCCCGCCGACATTCAGGCTGCCGAAGCGGCTGTGGCGTCGCAGAAGGGCGCCGAGTTGATCATCGGCAGCAGTGTGGGCGGTGTGCGCAGCGGCTCGTCCGCGTCGGGCAACCGCGTCACCGCAGCGGCGGCCCCCGCGAATGCACCGTTCGATTCGCTTTACGCACATCGCTGATCGGCACGTCACACCCATCATTGTTCATTCCAATTTCCAGGGAGTAGGAGATGACCGTTCAACTCACCCGCCGCGATCTGTTGAAGCGAGCATCCGGCCTGCTGGCCGTCGCCGCAGTGGGCGGATTGACCAGCATCGAGACCGAGGCCGCGCAGGTGCATCAGGCGCGTAATCGCATTCTGGTGCGCAACCCTGCCTTTGCCTCGATCGACCTTTCCTTGCGGGAGGCTGTCGACAATGGCACCGTAGCCGGTGTGGTGGCGATGGGCGCCACGCAGCGCGGCCTCGTCTACGAAGGCGCATCAGGCCATGCCAATCCCCAGGCCGGTACGGCAATGACGCCCGACACGGTGTTCTGGCTGCTATCGATGACCAAGGCGATCACCGCCACGGCCTGCATGCAACTCATCGAGCAGGGCCGGCTTCGGCTCGACCAGCCCGCAGACGAGATCCTTCCGGAACTGAAGTCGCCGCAGGTGCTGGACGGCTTCGATGCATCGGGACAGCCGAAACTGCGTCCTGCACGAAACGCGATAACCGTGCGTCATCTGCTGACTCACACGTCCGGCTTCACGTACAGCATCTGGAGCGAAAACATCAGCCGGTACGAAAAGGCGACCGGCATGCCGGATATCGGCTACTCGATGAACGGCGCGTTCAAGGCACCGCTGGAGTTCGAACCCGGCGAACGCTGGCAGTACGGCATCGGCATGGACTGGGTGGGCAAGCTGGTCGAGGCAGTGACGGATCAGTCGCTGGAGGTCTACTTCCGGGAGCACATTTTCGCGCCGCTCGGCATGAGCAATTCGGGATTTCTAATCAGCGGCGCGCAGAAGCAGCGCGTCGCGACAATGCACAACCGGCAACCCGACGGATCGCTCAAGCCCGCGCCGTTCGAGATCAACCAGCGGCCCGAGTTCTTCATGGGCGGCGGCGGTGCATTCAGCACGCCGCGCGATTACATGGCGCTTCTCCAGATGCTGATGAACGGTGGGACGTACCGTGGCGAGCGAATCCTGCGCGCCGACACCGTGGCGACGATGTTCCAGAATCAGATCGGAGATCTTCAGGTAACCGAAATGAAAACGGCGCAGCCGGCGTGGTCTAACAGCTTCGATCAGTTTCCCGGGACGCCTCACAAGTGGGGGCTCTCCTTCGACATCAACACACAGCCCGGTCCGCATGGCCGTAGCGCGGGCAGCATCAGCTGGGCGGGGCTGCTCAACAGCTATTTCTGGGTCGATCCGGTCAGGAAGGTGGCCGGCACGCTGTTCACGCAGATTCTGCCGTTCTACGACCCTCGTGTGGTGGATCTGTACGGACAGTTCGAGCAGGGGCTGTATCACGGTTTGCAACATGCGTAAGCCCCGCTCACGGAGCGGCACACATCTATCTATGCAAGGAGAAGCTGCAATGTATGCAATCACAGGGATAACAGGCAAGGTCGGCGGCGCGGTGGCGCGCACGTTGCTCGCCGCGGGCCAGCCGGTACGCGCGGTGGTACGCGATGCCGCCCGGGCACGTTCGTGGGCTGAGCGCGGGTGTGAAGTGGTGACAGCCGAGATGGACGACGCGGCGTCCCTTACCGCCGCTTTCGAGGGCACGCAAGGCGTGTTCATTCTGCCGCCGTCCGAGTTCGATCCGTTGCCGGGCTTTCCGGAGGCACGTGCTGTCATTGACGCCGTGAGCGAAGCGCTTCAGTCGGCGGCACCGGGCAAGGTGGTCTGCCTGTCGACGATCGGCGCGCAGGCCACCGAGACCAATCTGCTTACGCAACGTACGCTGATGGAGCAGGCGCTGCGCGATTTACCGATGCCCGTGACATTCCTGCGTCCCGGCTGGTTCATGGAAAACGCCGCGTGGGACGTCGCGCCGGCCCGCGACAACGGGATCATCTCCAGCTTTTTGCAACCGCTCGACAAGGCCGTGCCGATGGTCGCGACCGCGGACGTTGGTCGCGTTGCCGCGCAACTGCTTCAGCAAACGTGGCGCGGCGCGCGTGTCGTCGAATTGGAAGGGCCGCAGCGTGTGAGCCCGAACGATCTGGCCGAGGCGTTTGCCCGGGGGCTGGGTCGTCCGGTTCGGGCGGAGGTGGTGCCGCGCGAGACATGGGGCGAGCTGTTCCGCTCCCAAGGTACGAAGGACCCGTTGCCGCGTATGCGCATGCTCGACGGGTTCAATGAAGGCTGGATCGCCTTCGAAGGCGATCCAGCCGACGTCGTCAAGGGCGAGGTGGAACTGGAAACCGTTCTGCGCGACCTCGTCTCGCAGGCGGGCTAACGCGGGCGCATCCGGTGACGCGTGCAGGATGCCGCGTCGCCGGGTGCTCCGCGCTCATCGTTCATCGATGGATTCATATCAAGGGATTCGCTATGGAATACAGCACACTCGGCAGGTCTGGGCTGCGCATTTCGCGTCTTTGTCTTGGCGCCATGACCTTTGGCGCCGGTACCGGCATCTGGGGCGAAATTGCCGGCCTCGACCGTGCCCAGGCCACGCGGCTTGTCGCGATGGCCGTCGAGCGCGGTATCAATCTGATCGATACCGCTGACGCCTATTCGCAAGGGCAATCTGAAGCGGTCGTCGGTCAGGCGCTGGCCGATCTTGGACTCGACGAATCGCGCATGCTGGTCGCGACCAAAGTCCGGCTGCGCACAGGAGCCGGCCACAACGACGTCGGGCTCGGCCGCTCGCACATCATGCGGTCGGTGGAAACGAGTCTTCGGCGTATCGGCCGGGATCATATCGACCTGTTTCAGTTGCACGACCGCGATGAACTCGTTCCGCTGGAAGAAACGCTGCGAGCTCTCGACGACCTGGTGAGGCAGGGCAAGGTGCGCCACCTCGGGGTCTGCAACTTCAGCGCGGGCGACCTGGAGCGTGCACAGGGCATTACCGCGCGCACGCACTGGGCCCGCATTGTCAGCAATCAGGTTCACTATGCGCTGACGAGCCGCGACGTCGAGCATGAGATCGCGCCCGTGGCAAAGGCGAACGATGTTGCGCTTATGGTGTGGAGTCCGCTCGCGGGCGGATACCTGAGCGGTAAGTACACGCAGGGAAGCAGCGGCGAAACCGGGCGTCGGACCAGGCTGAATTTTCCGCCGATCGATCCCGCAAAGGCGGATCCTATCGTTCGCGTAGTGTGCGACATTGCTGCGGAGTTGAACAGGTCGCCCGCTCAGGTGGCATTGGCGTGGATTCTGGCACGCCGTGAAGTCTGTTCTGTCATTGTGGGCGCGCGCACGCCAGAGCAACTGACCGCTAACCTCGACGCTCAGCAGATCGCGTTGAACGCAGCGCAGACCGAACGTCTGAATCAGGTTTCGCAGCCGCACCTGCCTTATCCTTACTGGATGCAGCAGTTCCACGACAAGGATCGGGTGGTGGTCTGATTGCTTGGCAAGTGACAATTCTGTCACCCGATCGAGGGCGACGAAAGAATGCAGCGGATGCCGTGCCGCTCTACGCGACACGGCATCCGCTGCTTGCACAAAAAAGCGCGTGTTGACGTGCGGCTTAGACCAGCGTCAGCTTGACGTCGATGTTGTTGCGCGTCGCATTCGAATAAGGACAGACCACATGCGCCTTGTCGATCAGCGCTTGCGCCTCTGCGCGGTCCATGCCCGGCAGCGAGATTTTCAGTTCGACTTCGATGCCGAAGCCATTGGGAATCTGTCCGATGCCGACGCTGCCGTCAATGGCGACGTCCTTTGGCAACGTGATCTTCTCGCGCGCGCTGACCGCCCTCAACGCGCCGATGAAGCACGCGCTATATCCCGCCGCGAAGAGTTGCTCGGGGTTGGTTCCGTCGCCGCCTCCGCCGCCGAGCTCCTTCGGCGTGGTCAGCTTGAGATCGAGGTTGCTCTCGGGAACCGTCGCACGCCCGTCGCGCCCGCCGGTGACGTGCGCATGAGCACGGTACAAGACTTTTTCAATCGACATTCGAGACTCCTTTACGTGTCAGGGTGGTCGAAGACTTCCCGGTGCGTCAGCAAGTTGAAGGCCGCGCCGTGAAGCGTCATGCACAAGCATACTCAAAGCGACGCGAACGCGCTCGGTGCGAGCCGGGCCGCTCGATCAAGCGACGTGTGCATGCGTGATCAAGACGATAGTACCAACGCAACAGTCGTGTCGACCGGACAATCACGAAGCAAACCCAACCGGTTGTCTAGCCCGACAGCGCAAGCATCTCCTGGGAAGCGAGGTAGTCGCAGTAACCGGCACGAAACGCGAGCAAGCCGCGCACACGCTAGCATCGCACAGCCGGAAACGCCCGTGGCGCGGGCCTGCGCGACCCATGGCACGAGCACGGTGATGCGAGTATTGAATGTGAGCTTTTACTCGTAATATCCTCCGTACGGAACGCAACGAGCGATCCGATTCAACGGAGATCGACATGACCGATATCACGACCGCCATGAAGCTCAATCACGTGAGCTTCCCTTCATCCGATGTGCGTGCCACCGCCACCTTCTTCGAGGACCATCTAGGCTGTACGGTTGCCGCGCGAGGGACGAGCTGGTTTCTGAAACGCCCCGGATTCGACATCGTGATCGATGATGCCGCCGACCATCCGGTGCAATGGCCTCACAACTTTCACATCGGCTTCGAACTGGCGTCGCTCGGTGAGGTTCGCGGGCTTTACGAGCGGATGGCCGCCGCGGGTGTCGTGATGAAAACCGGCGTCTTCAAGCATGAACGCGGCTCGCGATTTTTCTGCGAGGTACCCGGCGGCGTGCTCGTCGAAATCAATACGCGTTCGGATGCCGACGACCAATATCGCGGCACCTTCGACCTCTGACCTTCTCGGCGATCTTGCCGCGAATGCTGAATGCCGAATGCTGAACCGAAACGCCGGAATCAGAAGCTGACGAATGCCTGCACGAGCCGGTTAAAAGCGCCGGCGTTCGACACATTCATGCCGTGCGACGCGCCGGCGATGGTTTGCCGCTCCGCATAGTCGATCCATTCCGCGAGCTTTTCGACGTTGTTGCGGAACATGCGCGGGCTGCGCTGCCCGTCGATCAGCAGCGTCCTGCACTTCACGCCGCGCGCGGTTTCGCGGGAATAGGCGGGCAATGGATCGCGGAGCTGCTTGGGCAGCGTGCCCGCGTTGTCGATCGCCATGGTGCGGAATGCAACCGGGCTCTTGCGCCACGATCCGGGCACGCTCACCGAATCGACGAAAAGCTCCAGACCCGCATCGATCTGCTGGCTCTCGATGAGTTCGGCGACGCGCGCACGCAGCACATTGGTCGTGGCCGGCAGCATCGCGTCCGGCATGCCGTCGATCTGCAGCGGACCGCCCGGGTCCGCGAGCGTCAGCGTCTTCACGAGCCGCGGATAGTCGCGCGCGACATGAAACGCCACGCAGCCGCCGCGCGAATGGCCGACCAGATGGACGGGCCCGAGGTCGATCGCCTCGATGAACTCGGCCAGCTCGGCGACGTGCGTCTGCCAGCCGAACTCGCCCTGGATGCACGCCTCGCTCGCCGGCCAGTAGTGGCTCAGGCTCACCGAGATGCAACGGAAATGCTGCGAGAGCGCTGCGGTCTGGGCATTCCAGTAGCGATAGTCGCACAGCGAGCCGTGCACGAACACGAGCGGCTCGCCTTCTCCGCACTCGACGTACGGCACGCAGATGCCCGATGTGATGGTCGCAAACGACAGTTCGGGTACGGCAAGCACTGAGAGGTCGGTACGGGCGTTCATGGACTGGCTCCTTTGCGGCCACTATGCCCCATGTCGCTACTTTAGAAAATCGCGTAATATTGATCGAATCTATCTACTTTTCTGATACCAGACCCATTGAAAGCCCTCGACCTGGACGTGATGACCATGATCGTCGCCGTCGCCGACACCGGCAACATCAGCCGGGCGGCGGAAGTCGTGCATCGTTCGCAATCGGCGGTGAGCATGCAGATCAAGACGCTCGAGACCGCGCTGGGCAAGCCGCTGTTCGTGCGCAAGCCGAGAAACGTGGTCCCGACGCAGGACGGCGAAGTGCTGCTGACGTACGCTCGCCGCATGCTCGCATTGCGCGACGAGGCGTGGGCGGCGGTGGTCCGGCCGGACGTGACCGGGCGCGTGAGCATCGGTGTGCCGGACGACTACGCGTCGTCGCTGCTGCCGCCGATCCTCAAGAAGTTTTCCGCGACCTATCCGAAGGTGGAGATTCAGGTCGTCGGTTTGCCGAGCGTCGCACTCGCGCCGATGGTGAAAGACGGCTCGGTCGATCTCGTGTGCGCGACGCGAGTCAAGGGCTTGTCAGGCGAATTCATCCGGCTTGAGCCGATGGAATGGGCGGCGGCGCCGAGTGCCGATGAAATATGGCGCGAGCGGCCATTGCCGATCGCCGTGTTCCTGCCGGGCAGCGTCGCACGCGAGAACGCAATTCGCAGCCTGGAGCGGGCGAAGATTCCCTACCGCACCTCGTATGAAAGTCCGAGTCTGCTGGGCCTGCTGTCGATGGCCGAAGCGGGGTTGGCGATTGTTCCGCTCGCGCGATGCGCGGTGCCGGCACACTTCACGCTGCTTGGACGCGCGCACGGATTGCCCGAGATCCCCGCGCTGGAAATGGTGCTGGCGCGCAGCACGGCTTCGAATCGTCCGCCGTGCGATTTTCTGGCGGAGAAGATTGTTTCGGAGTTGCGGCGCTAGCTTTCCGGCATTCGGGTCAGCGGCCCGAGATCATTGCCCGATTTCAGCGGCCTTGAGCGCCGCTTGCGCGTGCAACTCGTCTTGGCGATCGAACATGCCGATCAGAACGATCTGCGATTCCGCGCAAGTGCGGGCCGACGACGCGCTGAGCACGACGCGATTGCCGACCACATGCAACTCATGCAACGCGCCGTCGCTTTCCAGGCGCACGAAGCCTTTCGCGCGCAGCAGCTTCGCCGAAAAACTCCGCAGCGCTTCCTTCAGCTTCTTGCGGCTCAGGCACGCGTTGGTGGTAAACGAAAAGCTGCACAAATCGCGCGGCGTGGGAGAGGCGGAGAGCGGCAGTGCGCCGGTGTTGCGCGCGGGCAGCACATGCCGGTCGAAGATCAGACCGAGCGGCACGGCTGCGTGCGTCGCTTGCACGATGACACGGCTATTCGCAAGCGCTTCGACGCGCGCTTTGACAACTTCGCGCGAAGGCTCGCTGAGCAGATCCATCTTGTTCAGCACGATGGCCGTGGCACCCGCAATCTGCCGCTGCGCGATGTCGCCGACATAAGGATCGGCCAGCGTTTCTTCGACGCGTTCCGCGTCCACCAGCACGACGATGCCGTCCAGACGAAACGCGCGATCGAGCAAGCCGATCTGCGCGATACGCACCGGGTCGGACACGCCGCTCGCCTCGATGATCAGCAGATCCGGCGCGTCGCTGCGCGAACTCACGGCAAGCAGCGCTTCGACCAGCCGGCCGCCGATCGAGCAGCACACGCAGCCATTCTCAAGATTGATCACGTCGTCGGTGCGCTGGCGAATCAGCGAAGCATCGATATTGATCGAACCGAAGTCGTTGACGAGCACGGTGATGCGCCGCGATCCGGCGTTGCTCAGAATATGGTTGAGCAGTGTCGTCTTTCCCGCGCCGAGATAGCCGCCGATGACGACGAGCGGAATCGCACTCATCCCGCCGGCGCCTGGAAGATGCGCCCGCCGAGTACCGTGCCCCACACTTCCAGATCCTTGAGACGCTGCGGCGCGACCTCGGCCGGGTCTTCGGCGAGCACCGCGAAGTCCGCGAATTTGCCGACTTCGATACTGCCCACCAGATGGTCCAGCTTGAGCGTGTAGGCTGCGCCGAGCGTGATCGCGCGCAACGCGTCGGCAACCGGCACGCGTTCATTGGCGCCGAGCACGCGGCCCGACGCGGTTTCGCGCTGCGACGCGCACCATGCGGTGAAGAGTGGATTGAGCGGCGTGATGGGCGCATCGGAATGAAAGGCGAACGGAATGCCCAGGCGGCGCGCCGACTCCGCCGCGTTCATGCGATTCGCGCGATCCGCGCCCATGGTTTGCGTATAGTGCGCGTCGCCCCAGTAGTAGATGTGGTTCGAGAAGAAATTGATGCACAGCCCGAGGCTCGCCGCCCGCGCGAGCTGGCTGGCGTCCGCCATCTGGCAGTGCTGCAGCGTATGCCGATGATCGCGTCGCGGATGGAGCGTGAGAAGCCGCTCGAAGGCATCGAGCACGAGTTCGGTCGCCTCGTTGCCGTTGGTGTGCACGTGCAGTTGCAGGCCGGCTTCGTGAAACGGCGTGAACACTTCGACGAACTGGCTCGGTGGAATCAGCCACAAGCCATTGGGCTTGCCGTTCAGATAGCCGGGCCATTTCAGGCGCGCGGTGAAGCCCTGAATCGATCCGTCGACGATGAACTTGACGGGCCCGAAGTGCAGCTTCGGCGTCGCGGTTTCCATCGCGGAGAGCACTTGTTGCGCGCCGCCTTCGGGACTGCGTTGCGGTGCGAAGGCGGGCACGATGCGCACCGGAAAATCCTCGTTGGCGGTGACTTCGCGCAGGTTGCGGTTGCCCAGTTCGGAGAAGTCATTGACCAGGTCGGTCGCGGTCGTCACGCCGGCGAGTTGCGCGACCCGGCCGAAATTCCAGATGGCCTTCGTGCTTTCGCTCGCGGCGATCGAGAGGCCGGCGCCGATCACGCGGTAGACCGGGAACATCGCGGCGAACTCCTGCAACTCGCCGGTCGGCTGTCCGCTCTCGTCCTTGTCGATGCCGTCGATATCCGTTTCCTCGTCGATGCCCGCAAGAGACAGCATCGCCGAATTGACGTTCATCAGGTGCACGCTCGCATGCAGGATCACGATGGGCCGCTTGGCCGACACCGTGTCGAGTTCGCGCACGCTCAGGCGTTGGGTGCCGAAGAAGATCGGATCGAAGCCCCACGCGAGCAACGGAGCATCGGCCGAGGTCATCTCCGCCTGGGCCGCCTTCAGACGCTCGATCACGGCGTCCAGCGTCGTCAGGCCGGGCCAGCGCCGGCCGTCGGGGCCGCGGCGGTCGTAGTAGCCGACATAGACGGCGTCCCACATCGCGCCTTCCATCAGATGGCAATGGCCTTCGACAAACCCCGGCATCAGCACTTTGTCGCTGAACGTATCGACGATTTCCGCGTCGCCCCATTGCTTCACGTCGTCAGCGCCGCCTACCGAGAGGATCTTGCCGTCGCGAATCGCGACGTGCGTCGCATAGGGTTGCATGGGATTCATCGTCACGATCTTCTTCGCAACGAAGACTTGTGTCGGGTGCTGCTCTTCTCGTCGAGTCATAGTGCAGTGATTGAAGTTCGTTCAGCTCGGTTTCAACCGAGCGCGTGCGCGCGGCTCGGTTTCGCGGTGAGGTTCACCGCCGTCAGCACCAGCAGATTCACGCCGAGGCATACCAGTCCCAGATTGAATCCGCCGAGGTCGATCTGCAATACGTACAGGATGATCGCGAGAACCTGCCCGGTCAACATGCCGGACGCGATGGCGGACGGCCGCACGCGCAATCCGAACAGCACGACCATCACGCCGGGGAAGAACTGCGTCACGCCGTAATACGTGGTGTTGATCAGCGTGAGCATCAGATTCGGCGTGAGCAGCGTCATCACGATCGACACCAGCAGGTACAGCACGATCACCACTTTTGCGCTCGTCTTCTGGCGGGCTTCCGGCATGCCCGGCAGGAGATTGCGTGTGACGATCGGGCCGATTGCGAGACAGATGCCGGCCAGCACGAGCAAGCCGGAGAGCGACGCGCCGGCGGCGACGAGTCCGAGCAGCCAGCCCGGCAACAGCCGGATCGCGGCAGCGAAGAATGCTTCATTGGGCGACGCGAGATGCAGGTTCTGACTGATCGCATAGTACGACGCGACCACGAGAAACGGATACATCAGCATGTAAAGCGGCATGGCGACCTGCGTGCGGCGAATGGTGTTCGCGCTTTTCGCGGTAAAGAAGTTCTGCACCGCGAACGGCATGACGTAGAAGCCGAGCGACTGGAACAGCATGGTGCTCATCGAGAAGGTCAACTGGTGCGAATTCATCCGGTTGCTCACATGCAGGCTGGCCGCATGAAACACTTCGGTCACGCCGACTTCCATCGAGACAGCGACACCGGTGACGACGATCGCGACGACCATCAGGATATCCTTCAGCACGGCGATATACGCCGATGCGCGCACGCCGGCGATCGCGATATAGGTGAACGCGAGCAACGCCGCAAACAGGATCAGATACAGCGGTTTGAAGTTCCAGCCGAGACCGTTCAATGCGGCCACTAGCCCGGTGAACTGCAACTGCCCCCACGGAAGCAGAAAGACGATCGCCGAGCCCGCGACGATCAGTTCGAGCGAGCGGCTTTGAAAATGTCCCTTGAACAGATCGGGCAGGGTGATCGCGTTATAGCGCTTGCCGGCTTGCCAGATCTTCGGACCGATGAAATAGCCGACGGGATAGGCCAGCAGAATGTAGCCGAGAAACCAGACGCCGTAGGTCGGTCCTTTGGCATAGATGCCGCCCGGAAAGCCGACCATCGTGCCGATGCTGTAGATCTCGCCGGCCGCGAGGAAGAACACGAGGTAGGCGCCGAATTGCCGCGACGCCACGAAGAAGTCATGCACGCTTTGCGGACCACGTCCCTTGTTCGAACGGATCGCCAGGTAGAGCGAGAAAGCGAGAAAGCCGAGAAAGACTGCGGTGGCCATCCGGACACTCCTTTAGCGGTTTTGCGGGTGAGACTCGTCGTGGCGGCAGTCGAACACGCGCCAGCAGATCATCAGGCACCCGGAGGCGAGGATGAACCACGCGAAGATCCAGGCGTAGATGAACGGCACGCCCAATACGAAGCGGTCGACGGACGCCACCCACGGCAGCAGGCCGACCACGCCCAGATAGGGAATGCCGAGTCCGATAAACAGTTTGAGCACCTTAACTCCTCGCAGCGTGAAGTCGTGGACAGGCGCGGCCAACAGCTCTGGCAGTCGCGCAAGGACAGGCAATCGGTGAAGATAACGGCCAGTACCCTCAGTGTTGCCGAACAAAAAAATAGAACCATAGAGCCAGTTGCCGGGAGTCTATGAGTCCAATTCAGCAAATGCCGTGGATACGGCGAAACCCGCGCCCGTATTCGCTGCACCAGGCGAAAGCACCGCACTGGACCTACCCGTCGGACAGACCCCCTGCCTACAATTTCCTCACGGATCGCCAGCCGCCGGCTGCGTCTCATGCCTTATCGAAACGAAAGCGAAAGTCATCCAGGAGGAGAAAGCAATGGCTCAAACACAGACCCCGCTGCAGCACGTCACGGCCGAGACGCTGGCCGCGTTTTCCGATGCGTTCAATCGTCATGACGCGGATGCGTTGATGACCTTCATGACCGACGATTGCGTGTTCGATGCAGCAGGCGGTCCGGAAGTCTTCGGCACGCGCTTCGTGGGCCGCGACGCGACTCGCGCGGCGTTTGAAGCGGTCTTCAAGACCTTTCCCGACGCGCATTGGGGCAAGGGCCGCCACTACGTGAGCGGCGAACACGGCGTGTCCGAGTGGGTGTTCACCGGAACGCACGCGGAAGGCTGGCGTATCGAGGCGGAAGGTTGTGACCTGTTCGAGTTCCGCGACGGCCTCATCGCGGTCAAGCGGGCCTTCCGCAAGGAACGTCCGAAGCAGAACCTCGCACGCTGATCGGGAGCTTCACATGGAGCACAGTGAAATCGAACGCGTCGCGCAAGGCATGCCGTCCGGCCGCGAAGACGATACGCGCTACGATCCGGCGTACGACCCGCTGGTGTCGCCGGGACCGGGCTGGGGCAAGCAATACGCGCCGACCTACTGGGTCGCGACCGCGGGCACACCGCCCGAAGACGATGGTCCGATCACGGCGGATGTCGACGTGGATGTGGCGATCATCGGCGGCGGCTATACCGGGCTCGCCACGGCGCTTTGTCTCGCGCGGGAGCACGGCATCAAGGCGGTCGTGCTGGAAGCCAACAAGACGAGCTGGGGCTGCAGCAGCCGCAACGGCGGGCAAGGTCAGAATGCCTCGGGCCGGTTGTCGCGTTCCCAATGGATCGAACGTTGGGGTAAAGACGTCGCGTTGAAAATGCACGACGAGATTCAGGAAGGTTTCGATAACTTCAAGTCGCTGATCGCGGAGATCGATTGCGATCCGCAACCCGGCGGCCACTTTCTGATCGCGCACCGTCCGCGCATCATGCAGAAGCTGGCGGCCGAGGCCAAGGTCTGGAAAGACGTGTTCGGCTATCCGTCCGAGCTGATCGACAAGCAGACCTTCCAGCGCGAGTACGTCAACGATCACGAAGCGGCCGGCGCGCTGCACGAGCCGGAAGGCATCGGCATTCATGCATTGAAGCTCGCCTTCGGCTATCTGCGGCTGGCCCGCGAAGCGGGCGCCAAGGTGCATCCGGCGAGCCCCGTGCTCGGCTGGGAAACGATCAACGGCGTGCATCATTTGCGCACACCTGGCGGTATCGTGCGGGCGCGCGCGGTCGGCATTGCAACGGGCGCGTATACGGCGCAAACGCTGCACAATTCGCTGCGCAGCCGCATCATGCCGATCCTGTCGAATTCAATGGTCACGCGACCGCTCACGAAGCAGGAAATCGACGCGTGCAACTTTCGCACGACCCAGGTGCTCACCGATACACGCACGCTGCGCTTCTACTATCGCTTCCTGCCTGACAACCGCTTGCAGATCGGCAGCCGTTCCGCGATCACCGGCGCTGACGCGCCCAATTCGCGCCACTACGATCTGCTGGTGGAAGGCATGTTGCGCAAATTTCCGGCCTTGCGCGGCGTCGCGATCGATTATTCATGGTGGGGCTGGGTGGACGTCAGCCACGACATGATGCCGCGCGTGTATCAACCGGATCCGATGCAGACGGTGTACTACGCGCTCGGCTACGGCGGCAACGGCGTGTCGTATTCGCAGCAGGCCGGGCGGCGGCTCGCCGAACGCATCGCGGGAAAGGGCGCGAAACAGACGCTGCCGATCTTCACGTCGCCCTTGCCGGGGCACCCGTTTGCGCCATTCCGGCGAATCGGCCAGCGGATGCTGTATCAGCTTTATTTCCGCCGCGACGAAAAGCCCTGATGCCGCGGGCGGAGATTCACCCGCGCGCATGCGGCGCTGAACTCGCAGCTTGCCGCGCGCACGACGCACACTTGCACCATGCGCCCTGGCTGCGCGGTGCTTCATAAAAAATCATAGGGCGAGACGCATGGGCGTCCTCGCCTCATCCAGTCTTGAAGACGGCAGGACCTGGGCGGCTGCATGGCAGACCGGCCCGGTCCGCGATCGGATAACGGAACGTGGAGGTGACATGCAGCGATCTACAGATACAACGGAATTGAAGGCGGGCCTCAAACAGCGCCACATGACGATGATCGCGCTCGGCGGCGTGATCGGCGCGGGGCTCTTCGTCGGCAGCGGCGTGGTCGTGCAACAGGCCGGCCCCGCGGCGGTGCTGTCGTTTCTGATCACCGGCGCGCTGGTCGTGCTGGTCATGCGGATGCTCGGCGAAATGGCCTGCGCGATGCCGGCCGTCGGCTCGTTCTATGAATACGCGCGGCTGGCGTTCGGCGGCAAGCGCGCCTCCGGCAATCTCGCGGGCTTTCTGACCGGCTGGATGTACTGGTATTTCTGGGTCATCGTCGTCGCGGTGGAGGCCGTGGCGGGCGCGAAGCTCGTGCAGTTCTGGTTGCCGGATGTCCCCGCGTGGGCGATCAGTCTCGTATTGCTGGTGACGCTCACGGCGACCAACCTGGTCTCGGTCGGCAGTTACGGCGAATTCGAGTTCTGGTTCGCGTCGATCAAGGTCGCGGCGATCATGGTGTTTCTGTTTCTCGGCGGCATGTACGTGCTGGGACTGTGGCCCGCGGCGAAGCACGTCACCGCCGTGCTGCCGACGCTGCTCTCGCACGGCGGCTTGATGCCGAAGGGCATCGGACCCGTGCTGAGCGGCGCGGTCGCCGCCACGGGCTTTTACTTCGGCGCGGAGATCGTCACGATCGCGGCGGCTGAAGCGCAGGAGCCGGCCAAGGCCGTCGCCAAAGCGACGAACTCGGTGATCACGCGCGTGCTGGTTTTTTATGTCGGCTCGATCCTGCTCGTCGTCGCGCTGGTACCGTGGAACTCTCCGAAGATGGCGACGCCGTACGTCAGCGCGCTCGATGCCATGGGTATTCCGGCCGCCGCCAGCGTCATGAACGCGATCGTGCTTACCGCGGTGTTGTCGGCGCTCAATTCGGGGCTCTACGCCGCGTCGCGGATGATCTTCGCGCTGACGCGCCATGGCGACGCGCCTGCCGCGCTCGCCAAGGTCAATCGCCGCGGCGTGCCGGTGCGCGCGATTCTGATTGGCACCGTGTTCGGCTACGCGTCGGTGGTGATGTCGTATGTGTCGCCGGATACGGTGTTCGCCTTCCTCGTGAATTCGTACGGCACGGTGGCGATTTTCGTCTACGTCCTGATCGCGATATCGCAACTGAAACTGCGCGCTCGCATCGAGCGGGATACGCCAGAGAAACTGCGCGTCAGGATGTGGTGCTACCCGTATCTCACGTGGGTCGCGATCATCGGCATGGTCGGCATTCTGGTGGCGATGGCGTTCATTCCCGAGCAGCGTCAGCCGTTGTGGTTCGGGGTCGCGAGCCTCGGCGTGCTGCTTCTCGCTTATCTGCTGCGCGTCCGCAAGACGGGCGCCGGGTTCAGCGAACCGGACACGCTGGAATACCGGCACCACCATCACTGATACGAGAATGGCGTGTCGGTTGTAAAAAACGAGATGATTTGTATCGAAAAAAGAAAGTGCGTATGATGGACCGGCGAGGCCGCGCCAGCCTGTTTGCTGGGCGCCGGCCGCCGTCGTGACGAAGTGCGGAGGAGATCGTAGTGACCGATATCGTGACAGGCAAGCCGGACCGGATGGTCTCGGTGCGCACGTTGTTTGGCATCGACTCAGGCTTGATGGTGCCGGCCTTCAGCGAACGCGACGACCACGTTCCGGAAATCGACGAGGTGTACCGCTTCAATCCTGAAGTGACGCTGGCGATTCTCGCCGGCTTCATGCGCGAGCGCCGCGTGATGGTGCAGGGCTTGCACGGCACGGGCAAATCCACGCACATCGAGCAGGTTGCGGCGCGCCTGAACTGGCCCTGCGTGCGCGTGAATCTCGACGGGCATATCAGCCGTCTCGATCTGGTGGGCAAAGACGCGATCATCGTGCGCGACGACGTGCAGGTCACCGAATTCCAGGAAGGCATCGTGCCGTGGGCGCTGCAACGGCCCATGGCGTTGATCTTCGACGAATACGACGCCGGCCGTCCCGACGTGATGTTCGTGATCCAGCGCATTCTCGAGCGCGACGGCAAATTCACGCTGCTCGATCAGAACCGCGTGATTCATCCGCATCCGTACTTCCGGTTGTTCGCCACGACCAATACGGTCGGCCTCGGCAATCTGAACGGCCTTTACCACGGCACGCAGTTGTTGAATCACGCGCAGATGGACCGGTGGAACGTGGTGGCCACGCTCAACTATCTCCCGCGCGCCGAAGAGGCCAGCATCGTGCTGGCGCGCGTGCCGGAACTCGCCGACGAGACCGGCCGCGCGCTGATCGAGTCGATGATCAGCGTGGCGGAATTGACGCGCAAAGGCTTCGCCACCGGCGATCTCTCCACGCTGATGTCGCCGCGCACGGTGATCGACTGGGCGGAGAATTGCCAGATCTTCCGCGATCCGGCGATGGCGTTTCGCCTGACCTTCGTCAACAAGTGCGACGAGGCGGAACGGCCCATCGTGGCCGAGTATTTCCAACGCTGCTTCGATAGGGAGCTGGAAAGCGCGGCGGAGCGCGAGGCGCGCTCGACGGTGCCGCAATGACGCCTGCCGAGCGGCAAGCGACACGCCGCGCCGAACAGCGTCAGAACCTGTGCGCGGCGGCGGTGCGCGCATTGACCGGGGACGCCGGGCTGCATTACCGCGCCGGCCGTCTGTACCGTGGCCTGCGCGCGCTGCCCCTGCACGCGCCGCATCTGCGCACGGACCCGCAGGTCGACGATCTGATGTCCCTGCGCGGTGCCGCGGACGGCGCTGCATTACGCCTGACGCATTCCGATGCTCAGCTCCACGCGAGGCTGTGTCCCGCCGAGCCGATCGAGCGGCTCCTGTTCGAACTGTTCGAACAGTTGCGCTGCGAAGCGCTCGCACCGGCCAGCATGCCGGGGCTCGCGCAGAATCTGCGCCATCGCTTCGAGACATGGTCGCGCGCTTTCTATCGCACTGGACTGATCGACGGGCACCTGGGCATTCTGCTGTACACCGTGGCCCAGATCGTCTGGTCGCGTCTGTCGGGCTGGCCCGTACTGGAAGAGACCGAAGGTCTGATCGAAGCCACGCGTGCCGCGATCACGCCGACCTTGGGCGTGCCGCTCGCGGCACTGCGGCGGCATCGAATGGAGCAGGGCGAGTTCGCGATTCATGCGCTCGAGTTCGCCCGTCTCGTTGGCGTGATGATGCGTGAAGCGCGCGCGCAATCCCTCGAAGAAGACGAGCAGGTACCGGAAGACGACGAAGCCGTGCGCGCCATGTTCACGCTCTGGTTCGACACCGACGAAGGCGAGCAGGTCGACATGGGCCTCGCCGCCACCGGCGACAGCCGCGTTCTCAGAGACGCCGGGCATCGCTACCTGGCGTACACCACGCGCTACGACCGCGAGTTCGTGCCGGGCTCGCGCATACGCAGCGAGTTACTGGCGGAATACCGCGACCAGCTCGACAAGCGCATCGCCGCGCAACGCATCAACGTGCCGCGGCTCGCGTATGCGCTCAAGGCCGCGCTCGCGGTGCCGCAACGCGACGGTTGGTCGTTCGGTGAAGAGCACGGCCGCATCGATGGCCGGCGTCTCGCGCAACTGGTCAGCTCGCCGGCCGAGCGGCGTTTGTTTCTGCTTGAACGGCACAAGCCGATCGCCGATTGCGTGGTGAGTTTTCTGATCGATTGTTCGGGGTCCATGCGAACCTATATCGAGCCGGTGGCGCTGCTGGTGGACGTGCTCACGCGCGCGCTCGATCAGGCCGGTGTCGCCAGCGAGGTCTTGGGTTTCTCGACCGGCGCCTGGAACGGCGGCCGCGCGCGGCTCGACTGGCTGGCCGGCGGCCGGCCGCATCATCCGGGGCGGCTCAATGAGCTCGCCCACCTCGTCTTCAAGGATGCCGCGACGAGTTGGCGGCGCGCTCGCGCCGACATCGCCGCGTTGTTCAAGGCCGATCTGTTCCGCGAAGGCGTGGACGGCGAGGCGGTCGACTGGGCCTGCACGCGGCTGCGCGCGCGTGCCGAGGCGCGGCGGATTCTCGTCGTGATCTCGGACGGCAGTCCGATGGACAGCGCCACCGCTCAGGTCAACGACACCTACTACCTGGACAATCACCTGAAGCAAGTAGTCGCACGCAACGAAGCCGCGCATGACGTCGAATTGCTGGGCCTTGGCGTCGGACTCGATCTCAGTCCGTATTACCGCCGTTGTTTTGCGGTCGATCTGTCCACACCGCCGGATATGTCGCTGTTCGCCGAACTCGTCGGATGGATCGGCGCACGGCGGTAGGTGGACCGTGGCGTTATCAGGCGCCTTAGCGGATCAACTGCTGCAACGCATGCAGAATCAGCGAGCCGCCAATCACCACCAGAATCGCATACGCGATACGGCGCGTCATCACACCCGACAGAGGCGGCGGATACTGCCGCGCCACGATCGTCATCAGCGCGACGACCGGGACCGCGAACGCGGCCTGCATCCAGAGATCGGCGTCGAGTTGACCCTCGTACGCGCTAAACAGCGTGCGAGTGATCGACGTCACCGTAAAGATCAGAATCAACGCGTAGCGGATCTGCACGAGCGAGAGCGGCTGGCGATAGAACTGAAAAATCAACGGCGGCCCGGATACACCGAACATGCCGCTCAGCAGCCCACCGAACACCCCGCTGACGAAGAAACTCCGATTGCCTGAGCGGCAAGCGAGCGGAGCCGGCCGCAGCGCCGCGCTCAGGCCGCCATACAGCACCACGGCGCCCAGCAGCAGTTGCAACACGCCGGAAGCCGCATTGCTCAACAGATCCAGCACCAGCACGCCGGCGACCACCGACGGCAGAATGCCCAGCGTAGCGGCGCCCACCGCGCGCCAGTCGATGTGATGAAGTTTGCCGGGCAGGGCGGTCGCGCTGTTGGCGAGGGTCACGAGGCTGAGCAAAGCGGCGAGACTCGTGACCGGCGCCAGGTCGAGGCCGCTGGCGGCGCCGATGACGATCATGCTCAGACCGAAGCCGGTAATGGTTTGAAAATAGCTCGCGACGCCCATCAGTGCGAGGAGCGGCAGCAACTTCTGAACGATCATGAATGAGACGGTGTGAGGAGGGCGTCGGGATGCGTGAGCGCGGCTTGAGCCTGAACCGCGGTGACGGCGGTGACGTAGTAGATGTCGTCCGCGCTGCAGCCGCGCGACAGGTCATTGGCGGGCTTGCGCAGGCCTTGCAGCAAGGGGCCGATCGCCTTCGCGCCGCCGATCCGCTCGGCCAGCTTGTAGCCGATGTTGCCCGCCTCGAGACTCGGAAACACCAGCACGTTGGCGTGGCCCTCCACCTGCGAGTGCTTGACCTTGCGCAGCGCGATTTCGGAGACGATAGCCGCGTCGAGTTGCACGTCGCCGTCGATCGCGAGATGCGGGCGGCGTTCCTGCACGATGTGGGTGGCGTTGACCACTTTGTCGACGGCCGCATGATGAGCGCTGCCGCTCGTCGAAAACGACAGCATCGCCACGCGCGGCTCGTCCATCAGCAGGCTTTTTGCGCTGTCCGCCGCGGCCATCGCGATCTCGGCGAGTTGGGCGGCATCGGGTTCCACCACGAGCGCGCAGTCGGAAAAGATCAGGCCGCCCTTGAGCGTGTGGAACGGCTCGCACAGCATCATCAGGAAGAAGCTCGACACGAGCCTGAATGAAGGCGCGATACCGATGATCTGGATAGCGTTACGCACCACGTCGGCGGTGGTGTTGACCGCGCCGGACACGGAACCGTCGGCGTGGCCGAGGCGCACCATCAGGTTCGCGAAGCATAGCGGGTTGAGGATTTCGCTCTGCGCTTGTTGGAGCGTCATGCCTTTCTTGCTGCGCAGAGCGAACAGTTCGTCGGCATATAACGGTGCTAGCGCCGAAGTGGCGGGGTCCACCAGTTCCATACCGTTTAGATCGACGTCGAAGCGAGCGGCGGCTTCTCGGATGCGCGTGGCGTCACCGACCAGCAGAATGCGCGCAATGCCTTCGCTGCTCGCGCGCTGCGCCGCCTGCAACACGCGCGGATCCTCGGCCTCGCTCAGCACGATGCGCATCGGCGAATGGCGCGCTTGTTCAATGATGCGGTTGATGGCTTTCATAGGAGTGGCCGTTTGGAAAGGCAGCGAGACGTACAACGAAGAAGCCGGAGACAGAGCGCCCGCGCGGGCGCAACTGTTTCCGGCCTGTGAGCGCAGCGGGCTCCGTCCGTCTGAGCACGAAGCCCGCCGGCGCCCAAAACGCTCAGACGTAGTCCTTATACTTGTCGAGCATGCGCACCGGCTTGGAGAGCGCGTCGCGGCGGAACGGATCACCCAGTTCACGGGTACACATGATCTCGATGATGGTGGTCTTGCCGTGGTTCATCTGCGCGTCGATCGCGCGCTTGAGCGCCGGGCCGACATCTTCGAGACGGTCCACCACGATGCCCTCGGCGCCCATCGCGCGGGCAATGGCGGCGAAGCTCTGGTTGTCGAGTTCACCCGCCACGAAGCGGCGATTGTAGAAGTCCACCTGGTTCTTCTTCTCGGCGCCCCACTGACGGTTATGGAACACCACCGCCGTCACCGGAATGTTGTGGCGCACGCAGGTCATGGTCTCCATCAGGCTCATGCCCCATGCGCCATCGCCCGCATACGAAACGGCCGGGCGATGCGGCGCGGCGACCTTGGCGCCGATGATGGTCGGAAACGCGTAGCCGCAATTGCCCCAGCTCATCGCCGCGAAGAAGCTGCGCGGCTTGTTAAAGCGTAGATAACTGTTGGCCACCGAGTTGATGTTGCCGATGTCGGTCGAGACCATCACGTCCTCGGGCATGGCCTTTTCCAACTCGCGCAGCACCTGGCGCGGATGCAGATAGGTGCCGCCGCCGGGCGTGCGTTCCTGCTTCTGCTCCTCGATCATGTCGAGGCTGTAGGCGTCGCGTTCGTGCGTCCAGTCGTCGAGCTCTTTCTCCCACGCCGCTTTCTCCGATGCGATCTGGCCGCCGCGTTCCTCGCGCGTGGCGTCGCAGGCAATCTTGCGTCCGGCAAGGCGCTCGGTCAGCGCGACGGCAGCGGCTTTCGCGTCGCCGCAGATGCCCACTGAGATCTTCTTCACCAGGCCGAGCATCTTGTGGTCGGCATCGATCTGGATGATCTTGGCGTTGGTCGGCCAGTAGTCCATGCCGTGCTGCGGCAGCGTGCCGAACGGTCCGAGGCGCGAGCCGAGCGCGATCACGACGTCGGCGCGCGACAGCAGCTTCATCGCCGCCTTCGAGCCCTGATAGCCGAGCGGACCGCACCACAGCGGATGGTTGGCGGGGAAGGAGTCGTTGTGCAGATAGCTGTTGACCACCGGTGCGTTGAGGCGCTCGGCGAGCGCCTTGCACTCTTCGATCGCATCGGCCATCACCACGCCGCCGCCGGAAATGATCACCGGAAATTTGGCTTGCGCGAGCAGTTCGGCCGCTTCGTTCAGGCTTTGCTCACCACCCGCGCCGCGGTCAAGACGCTGCGGCTGGGGGATCTCCACCTTGACCTGACCGTAGAAGTAATCGCGCGGGATATTCAACTGCGTCGGCCCCATCTCCGCCATCGCGCGGTCGAAGCAGCGGCCCGTGAATTCCGCCATGCGCGCCGGATGGGTGACGTGGCCTTGATACTTGGTGAACTCCTGGAACATGGGCAGTTGTTTGGCTTCCTGGAAGCCACCCAGACCGATGCCCATGGTGCCGGCCTCCGGCGTGACGATCACGACCGGGCTGTGCGCCCAGTAGGCCGCCGCAATGGCGGTGACGCAGTTGCTGATGCCCGGGCCGTTCTGGCCGATCACCACGCCGTGACGTCCCGAGACGCGCGAATAACCGTCGGCCATGTGGCCGGCGCCTTGCTCGTGCACCACCGGAATCAGGCGGATGCCGGCGGGCGCGAAGATATCCATGGCGTCCATGAAGGCGGAGCCCATGATGCCGAACATATCGGTCACGCCGTTGGCCGCCAGGGTTTCGACAAACGCTTCCGACGGCGTCATGGCCTGCGGGCCGCTGGCACGGTTGTCGGCGGTAGCGTCACGCGGGGAAGGATTCTGCTCGCTCATGGGGTGTCTCCAGCTCTTTGAGATAAGTGGAACAAAAAATACCGAAAAATACGTGGTGTCTGAAATGTAGGTCAGCGGTTCCTGTGCGTCAACCTAAATTCAAATAAATGGAACGTTGTGTATCAAAAAAAGTATGTGTGCCATGGCGACGAAAGGCGTCACTATCCCTCACTGCCATGGCAACGAGTACGTCTTCACGTTGGTAAAGCTCTTGATCGCTTCCTGAACGCCTTCCTTGTAGCCGAGCCCCGAATCCTTGATGCCGCCGAACGGCGTCAGTTCGAGCCGGTAGCCCGGCACCTCGCGCACGTTCACGCTGCCCACTTCCAGCTCCGCGATAAACCGCGTGATGTAGCCGAGCCGGTTGGTGCAGACGGAAGAGGACAGGCCGTAATCGGTGGAGTTGGAAATACGGATCGCTTCGTCGATATCGCGGAAGCGGATGACCGGCGAAACTGGCCCGAAGGTTTCATAGCGGACGAGCGGCATATCCGGCGTGACGCGATCGACTACGGTCGGCGAATAGAGCGCGCCGCGGCGCACGTTGCCGACCAGCAGCTTCGCGCCGCGGCTCACGGCGTCGTTGACTTGCGCTTCGAAGAACTTCGCGGCGTCCTCGTCGATCACCGTCCCCATGTCGGTTGCAGGGTCGGCCGGGTCGCCGTAGCGTATCGCGCGGGTTTTCTCCACCAGCAATTCGACGAAGCGGTCCGCCACCGCTTCATGCACGAGCATCCGCTTGATGGCGGTGCAGCGCTGCCCCGAGTTTTTGTACGAGCCGGAAACGGCCAGCGTGCTCGCTTCGTCGAGGTCCGCGTCTTCCATCACGATGATCGGATCGTTGCCGCCCAGTTCCAAAACTGCTCGGCGGTAACCCATCTTGCTCGCGATGTATTTGCCGATGGCCACCCCGCCCGTGAACGTGATCAGATCGACGTGCCGGTTCGTAATGAGTTCGTCGGCGATGTCTTTCGGGTCGCCCGTCACCACCTGGAGCATTTGTGGCGGCAGGCCGGCGCTGTAGAGAATGTCGGCAAGCAGACACGTGGACAGCGGCACCTTTTCGGACGGCTTGACGACGATCCGGTTGTTGGTGGCGATGGACGGCACGATCTTGTGCGCCACCTGGTTCATCGGATGATTGAACGGCGTGATCGCGCAGATCACGCCGAGCAGCGGCTCGCGCTGCGTGTAGACGCGGCGCTGTTTGCCGTGCGGCGTCAGATCGCAGGAGAAGACCTGGCCGTCGTCCTTCAGCGCTTCATTGGCGCCGAAGACCAATACGTCGCTGACGCGGCCGGCTTCGTATAGCGAATCCTTTTTACAGAGCCCCGATTCCGCTGTAATCAGATCGGCGATTTCGGCGGTCCGCTCGCGCACGATATCCGCCGCGCGCCGCAGGATCTGCGCGCGCTCATAGCGCGTGAGCCGCGCGCGATAGGCGTGCGCATACTCGAAGGCGTGCCGCACGTCGTCCACGGTGGCTTTCGGAACGGCGCCGACCAGTTCGCGCGTATAGGGGTTGAACACCTCGATGATTTCGGTGCGCGTGATCTTTTCACCGCCGATACGCATGGCCTCGTGCCGAACTGCACAAGGCATCCTGGGTTTGACGATGGCGTTCAAGCGGCCCCCTCACTGGATTGACGATCGCGGAAGATAAATGTCTTACCGTTGAGGTTGATATTGCCGTTGGGCACGGCAACGGGGTAGAGCCAGCTTGGGGGAGTCGCTGAGTCCAGCGCCGGGTCCCTACGTGACGCAAAAAAGAAAGGGCCCGAAGAAGGGCCCATGTCAGCGAAGTACCGCGACGCTTTCTCAGACTTTGCCTTTCCAGGGCACCAGCACGCGCTCGATATAGCGCATCAGCAAATCGAAGCAGAGCGCAAAGAAGCCGATCACGATGATCCCCATGATCACCACGTCGCTCGCGAGGAATTCCGCCGCGTTGAGCACCATGAAGCCGAGGCCGCTGGTCGAGGCGACCATTTCGGCGGCCACCAGCGTGGTCCAGCCCACGCCGATGCCGATTCGCATGCCGGTAAAGATCTCCGGCATCGCCGACTTCAGGATCACGTACAGCACCACTTGCGTACGCGAGGCGCCCATCGAATACGCGGCGTGAATCTGTTCGATCGACACCGACCGCACGCCGGCACGCGCGGCAATGGCGAGCGGCGCGAAGATCGCCAGGTAGATCAACAGCACCTTCGAGAATTCGCCGATGCCGAACCAGATGATGATGAGCGGCAGATAGGCGAGCGGCGGCAACGGCCGGTAGAACTCGATGGGCGGATCGAATGCGCCGCGCGCGAAGCGCGACACGCCCATCATCACGCCGACGGGTATCGCCGTCAGACAGGCGAGCGCGAATGCGCCGAACACCCGCAGCAGGCTGATGCCGGTGTGCTGCGCGAGTGTCGAGTTGGCAAAGCCTTCCGTCGCGACAAAGATGAACTTCGCGTAGACGGCCTGTGGCGACGGCAGGAACAGCGGCTTGATCCAGTGCAGATTGGTCGCCGCGAACCAGAGTGCGATGAACGCGGCGACGGTGATGAGGCTGGTGGCGACACTGCTGCCTTGCCCCGGCACGCCGAACGTGTCGCCAGGCCGGGCGGGTTTCTTCGCGAGCATACGAGGTCCGCGCCCCGGTCGGCGGGGCGGGCGGACCGGCGTGTTCGTCTCCATGGGCGCGGCCTCGCCGTGCAACACGGCATGAGCGGATTTAGAACTAAACATGAGCGACTCCGGCCTCGGCGCCGTGCAGCTTCTCGTCGCCGTAAATGATGTTGAGGACACGCTCGCGCATTTCGATGAAATCGGGACTCGATTTGATCGCCCGTGCGTCGCGCGTTTCGAGAAAACGGCGATTGAAGTCCAGTTCGTAGGTATGCGTAATGCGGCCGGGACGCGGCGACATCACGATCAGCCGGCTCGCGAGGAACAGTGCTTCCTCCACGCTGTGCGTGATGAAGAAGAACATCTTGTTGGTCTTCTTCCAGACGTCGAGCAGCAGCTCCTGAATAGTTTCGCGAGTGAGCGCGTCGAGCGCGGCCATCGGCTCGTCCATCAGCAGCATGGCGGGATCGCAGGTGAGCGCGCGGGCAATGCCGACGCGCTGCTGCATGCCGCCGGAGAGCTGATAGATCATGTGCTTGTGGAAATCCTGCAAGCCGACCAGCGCGAGGTTGCGCACGGCGATTTCGCGCCGCTGCGCGCGCGGCACGCCTTGCAGCTTGAGGCCGAATTCCGCGTTGTCGATCACGTTGAGCCACGGCAAGAGCGCGTGCTTCTGGAACACCACGCCGCGGTCCGCGCCCGGCCCCGCAATGGGTTCGCCACCGAGCAGCAACTCGCCCCGGCTCGGCGCGATGAAGCCGGCCATCAGCGATAACAGCGTAGTCTTGCCGCAGCCGGACGCACCCAGCGCGACCACGAAGTCACCCGAGCGGATAGTCAGGTTGATATCGTCGAGCGCCTGCACGGTCTGACCGGGACGCCGCCCCGGAAACACCACGCTCACGTTCTTGACAGTCATGTTTTCCATGTTGCCTCCCGATCCCAAGGATCACGGTTACGTCATTTGAGCTTCGCAGCGGCGTCGGCATAAGCCGGCGTCACGAATTTCGAGTAGTCGGGCAGGACGGCGCTGATCTGCTTCTGGCTCTTCAGGAATTCCGAGGTGTCTTTCAGCGCGAGCGCGGCGCGGCTCGTCGTGCCGCCGCCCAGCCATTGCGCGGAGGCCTGCTCGCCGAGCGTGGGGAACGCGTAGAGCGACAGCGATGCCGGCACGTCCGCCGGCGAGCCGCCGATCATCTTCGCGATGGCCGCGGCTTGCGGCGAGCCCGCATTCCATTGCGACGGATTGCTGCGGTATTGCTGGTCCGCGTCGGCGATTGCCTTGACGAGTTTCGCCATGAAGTCCTTGTGTTCCTCGCCCCATTTGCGATCGACCGCAATGCCGTCGAAGGTCGGCTTGCCGAGCTTCGAGAGGTCGCCGGACGTGATCAGCACCTTGCCGCTCTTCTTCAGCTCGGCGAGCGCGGGATCCCACACGTAGGCGGCGTCGATGTCGCCGCGCGACCAGGCGGCGACGATCTGATTGGGCTGCATGTTGAGAATCTTCAGGTCAGACGGATTGATGCCCCAGTGCTGCAGCGCGAACATGGTGTGATAGTGGGTCGTCGAAACGAACGGCACGCCGATGGTCTTGCCCTTCAGGTCCGCCGGCTTCGTGATGCCGGAGCCGTTGCGCACCACCATCGCTTCGGCCTGGTTGATGTTGTCGAGAATCCAGAAGAGTTGCAGATCGAGACCCTGGCTCACGGCGGCAGCGAGCGGGCTGGAGCCGATCACGCCGACCTTGACGTCGCCGGATGCCAGCGCGGTCGCGACTTTTGCGCCGGACTCGAACTGCCGCCAGTTGATCTTGTAGCCGGTGGCCTTTTCGATCGACCCGTTCGCGATGCCGACCACCCACGGATCGACGATCTGCTGATAGGCGATCGTGATTTCCTTTTCCTCCGCGTGGCTCGGTGTCGCCGCAAGGCTCGCCGTCGCGGCGAAAACCAGCGACAGGACGCAGCGTGCCGTCCATTGGAACCACGGCTTCGATGTCGGGTTTTTATGGCGTTTCATAATAGGTCTCACAAAGGTCTGAACAGCGGCTGTTTATGGAGCACGGAAGTCGTGTGGCCACGACGGGTGCTTGTCCCAATCGCCTTGGACGGGGTGAGTCGAGTATCGTCAGTAAAAAATAGAGCAAGTTAGTGCCAGACGGCGCCGATCGTTGAGTCCACATCGGCGCGCCGAAGCGCTCTGGCCGGCCCGCGCCCAACACCGCCAAGGCGGCAGCGGCTGTCACGCGCAGCATCGTCGTGACTGGCGCGGCTCTTTCACTTTCAGGAGGAAGCATGTCCAGCCGTACAGCGACGGCCCTTTGGACGCAGCGTTTTCAGCGTCCGGGCGACTCGAACATGAGCCTGCAGGGGCAGATCCGCCAGATGCTGGTGGCCGCGATTCTGGACGGCCAGCTGCCGCCGCAGACCGCGTTGCCGTCCAGCCGGGAACTGGCCGATCAACTGAGCGTCGCGAGAAATACGGTCGTGCTGGCGTACCAGCAGCTCGTGGAGGAGGGCTATCTGATTTCGCGCGAGCGCAGCGGGCACTTCGTCAATCCGGCGATGCTGGAGGGACGCCACGGCTTCAAGACGCCCGCGCAGACGGTCCCCACCAGCAGCGAGCACGACCAGGCGCCCGCGCGGCCCGATTGGGGCCAGCGTGTGCAACGCCGGCCGTCCGCGCAGCGCAATATCGTCAAACCGGGCAACTGGCAGGACTACGAATATCCGTTTATCTACGGACAGTTCGACCAATCGCTCTTTCCGACCAACGACTGGCGCGAATGCTGTATGAAGGCGCTTTCGGTGATGGAGATCCGCAACTGGGCGCCCGATCTTATAGGCCGCGACGACGATACGCTGATCCAGCAGATCCGCACGCGCGTGCTGCCGCGGCGCGGCGTGTTTGCGATGCCGGATGAGATCGTCATCACGATCGGCTGTCAGCAGGCGTTATATCTGGTCGCCGATCTGCTCGCGCGCCAGCGCACCACGGTGGGTTTCGAGAACCCCGGCTATCCGGACGCGCGCAATATCTTCGAGAACCGCAATGCGCAACTGGTGCCGCTGCCGGTGGATGAAGGCGGCGTGCGCCCCGTCGAGGATGCGCACCTGTTCGCCCAGTGCGACTACGTCTACGTGACGCCGAGCCATCAATGCCCGACCACGGCCACCATGCCGATCGAACGCCGGCATGCGTTGCTCGAACTCGCGCAGAAGCACGACTTCGTGCTGATCGAAGACGACTACGAAAGCGAGAACAACTTCTCGGGCCTGCCGCATCCGGCGCTCAAGAGTCTGGACAAGGCCGACCGCGTGATCTACATCGGCAGCTTGTCGAAGACGTTCGCGCCCGGCTTGCGTCTCGGGTATGTCGTCGGCCCGCGCGAACTGGTGCACGAATTGCGCGCGCTGCGCCGGCTCATGGTGCGGCATCCGGCGGCGTACATTCAACGTGCGTTCGCGACGTTTCTCGCGCTCGGCCATCACGACGCGTTGCTGCGTAGGCTGGCCCACGCTTATCGCGAGCGCGCGCTGGCGCTGATGGCGGCGCTCGATAAGCACCTACCCGAAGCGCGTCACATCCCGATCACGGGCGGGGCTTCTTGCTGGGTGGAAGGGCCGCCCTGGCTCGATGCCGTGCGTCTTGCCGCCGACGCCGAACAGCACGGCATTCTGATCGAACTGGGCGGCGTGTTCTTCATGGACGGACTGGAGCAGAAGCACTGTTTCCGGATGGGCTTCTCGGCGATCAAGCTCGACAAGATCGACGCCGGCGTACGCCTGCTGGCCGAACTCGTGCGCAAGCAGAAGCCCGCGACGTAACGCTTGCGCCCGTTATGGCGCCCGCGTCAGAAAGTGGCCGCGAGTTCCCTGGCAGCTTCCTGAAGACGCGGCACGAAATCGAGCGCGCGCGACAGCGGCGCACGCGAAACCGGCGCATGCACGGCGATCGCCGCGATGCACGCGCCGGTCTCATCGATAATCGGCGCCGCCACGCACACGATGCCGGCCAGAAACTCCTCGTTATCGATCGCAATGCGCTTGTGCGCGGTCCGGTCGAGTTCCGCTTCGAGCAGTTCCGGATCGGTGATGGTGTTCTGCGTGAAGCGTTCGAGTTTCAGCGCGCGCACGAGTGCCGAGCGCTGTTCGCGCGGCAGCATGGCCAGCAGCAGTTTGCCGCTCGCGCTGCAATACGCGGGAACATGCGAACCGGGTTTGAGATCGAGGCGCAACGGCCACGGCGCTTCCATGCGGTCGAGATACAGCACCTCGGTTTCATGCAGCATGGTGAGATTGCAGGTCTCGCCGAGATCGGCCACCAGACGCGCGAGGATCGCATGACGCAGGCGGCGCGCGCCGGAATGCATCACCACCCCCAACGCGAGTTGCGCGAGCCGCGGGCCGATCACGTACGCGTTCTTCTGGCCCGGCTCGCGGATCACGAGCCCGCCCGCCTCCAGCGAAGCAAGCATGCGATGCAGCGACGCCTTGGGCAACGCGACGTCCTGCGCGATGTCGGCAAGCGACACCGGGCCGTCCGCGTTGACGAGGTGTTCGAGCAGCGCAAATGCGCGCAGCGTCGGAGTATCCGCTTTGGTCATGCCTGCCGTTCCGGAAAATGGATCGGCGTCATTGTACAGCTCCGTTTTACGCCGCCCGCCCTTGGCGCCGCCGGCTGGGGACTCCGCCGTGTCTAACGGATCGCTCATGGGAAAGGCCTCAGCGCTCATGGTACGGATGCTCCGTGGAAGGGCCGGCGGATAACAGCGGAGCCAGCTTCAGCGCCGCGTCCTTGAGTTTCGGCACGGCCTTCAGCAGGTCGTTCAGACTCGCGCGCGCGGTCGGCGCATGAATCGCCAGCGCGGCCAGCACGTGCCCGTCGCTGGCATCGCGCACCGGCACCGCGACCGCCACCATGCCGCGCACCAGCTCCTCGTTGTCGATGCCGATGCCGCGCACGGCGAGCCGATCGAGTTCGGCTTCGAGCAGATTCAGTTCCGTCAGCGTGCCTTGCGTTCTGCGCTCCAGCGTCAGCCGTGCGAGCACGGGACGGCGCTCGGCCGGCGGCATCTGCGACAGGAACAGTTTGCCGCTCGCGGTGCAATGCAACGGCACACGCGTACCGGGTTGCAGATGCAGGCGCAGCGGTTCAGTGGTCTCCACGCGCTCGAGATAGAGAACAGTGTCGTGATCCAGCGCGGTGAGGTTGCAGGTTTCGCCGAGCGTGTCCACCAGCGAGCGCAGCAGCGAACGGCAGGCGCGCCCGAAGGTGTTGTTGGACAGCGTGGTGAGCGCGAGCTGCGCCGCTTTCGGGCCCAGCGTGATGCCGCGGTCCGTGCCGCGCGAATCGGGCAGATGCGTCACATAGCCCTGCGCTTCGAGCGATTCGATCAGCCGCATCAGCGTTGCTTTGGGAATGTGCAGGCGCAGCGAGAGTTGCGAAAGCGAAAACGGCTGACCCGCGGCTGCGAGTTGTTCGAGCACGGCCAATGCGCGCAGCGCCCGTGAATCCTCGGCGAGAGGTTCACCGCGTGGGGACGAGCAGAGTGCTTGCATACGCTTCCTTGCTGTCGATCAGTGGCTGTCCAGCGTCCGCGTACGCCGCGCGGGCCGGCGGGTCATTTCTAAAAGTGAAACAAAAACCGCAGTTTCTGTTTCAGATGAGCCGATAGTAGCGGGAATTTCTTGAACAGGAAACGGGCTGAACATAAATTTCAACGAAACATACCGTTTTTTATAAAACATGCAGGAGACAGGTCACATGGCAGACCGATTCGACTTTGTCGTCGTCGGCGCGGGATCGGCGGGTTGCGTGCTGGCGAACCGGCTTTCCGAAGGCGGCCGCTACTCGGTATGTCTACTCGAAGCCGGCCCCGCCGATCGCTTCATGTGGATTCATATCCCCATCGGCTATGGCAAGACGATGTTTCACCCGGTCTACAACTGGGGCTTCTATACCGATCCCGATCCGAACATGCATAATCGCCGGCTCTATTGGCCGCGCGGCCGCACGCTGGGCGGCAGCAGTTCGATCAACGGCCTGATCTATGTGCGCGGACAGAAGGACGATTACGACCACTGGGCCCGCCTTGGCAATCGCGGCTGGGGCTGGAAAGACTGCCTGCCGTACTTCAGGCGGCTGGAACACAACGAACTGGGCGAAGGTCCGACGCGCGGTGTCGACGGACCGCTGTGGGCCTCGACGATCAAGCAGCGCCATGAACTGGTCGACGCGTTTATCGCGGCCTCGAACTCGTTAGGCGTGGCAAGCATCGACGACTTCAACACGGGCGATCAGGAGGGCGTCGGCTACTACCAGTTGACTACCCGCCGCGGCTTTCGCTGCTCGACGGCCGTCGCTTATCTGAAGCCTGCGCGGCAACGCCAGAACCTGCATGTGGAAACGGATGCGATGGCTTCGAAGATTCTGTTCGAAGGCTCCCGCGCTTGCGGCGTGCAGTACCGGCAACACGGCGAGCTGCGGGAAGTGCGCGCCAATCGTGAAGTGATCCTGACCGCCGGGGCGCTGCAGTCTCCGCAATTGCTGCAACTGTCCGGCGTGGGACCGGCCGCGCTGCTGCGCGAGTTCGGCATTCCCGTGGTGGCTAACCGCGCGGGCGTCGGCGAGAACCTGCAGGACCATCTGCAAATCCGTCTGATCTATGAAGTGACGAAGCCGATCACGACCAACGATCAACTGCGTTCATGGACCGGGCGCGCGAAGATGGGCCTGCAATGGGCGCTGATGCGCAGCGGCCCGCTTGCGGTCGGCATTAACCAGGGCGGCATGTTCTGCCGGGCCTTGCCGGAGGAGTCGGCGACACCGGATATCCAGTTCCATTTCTCGACCTTGTCGGCGGACTCCGCGGGCGGCAACGTCCACGACTTTCCCGGCTGCACGTATTCGATCTGTCAGTTGCGCCCCGAATCGCGCGGCGTGGTGCGCATTCGCAGCGCCGATCCGCGTGAGGCGCCGTCCATCCAGCCGAACTATCTGGACACGGATCTGGACCGGCGCACGACCATCGCCGGCGTGCGTTTCGCGCGTCGCGTCGCGGCGGCCGAGCCGATGAGCGGGCTGATGAAACGCGAGGTGCGGCCAGGCGCGGACGCGCAAACCGACGACGAACTGCTCGATTTCTGCCGGGAGTACGGACAGACAATTTTCCACCCGTCTGGTACAGCGAAGATGGGCGCGGCAGGCGATCCGCTCGCGGTGGTCGACGAACGTCTGCGCGTGTACGGCACCCAGGGGCTGCGCGTGGTCGACTGCTCGATCATGCCGACGCTCGTGTCGGGCAATACCAATGTGCCGATCGTGATGGTGGCTGAAAAAGCGTCGGACATGATTCTGCACGACGCAAGCGGTGTCGATCGAGGTGTGGCGACGACGCCCGCGGCGAAAGTGGCCGCATAACATAGCAGGTGCAAAACAACGGCGGGCACTATCCGCCGCAATACGCAGCCGCGGGACGGCCAGCGAATGGACGCCCCGGAGGCTGCACATAAACCGCCCCGGAGGAGACAACTGGGGTTCCCGGCCGGCCGTGCGTATCGACACGCACGGCATGGCCGTCCATTGAGGAGCTGCTGCTATGGCAATCGATCCCCGCGCTATCCGTCGCGTTGCGTTCGCCAGTGTGATCGGCGCAACCGTCGAATGGTATGACTTTTTTCTTTACGGCGTGGTCGCCGGCATCGTATTCAACAAGCTCTATTTCCCCGCCAACGATCCGCTCGTGTCGACGCTGCTCGCCTATTCGACCTTTGCGGTGGGCTTCGTGACCCGGCCGCTCGGCGGCGTGATATTCGGCCATTTCGGCGATCGGATCGGCCGCAAGTCCGCGCTGATTCTGACGCTCGTCATCATGGGGATTTCGACGGCTGGCGTCGCGTTCATTCCCACCTACGCCCAGATCGGTATCTGGGCGCCGATCCTGTTGTTGTCGCTGCGCGTGTTGCAGGGCATCGGGCTCGGCGGCGAATGGGGCGGCGCGGTGTTGATGGCGTATGAATATGCGCCGCCTGAACAACGCGGCCTGTACGCGAGTTTGCCGCAGATCGGTTTGTCGATCGGACTATGTCTCGCATCGGGGATGGTCGCGGGCCTGTCCCGCTTATTGCCCGAAGCGGCCTTCCTGTCGTGGGGCTGGCGGATCGCATTCGGCGCATCGCTCGGTCTCGTTCTGATCGGCCTGTATATTCGCGCCAAAGTGATGGAGACGCCCGAATTCCTCGCGCTCAAACGCAATCGGCGCGAAGCGAAGATTCCGTTCGTCGACATGATCACGCGCTATCGCGGCGCCGTGATGCTCGGCATGGGCGCGCGTTATATCGATGGCGTGTTCTTCAACATTTTCGCTGTGTTTTCGATCGGCTACCTTACGCAACATGTCTCGATGAGCCGCACCGACGCCTTGCTCGGCGTGATGATCGCGGCGGGCGTGATGTGCTTTTTCATCCCGCTGTTCGGCAGCATGTCCGACAAGCTCGGCCGCGCGCGGGTGTATTTCTGGGGCTCGCTGATTTGCGGCGTGTCGGTGTTTCCGGCTTTCTGGCTCATTGAAATGCAGCCTGCCAACACGTTGTTGATCTGGGCGGCCATCGTGGTGCCATTCGGCATTTTCTACGCGATGGTGTACGGTCCTGAGGCGGCATTGTTTGCCGAACTGTTCGACGCCAAAGTGCGCTATACGGGTATCTCGTTCGTGTATCAGTTCTCCGGCATCTTCGCGAGCGGACTCACGCCGATCATTGCGACGATCCTGATGCGGCTGAACGGCGGAAAACCGTGGACGGTGTGCGCGTACGTGCTGTTCTCGGCATTGATATCGGCGCTGTCGGTGCGCGCGATCGAGAGGAAGCGGGGCGGTGCGTTCGATGCGGTGGTGCACGCGCAGTCTTGATTCGCAATTTGCTTTGGGTCGCAGAAGCGCGGCGCGCGGCGGCGTGCAGCACGTCGCCCACTAAGGCGCGCTCCCGGCCGCACCTAAGCTCGCGCCGCGTCATTCCCGAAACGTCTTCGCAGTCTCTTCCGCCGCGTGGCGCAAGTCAGGCACGAAGGCGAGCAGATCGTCGAGCGTGACTCTGCCCACCGGCGCCTGCACGGCAATCGCCGCGCAGGCGCGATTGCGATCCAGCATGACAGGCACCGCAATCGCGATCAGCCCTTGCAGATGTTCCTGATTGTTGATCGCGAGAAGCCGCCGCCGCGTGGTGGTCAGTTCCTTGCGCAACGCGTCGCGATCGGTGATCGTCCGTTCCGAATAACCGCGCAGCGGCAGCGTCTCGATTACGCGTTCGCGTCTGTCCTTCGGCAGAAAGCTCAGCAGCAGCTTGCCGCTCGCCGAACAATGCAAGGGCACATGCGAACCCGGTTGCAAATGCATGCGCAGCGGCCATTCGGTTTCGACGCGGTCCACATAGACGACATCGTTGCCGGAGAGCATGGTCAGATTGCAGGTCTCGCCGATTTTCGCCACCAGCTGTTCGAGCAGCACGTGGCGAGCGGCGGCCGGTCCCGCATGCATGAGCACATTGACCGCGAGCATGCGCACACGTGGCGAACATTCGTAAAGACGATCGCCCGCGCCGCGCGTGACGAGCCACGCATCCATCAGTTGCACGAGGATACGGTGGACGGTCTGCTTGGGCAGGCCGAGCGCATTGACGAGTTCCGTCATCGAAAGCGGGCCGCCCGCTTCGGCAAGCGTTTCGAGTACGCGAAACGCGCGCACTGCAGCTGCATTCGACTGGTTTGACGTCGACATCCCACTCCCTCGCCAGCGTATTCACAGCGTTGATTTTGCATCGACTTCATTGCTTTTCGGGACTATGGAAAGTACCGAATTTTGCGTTTTCCGATGCTGGCAAACGCACTGCAGTGGATAGCTCGAAAAACGGGACTTCGCCCTAAGCGCGGCTGGCTAGATTGATAGCACTGCAATCAATTCATTCACGCGGAGCGAATCCATATGAACGTCAGGGCCACAGGAGCCGAAATCGCAGGCCACCATGCGGACGGCGAAGCCGAGCGCATCGTCGCCACGCTCGTCGCGAAAGCGCGCGCGGCGCAGCGTGCTTTCGAGAATGCAGGACAACAGGCGCTCGATACCGCCGCCGACGCCGCCGCGTGGGCCATCATGGAGCCAGAGCGCAACCGGCAACTGGCGGAACGCGCCGTGCACGATACGGGTCTCGGCAACGCCGACGACAAGTTCCGCAAGAACTATCGCAAAACGCTCGGCTTGCTGCGCGACCTGCACGGACAGAAGACCGCCGGCGTAATCGCGGAAGACAGGGCGAGCGGCATCGTCGAGATCGCGCGCGCAGTGGGCGTGGTGGCGGCGATCACGCCGTCGACCAATCCGGCGGCGACACCGGCCAACAAGATCATCAACGCGCTCAAATGCGGCAATGCAGTAATCGTCGCGCCGTCCCCCAAAGGTTACTCGTCTTGCGCGTTGTTGATCGAGTTCATTCACGCGCAATTCGCCAAAGCCGGTATCGATCCGGACCTCGTGCAGATGCTGCCCGCGCCGATCAGCAAGGCGGCGACCGCCGCGCTGATGCGGCAGTGCGATCTGGTCGTCGCCACCGGCTCGCAGGCGAATGTGCGCATGGCGTATGCGAGCGGCACGCCCGCGTTCGGCGTGGGCGCGGGCAATGTCGCTTCGATCGTCACGGCGTCCGCCGATCTGCATGATGCGGCGCGCAAGATCCTGCGCTCAAAAACTTTCGACAACGCGACGAGTTGCTCGTCCGAAAACAGCGTCGTGATCGAAGACGCCGTCTATCAGCCGATGCTGGCCGAACTGGCCGCATGCGGCGGGGTACTCCTCGACGCCGCGCAGAAGGCCCGCTTGCAACAGGTGATGTGGGTCAATGGCACGCTCTCGGAGCAGTGCACGGCGAAGTCCGCCGAGGTGATCGCACGCGTGGCGGGTCTGGATGAAATCGCCGCGCGTCACCCGGCCTTTCTGATGGTGGAAGAGAGCGGCGCGGGCACCGACTATCCGTTTTCCGGCGAGAAACTCGCGCCGGTGCTCGCCGTGTATCGCGCCGCCGATTTCGATGCCGCAGCCGACGTGGTGCGCGGCATCTACGCGTACATGGGCGCGGGCCATTCGGTCGGACTGCATTCGACCGATACCGCGCAAGCGGTTCAGCTTGGCGTGACATTGCCGGTCGCGCGCGTGATCGTGAATCAGGCGCATTGCCTCGCCACCGGCGGCAACTTCGACAACGGCTTGCCGTTTTCGCTGTCGATGGGCTGTGGTACGTGGGGCCGCAACAACTTCTCGGGCAATCTGGGCTTCCGCCACTATCTGAACACCACGCGGGTCGCGTACCCAATCGAAGAGCGCGTGCCGGAAACGGACGAATTGCTCGGCGATTTCTTCGCGAGGTACGGCCGATGAACACGCCCGCCACCCTTCGCGCGCTGATCGACGAGCGCGCCGCGCAGCATCCGGACAAGCCCTTCCTGCTGGCCGCACTCGACGACGACGAAACGGCGGTTCCTGACCGGCGCGCGACCGTGCTGACGTTTCGCGAACTGCGCGACGACTGCCGAGTGATCGAGACACGCTTCAGGGAAGCCGGCCTGCGGCCGGGCGATGTGATTTCCGTGTTCATGGGCAATGGAATCCAGACGGCCCGTCTGTTGCTAGCGGCCATGTACAGCGGGCTGGTGGCCAATCCGCTCAATCTTTTGTGTCAGCCCTCGCAGGTGCGCTATATCGTCGACCATTCCGATACGCGGATGATCTTCACCGCGCGCGACACGCAGGCGGTGATCGGCACGGCCGTGGCCGAACTGCGCGCTGCTGGCTTGACGCGCGAGATCGCGTTGATCCAGACCGAACCGGACGATGCCGAACCGCCTTCGCTCGCAAAGCGTGAACCTGCTTTGGCCGAAACCGCGGCACATGGCGCGAACGCTGCCGCCGCGCCAGCGCTCGCGAAGCGCGGCCGCGCGCCGCGGCACACGGCGGATGCCGCAACGGCGCACGAGCCCACAGCAGACGAGGTCGCATTGCTGATGTACACCTCGGGCACGACGGGCACGCCCAAAGGGGTCCTGCTGACGCATCGCAATCTAATGGCGAACGCGCGCAACATCAGCGCCGAGCACCGGCTGACGTCGGACGATCGCGTGCTCGCGTCGTTGCCGCTCTATCACATCAACGGTCTGGTGGTGACGCTGCTCGCGCCGCTGTTCCATGGCGGCTCGGCGGTGATGACATCGCGCTTCTCCGCCCGCACGTTCTGGCGCGACGTCGCGCTTCATGCCTGCACGTGGATCAACGTGGTGCCGACGATCGTCGCCTATCTGCTCAATGCCGACGAAGCCTGCACCTACGATCTGTCGGCGCTGAAGTTTTGCCGCAGCGCGTCGGCCGCATTGCCCGCCGATCATCATCGCGCGTTCGAAGCGCGTTTCGGGATCGGCGTGATCGAAACCATGGGCATGACGGAAACCGCCGCGCCGGTTTTTAGCAATCCGTATGAGATGGACCGGCGGCGCGTCGGCAGCATCGGTCTGCCCTCGGGCGGCGAAGCCCGCGTGATCGACCGTGAGGGGCGCGAATGCGCCGCCAACGAATGCGGCGAACTGGTGTTGCGCGGCGAGCAGGTGATGGGCGGCTATTACAAGCGGCCCGAGGAAACGGCCGCCGCCTTCACGACGGACGGCTGGCTGCGCACCGGCGACCTCGGTTATCGCGACCAGGACGGCTACTTCTACATCAACGGCCGCGCCAAGGAACTGATCATCAAGGGCGGCGAGAACATTGCGCCGCGCGAAATCGACGAAGCGTTGTTGCGTCATCCCGATGTGCTGGACGCGGCGGCGGTCGGCGTGCCCGATCCGGCATACGGCCAGGAGATCGTCGCTTTCGTGGTGGCGCGCACGAGCGAGGGACGTAGCGCGCCCGACCCGGCGGATCTGCGCGAGCACTGCGTGCGCGAACTCGGGCGCTACAAGACGCCGAAAGAATTCCGCTTCGTCGATGAACTGCCGCGCGGACCTTCCGGCAAGGTGCAGCGGCTCAAGCTGGTGCCCACCTGACGCGGTGCCGCTCGCGAGCGGGCAAGGCGCGGGCGGAGACAGGCAGGCAGTCGCAGTCCGGTAAATCGGGCGGCCGCTCGCGGCCGTCGTCGATACATAAAAGAGATAGGAGACAGCATGGAAACGCGTATCCGGCGTGTCAAGACACGCCATATCATCCTGGCGGTCATGTGCCTGATGTACTTCATTTCGTACATCGATCGCGTGAACATTGCCGTGGCCGGCCCGTTGATTCGTCACGAGATGGGCCTCACGACCGTTCAGCTCGGCCTGGTGTTCTCGGCCTTTGCTTATCCGTATGCGGCGATGCAGATTATCGGCGGCTGGCTCGCCGACAAGTACGGGCCGAAACTGGTGCTCACGGTGCTATCGCTGATCTGGGGCGTGGCGACGCTCGCCACCGGTTTCGCGGGCAGCGTCACCATGCTGGTCGTGATGCGCTTCGCGCTCGGCATCGGCGAAGGCGGCGCGTTTCCTACCGCGACGCGCGCCTTCACTTACTGGATGCCTGTAGCCGAGCGCGGCTTCGCGCAAGGCATCACGCACAGCTTTGCGCGCCTGGGCGGCGCGATCACGCCGCCGCTCGTGCTGGCCGTGGTGGCGACCGGCGGCTGGCGCGACGCGTTCATCCTGCTCGGCATCGCGAGCCTCGCGTGGACCGTGCTCTACCTCTTCGTGTTCACGAATTCGCCGGAACAGAACCGGCGCATCACGGCCGAGGAAACCGCGGAGATCGGCTACCGCGCCGGCGATTGCGACCGCGCCAAACATGCGGCCACGCCATGGCGCAAACTGGTGCGCCGCATGTGGCTCGTCACGTTCGTCGACTTCTGCTATGGCTGGTTGCTGTGGGTCTATCTGACCTGGTTGCCGTCCTATCTGCGCGAGTCGCGCGGATTCGATCTCAAGCAACTGGCGCTCTTCACCGCGCTGCCGCTGCTCGCGGGCGTGGTCGGCGACACGCTCGGCGGCGTCGTGTCGGACAAGCTCTTCAAGATCACGGGCCGCCTGCGCTTCGCGCGCTGTGCGGTGCTGGTGGTGGGCATGGGCGGCTCGCTGGTGTTTCTGCTGCCGATGGTGTCCGCCACCGATCCGCTCACGGCCGTGTGGTTCCTGTCGGCTTCGTTCTTCTTCCTCGAAATCACCAACCCTGTGCTGTGGACGTTGCCGCTCGACATCGCCGGCAAGTATGCGGGCACGGCCGGCGGCATGATGAACACGGGCTTCGGCGTGGCGGGGATGGTGTCGCCGGTGGTGTTCGGCTATCTGATCGAGAAGACCGGCAGCTACAACGTGCCGTTCAATATCTCCGCGGGGCTGCTCGCGGTCGGTATGCTGGCGGCGCTCTTCATCGACACCAGCAAGACGGTCGAGGCCGATGAAGAACGCGAGCGCGCCGCCGGCGTCGAGTTGGGCGGCATGCCGTCTTTCCTGCACGCTGGAGCGGCGGTGCGGCTGGAGCGCCATCACTTGCGCCGGCCGTTGCGGTGGCGCAAGTGATACGAGTGACGCAAGCGGCACAAATGAGTAAGTGACGCGAGTCATGCAAGGCGGGCGCGTATGCAGCGCCCGCCGCTGTTATTGCGCCGCCTTGAGGGCCCGCAAGCGCCAGATCAGGCTCGACGTATCGAATCGATTGCCGCCGAGCGCCTGCACGTCCGCATAAAACTGATCGACGAGCGCGGTCACCGGCAACGACGCGCCATTGCGCTTCGCTTCGTCGAGACAGAAGCCGAGGTCCTTGCGCATCCAGTCGACGGCAAAGCCGTAATCGAACTTGCCGTCGATCATGGTCTTGCCGCGATTGTCCATCTGCCAGCTGGCCGCCGCGCCCTTGCCGATCACTTGCAGCACCAGCGGCATGTCGAGGCCCGCGAGCTGGCCGAAGTTGATCGCCTCAGACAGTCCTTGCACCATGCCGGCGATGCAGATCTGGTTGACCATCTTCGCCAGTTGCCCGGCGCCGACGGCCCCGATCAGCGTGACGGCCGCGGCGTAGTGCGCAAGGACCGGTGATGCCTGCTCGAAGACGGCGGGCTCGCCGCCGCACATGATCGTCAGCTTGCCGTTCTGCGCGCCGGATTCGCCGCCCGACACGGGCGCGTCGATGAAATGCAGACCTTTCTGGCGCGCGACTTCCGCTAGCTCGCGCGCGACGTTCGCCGACGCCGTCGTGTGATCGACGAACGCGGTATTGGGCGCCATGCCCGCGAACGCACCGGTATCGCCGAGCGTGATGCTGCGCAGATCGTCGTCGTTGCCGACGCACGCGAGAATCAGGTCGGCGCCGTTCGCCGCTTCACGCGGCGTGTTTGCGGCCCGGCCGCCGTACTCGGATACCCATTGCTGCGCCTTCGACGCCGTGCGGTTGTACACGGTCACGTCGAGGCCCGCTTTCGCGAGATGGCCGGCCATGGGATAGCCCATCACGCCGAGGCCGAGAAAGGCGACGCGGCGGACGGTGGCGGTGGAGGGCTGCGCGGTTGGATGATTCATTGGGGCTCCGTGGAGTGGGCTGGGTTTGGGGTTGGGGCAATCATTATGACAAGGCTGGCGTTTTTTAGCCGTGACGCGCCGTTGTGCCGCCGCTGCCGCCCGCGCCGCTTGCCGAAGATGACAAAAATCTCATTTTTCCGCCATGTTGGCACTGCGGCAGCGCCGTAGCATCGGTCGCACCTCGTCAACACATCACGCATCCATGCTCACCCGCAACCTTGCTGCCGTACTTGCGATCGCTGCGGTGAATCCGGCCTTTGCGCAAGCCGATGCGGCGCTCGTGGAAGGCAATCGGCCTTCGCCATCGACCGCACTGGCCGCGGCGTCCGACGGCGCCGCCTTGCCGCTCGACGAGGCGCTCGGCATCGCCGCCGAGAACAACCCGCTGCTGCGCGGCGCGCGCGCCGACGCCGATGCATCGCGCGGCACGTTCATGCAGGCGGGCGCCCGACCCAATCCGCAGATCTCGCTGCTGCAGGAGGGGTTCGGCCGCACGGAGCGCACGTCGACGGCACTCGTCAATCAGACCGTCGAACTCGGCGGCAAGCGTCAGGCGCGCCTCGACGTCGCTTCGTATGGACGCGAGGTGGCGCTCGCATCGCTCGATGCGCGCGGCGCGGCCTTGCGCTCAGACGTCATTGCCGCGTTTTACGGAATGCTCGCGGCTCAGCGCCAGTTGCAGGTCGCGCGGGAATCAGCCGACATCGCGGCGAGGTCCGCGGAACTGGCGGAGAAACGCGCGCGCGCGGGCAAGGTGTCGCCGGTCGAGGCGACCAAAGCGCGGGTCGCCGCCACCGGCGTTCAGATCGAGCAGGCCAACGCCGCCTCGCGGCTGACCATTGCCGCGGAAAAACTCGCCAACGTGACGGGCAGTCCGCTCGTGCGAGGACGCCCCGCGACCGGCGATATCGAAAGCGTGCCGGCGATCGAACCGCTTGCCGAACTATTGCCTCAACTGATCGACGCGCCGCTTGCGCGCGCCGCGAAGGCCGAGAGGTTGCGGAGCAACGCCGCCATTGCCGTCGAGCGCGCGAAGCGCATTCCGGACATCACGTTCAGCGCGGGCATGAAGCGGGTTGTGACCGGCGCGGTGCCCGACAACCAGGCCGTGGTCGGCATCTCCATTCCGCTTCCGCTTTTCGACACCAACAAAGGCGCGCTGCTCGAATCGGTTCACAAAGCCGAGAAGGCAAGCGCCGACTTCGACAGTGAAAAGGCGCGCCTGCAACTGGAGCTGACTCAGGCGTACGCCAATTACGAGCGATCGAGCCTGGAGGCGCGACGCCTGAAAACCGATGTCCTGCCGGCCGCGCGCGAGGCGCTCGACGCAATGTCGCGCGGTTATGAGCTCGGCAAGTTTGGCTTTCTCGATGTCCTGGATGCGCAGCGCACGCTGTTTCAGGGCCAGTCGCAATACGTCCAGGCATTGACCGATGCGCACCTGGCCTACGCCGAAATCGGCCGGCTTGTCGGTGTCCCGCTTCGCAACAGTGCGCCTCGCTTACCTTGAAGGATTTTTCATGCTGCGCAGAAAACTCATCGTCGCCACTGCGGTGACCCTCAGCGGCGTGAGCGTCGCGCTCGCCGTGTTCGCGATGACGCGGGTGTCGTCGAATACTGGAGATACTTCGGGCGCCGTCGAAGCATCGGCAAGCGCGCAGGGTTCGTCCGGCCAGCATGGCGGCACCGTGTTCAGAGACGGTGCGCTGGCTGTCGAAGTCGTCCTGTCCGAGAAACCGGGGGACGCGCGGCTCGTCGTCTATCCTTTCGTCGACGGCAAACCCGCGGACAAGGACCTGGTCGTGTCGGGTTCCATTACGCGTTACGACGGTTCGATGCAGCCATTGCAATTCGCGTCGGCAGGTCAGAAGCTGACGTCCGCCGAACCGATCGCGAAGCCTCACGTCTTCGACGCATTCATTCATCTCAAGTGGCGCGGACAATCCGCATCGTTCGTGTTTTCGCGGGCCGATGGTGCAATCGCGCTCAGCGCGGCGCAAATCGAGGCGGCGCAGATTCGTCTCGACCGCGTCGGTCCCGCGCAGATTCTCACGACATTCCAGCTTCCTGGTGAGATCAGATTCAATGAGGATCGCACGGCCCACGTCGTGCCACGCGTGGCGGGCATCGTCGAGCGAGTCGATGTTTCGATCGGTGAGAAAGTCGCGAAGGGGCAAGTGCTGGCGGTCATCGCCAGCACCGATCTTGCCGATCGCAGAAGCGAATTGCTGAGCGCGGAGCGCCGGCTCGCGGCCGCACGAACATCGTATGAACGCGAAAAGACGCTCTGGCAGGAGCGCATCTCCGCCGAGCAGGACTACCTCCAGGCGCAGGTCCAGTTACGCGAAGCCGAGATCGCCACGCAGAACGCCCGCGCGAAGCTTGCCGCGCTGAATGCCCCGCCATCGGCCGGCGCCTTGAACCGTTACGAATTGCGCGCGCCGTTTGCTGGAACGCTGGTCGAGAAGCACGCGACGCCCGGTGAGGCGATCGCCGCGGATGCCAAGGTCTTTATTCTCTCGGACCTCTCGTCCGTGTGGGCCGAAATGGCGGTGCCGGCGCAGCGCCTGAACGATGTGCGTGTCGGCCGCGAAGCCACGGTCAGCGCCACCGCGTTCGACTCGAAGTCGAGTGGTCCGATTGCCTACGTCGGCGCGCTGCTCGGCGAGCAAACCCGCACCGCGCCGGCGCGGGTGGTGCTGCCGAATCCCGATGGCGCGTGGCGGCCGGGCATGTTCGTCAATGTGTCGGTGGATGCCGGCAAACAAAGCGTGCCGCTCGCGGTGGCGAGCGACGCGCTGCAGGAGATAGACGGCGGGCCCGCCGTCTTTGTGCAGTCGCCCAAGGGTTTTGTCGCTCAGGCGGTCGAGACGGGGCGCCGTGACGACAAGGTCGTCGAAGTGGTGAAAGGACTTCTGCCGGGCCAGAAGTATGTCACCGCGAACAGTTTCGTCCTCAAGGCTGAACTCGGGAAGGGCAGTGTCGAGGAACATTGACGCCCCGACGCCATGAACCCGTCATGACCTGCGATGACTTGCAGTAAGCAGACCGCTTTCCCGAGCCTCGGTTTCCAAGGACCCTCCGCATGTTTGAAAGACTGATTCGCTTCGCCATCGCGCACCGCTGGCTGGTCATGCTGGCCGTTGCCGCGGTCGCGGGATGGGGCGTGTACAGCTATCAGAAGCTGCCCATCGACGCCGTGCCCGACATCACCAACGTTCAGGTGCAAATCAACACTTCAGCGCCGGGTTATTCGCCGCTCGAAGCCGAGCAGCGCATCACCTATCCGGTAGAGACCGCAATGGCCGGACTTCCCAATCTGGCGCAGACGCGCTCCATCTCCCGCTACGGGCTCTCTCAGGTCACGGTGATCTTCAAGGACGGCACCGACATCTACTTCGCGCGTCAGCTCGTCAACGAGCGGATTCAGGAAGCCAAGGACAAGCTGCCGCCCGGCGCGACGCCGGCGATGGGGCCGACCTCCACGGGTCTCGGCGAGATTTATCTGTGGACGGTGGAGGCCGACGCGTCGGCCGTCAAGCCGGACGGAACCCGCTACACGCCGGCAGATTTGCGCGAGCTTCAAGACTGGGTCGTGAAGCCGCAGCTTCGCAACGTGCCGGGCGTCACCGAGGTGAATTCCATCGGCGGCTTCGTGAAGGAGTTCCGGGTCGCACCGAATCCCGCCAAGCTCATGTCATACGGCTTGACGCTCGCGGACGTGGTGCGCGCGATCGACCGTAACAATGCGAATGTCGGTGCGGGCTACATCGAAAAGCGCGGCGAGCAGTATCTCGTGCGCGTGCCAGGTCAGGCCCGCTCGGTCGAAGACATCGCCAATGTCGTGCTCACCAACGTGGGCGGCGTGCCGGTTCGTATCAAGGACGTCGGACAGGTGGACATGGGCCGTGAATTGCGCACGGGCGCCGCGACGTCGAACGGCGAAGAGGTCGTGCTCGGCACCGTGTTCATGCTGATCGGAGAGAACAGCCGCACCGTCGCCAAGGCGGTCTCCGTCAAGATGGAAGACGTCAACCGTACCTTGCCACCAGGTGTGCGCGCGATTCCCGTGTACGACCGCACCGTGCTGGTCGAGAAAGCCGTGCAGACAGTGAAGAAGAACCTGCTCGAAGGCGCGGTGCTCGTGATCGTCGTGCTGTTCCTCTTTCTCGGCAACATGCGCGCGGCGCTGATCACGGCGCTCGTCATTCCGCTGTCGATGCTGATGACCTTCACCGGCATGGTCAATGCGAAGGTGAGCGCCAACCTCATGAGTCTGGGCGCACTCGACTTCGGGATCATCGTCGACGGCGCGGTGGTGATCGTCGAAAACTGCGTGAGGCGCCTTGCTCACGCACAGACGCTCGCCGGGCGGCCGTTGACCCGCGAGGAGCGTTTCGCCGAAGTCTTCGGCGCGTCGCAGGAAGCGCGCCGCGCCCTGATATTCGGTCAATTGATCATCATGGTGGTCTATCTGCCGATCTTCGCGCTCACCGGCGTCGAGGCAAAAATGTTTCACCCGATGGCGGTCACGGTCGTGATGGCGCTGGCTGCCGCGATGGTGCTGACGGTCACCTTCATCCCCGCCGCGGTGGCGCTGTTCATCGGCAAGCGCGTCGAGGAAAAGGAAAACCGCTTGATGGGCTGGGCGAGGCAAGCCTATGAGCCGCTGCTCACCGCTTTCATGACGCGCCCGAAACGTGTGTTCGCCGGCGCGGCGCTGATCGTCACGCTGAGCATCGGTCTAGCGGCGCGACTCGGCAGCGAGTTCGTCCCGAGTCTGAACGAGGGCGACCTGGCCGTTGCCGCATTGCGTATTCCGGGCACGAGTCTGTCCCAATCGGTCAGCATGCAAATGTCTATTGAGAAAACGTTGAAGCAACGCTTCCCGGAGATCGAGCGCGTGTTTGCCCGCACGGGGACGGCGGAAATCGCCGCGGACCCGATGCCGCCCAATCTGTCCGACGGCTACATCATGCTCAAGCCGACGGACACGTGGCCGGACCCGAACAAGTCGCGCGCCAAACTCGTCGAGGAAATCGAAGCGGTGCTCGCTGAACTGCCGGGCAATAGCTACGAGTTCTCCCAGCCGATTCAACTGCGCTTCAACGAATTGATTTCCGGCGTACGCAGCGATGTGGCGGTGAAACTCTTCGGCGACGACATGGCGGTGCTCAGCGGCACGGGCGAGAAGATCGCGGCGGCATTGCAGAAAGTGCCGGGCGCTTCGGAAGTGAAGATGGAACAAACCAGCGGCTTGCCGGTTCTCACCATCAACGTGGACCGGGACAAGCTGGCGCGCTACGGCGTCACGGTCGGTGACATTCAGGACACGGTCGCGGCGGCGGTCGGCGGCCAGAAAACCGGCACGCTGTTTCAGGGCGACCGGCGCTTCGATATCGTCGTGCGCTTGCCGGACGAACTTCGCTCGGATATCGAAGCGATCAAGCGCCTGCCGATTGCGTTGCCATTCCCCGCGCCGGTGAGCGGCAGCGCGCCGCTCGCGCAGGCGCCTTATGTGCCGCTCGCCGAACTGGCCACCGTCGACGTCGCCCCTGGTCCCAACCAGATCAGCCGCGAAGACGGCAAGCGGCGCGTCGTGGTGAGCGCGAATGTGCGCGGACGCGATGTCGGCTCTTTCGTGGCGGACGCGCGCGAGCAGATCCGTCAGGACGTTCAGGTGCCCTCGGGTTACTGGTTGTCGTGGGGCGGACAATTCGAGCAGTTGCAAAGCGCGACCGAGCGCCTGAAGCTGGTCGTGCCGCTGTCGCTCTTCATGGTGTTTGTCCTGCTGTTCATCATGTTTAATAATGCTAAGGATGGCTTGCTGGTGTTCACGAGCATTCCGTTCGCATTGAGCGGCGGCGTGCTGTCGTTGTGGTTGAGGGACATGCCGCTTTCCATTACGGCGGCGATCGGTTTCATTGCGCTGTCGGGTGTCGCGGTGCTGAACGGGCTCGTCATGATTTCCTTTATTCGAAACCTGCGCGATGAGGGCACGGAACTGGACACGGCTGTCCGTGAGGGCGCCCTGACGCGGCTGCGGCCGGTCCTGATGACGGCGCTCGTCGCGTCGCTCGGCTTTTTGCCGATGGCATTCGCCACCGGCACGGGCTCGGAAGTGCAGCGGCCGCTGGCAACGGTGGTCATTGGTGGCATCCTGTCGTCCACGGCGCTGACGCTGCTGGTTTTGCCCGTGCTGTACCGGGCCGCTCATTCGTCGTCATGGCGCGCTGCTGCCCTGAGCCGGCTGGCGAAAACTTCGCCCGCCCAGCTACTGCGCCGGTTCGGCATTTTTTCGAGGTAGTGTGAATGCGGATTTTGTTAGTGGAAGACGAGCCGAAGACCGGCGCCTATCTTCGCAAGGGGCTATCGGAGGCGGGATATGTTGTCGATTGGTCGGAAGACGGCGTCACGGGTCAGCATCAGGCGGAGACGGAAGACTACGACCTGCTGATCCTCGACGTGATGCTGCCGGGACAGGACGGTTGGACGCTGCTGCAAAACCTTCGCCGCACGCGGCTCACGCCCGTGCTGTTTCTCACCGCACGCGACGATGTTGGGGATCGTGTCAAGGGACTGGAGCTCGGCGCCGACGACTACCTCGCGAAACCGTTCGACTTCGTCGAGCTGATCGCGCGCGTGCGGTCGATCCTGCGGCGCGGCAAGCCACGTGAATCCACCTCGCTGAAGGTCGCGGATCTCGAGCTGGATCTGACGCGGCGCAAGGCAACCCGTCAGGGCGACGTGATCCTGCTTACAGCCAAGGAGTTCACGCTGCTGTGGCTGCTCATGCGCAAGGAAGGCGAAATCCTGCCTCGCGCGACGATCGCCTCGCAGGTGTGGGACATGAATTTCAACAGCGATACGAACGTGGTGGATTCGGCAATCAGGCGGCTGCGCTCCAAGGTCGACGACGCCTACGAACCCAAGCTCATTCACACCGTAAGAGGCATGGGCTACGTGCTGGAAAACCGGGACGGCGGCAATTGATCAGGCGCGTGGTGCCGCGAACGCTGCGGGCGAGGCTCACTGCTCTCATCATCCTGTCGACCTCGGCGATCCTCGCGTTGAGCGGCTTCGCGCTATATGAGGCGCTGCGCAGCCGCCTCGAGTCGACCTCGATCGAGCATATGGCCGGCACGATGGCGGCGTTGCGCACGCATCTGGCGGGGATCCAGAATGCCGATGGCATTGCCGGCAATGCGGAGACGTGGATCGACCTGTTGCATGGGCACCCGAACCTGGCGCTCGCCATCTACGATACGATGGGGCAGCGCCTGTCGAGCACCCTGGGGTTTCGGCCCTACCCGCCGATCCCCGCAACCGGGGCGAGCGGTGCGGCCGTGAATCTCGCGCCCACCGGTTCGAATCTTCGATACCTGGTGGAAAGCGTGCCGCTCAATGACGGAATCGGGCCATTGGTGCGCGTCGCCGTTCAGTACGATGGAACCAGTGATCAGGCTCTGTTGCGCGCGTATGCGTACACCGCGGTGGTCATCGAAGTATTAGGCGTGGTGCTCGCCGCCGCGTTTGCGTACGGCATCGCCATGCTGGGCCTGCTTCCGCTGCGCAGGCTGGTGGCTCGGGCAGAGGAGATGTCGACAAGCCGCCTGGCGCTGCCTCTGCCAGAACTGGAAGCGTCGGGCGAGTTGAAGGAACTGGAGCACGCCTTTAACGGCATGCTGGCGCGGCTCGACGAATCGTTCACCCGGCTGAGCCAGTTCTCCTCCAATCTTGCCCACGACATGCGCACGCCGCTCACCAATCTGCTCGCCGCGGCTCAAGTGGCGCTGTCACAGCGTCGGAGCGCGGAAGACTACCGGGACGTGATCGAATCGAGTGTGGACGAGTATCAGCGACTGTCGCGCATGATCGAAGACATGCTTTTCCTCGCGCGCTCCGATCAGGCTGACGCACCGCTGTCCTTGCGTTCGCTCGACGCGGTTGCGGAGGCCGAACGCGTCGCCGGCTACTACGAGACCATGGCCGAAGATGCGCAGGTCACGATCGAGGTGACGGGCGAGGGCACCGTGCAGGCCGATCTGCTGCTCTTTCAACGCGCGCTCAGCAACCTGCTGTCGAACGCGCTCGTGCAGGCGCCGCAAGGCAGCACGATTACCATCGACTGCAAGCAGGAGCCGGGCTCGACCACGCTGAGCGTGTCGGACTCGGGAGCGGGAATCGACGCTCGTCATATCGAGCGCATATTCGAGCGGTTCTATCGTGTCGACCCGTCGCGGCACGGTTCGGCCTCGGGCACGGGGCTGGGTCTTGCCATCGTGAAGTCGATCATGAACAGCCACGCAGGACAGTGCGGGTGCGAAAGCCGGCCTCATGTCAGCACCCGTTTCTGGCTGCAATTTCCCCGGCGCGAATGTTCGAATAACGGCCTGACCATGTCCATGACGGACGACGCCGCCCGCCCATAAAGATTGAGCGAGCGCGCGTCCGCGCGCAACGGGCAAAGGTATGCCGCCGGAGAGGCTCGCTTCCGGCGGCATGCGCCGCTATTTGTTCGCGACGAGTTTGTCATGCTGATCCATTGACGGTGCCTTCTCACCGGCATGCCGCGTAACCGCGTGCGTCTGCTTGTTCCGGGCAATCGTGTTGGCATCCGGCGGGTATTGTGTCTTGCTGGTTGGCGTCACGCCGTCATGCTGGGCTTGAACGAGTTCGTGGTTCACCTGCTCGCGAGACTTGCCTTGCGCCTGCGCGGCTGGTGAGAGTGCGCCGATCATCGTCACGGCAACGACGGACAGGGTGAAGAGTCTTGCAGCATTCATGTCGAGATCTCCTTTGTGGCGACCGCCGGTCGGCGATTCGTGAGTCCAGTATGAATCGCAGGCGGTGTGCCATCGTGACCGCAACATGAGAAAAATGTCAGGACAAACGGTATCGACAAAGCGGCATCGAGCGCCGCTTGCATGAGATTTTTGTCATCTTGGCGTGATGCTGGCGGCGACCTTCGCGGAGCAGGATGACTCATCTTCTTCTACGAATGACGAGGCGGCGAATGCGCGCGTTACTGCAGAAATCTGCCTTGCTGATGATCCTGGCCGCCGGTCTCGCAGGATGTGCGAGTAGCGGCAGCAAGCCAGCGGCTTCCGCTAATACGTCGGCTTCCACGCAAAAGGCGCCGACGGATCTCGCGCCAGGCGAGCAGATCGACTACGCCGGCCATCGCTGCGGCAATCCGAATCTGTATGTGAAGATGCATCTGTGTGTCTTTCCGCGCCGATAGCGTGGCCTATTTGCCGGCCCTCGTAAGAAGGCCGGCACGTCCGCGAGATCAGCTCGGATCCGCGTACTTCAGCGTCCAGCCCAACGTGCGTTGACTACCCGCCGTCAGCGCAAACGGAAGCGTCGTACAAGCGAACTTTGAATGCAACTGCCCAATTGGCGTGGTCGACAACGGATTGGTGACGCCGGCCGCCATCTCGAAGTTGGACAGCGCGCAGCTGTCGAAACCCGTGGTGCCATAGCTGGTCGCATTGCTATTCGCGTATTTGACCGAAAACCCGTCGCTATTCGCCGTGGTGTTCTGGAAGTCCGCAAACGACGTGAAATCCGTCTCGACCGCCATGTTGCCGGTCAGCGTGGCGGAGCTCAGCGTATCGGTCCGGGTCATCGAGCCATGATCGAACGTCAACACCGTATGCACTTGCAAGTCGATGTCGGTGGCGTACGTTGCATTCTTGGCGGCTTGCCGGAATTTGGCAGTGTCGAACGACACGACAACCTGACCGTTGTTTTCCTGGACACTCAGATTCTTGTAGTACGTGACCGGGATGTAGGTCTTCCCGTTATACGTAACCTGCGGAATCAACAACGCGTAGCCCAGATCCGTGGTTCCGTAGATCAGCTTGTCGGAGAACGGTGTCGGGTAATACGGCGTGTACGAGTTGTAATCGGGTGCCTGGCTCAGGTTGAGATTGATGACGCGTTTGCCATCGCGCACCGTAACGAGCGCCGCGCTGTACGGATGAGCCGTATCGCCCGGCAAGTTGTACCAGGTCAACGTGTAATGCGGTCTTGCATCCAGCCACGCTTGCAGATCAGTGTCGGACATGGGCGCCTTGCTGCCGAAACCCAGCTTGTCCCACCACGCATTCACGTACATAAACTGATGCAGCAGGCTGAAATTCTCACCCATGACGCGAGGTTTGCCGCGATACGTATCGGTCCCGCGGCCTTTCACCCACATATTTACGGATGGCGTGGGCAGCGTCGGGTCGTACCAGAACGTGTCGTAGCGATAGGCCGCCTTGTAGATGAACGAATAGGCGACCTGCATTTCCTGCGCGGTCAGTACGCCTGCATTGGCCGCAGCCGTGAGGACTTCCATGAAGGCCGAATCGCCGTATGGCCCGATGGATCGGCCGTAGTTGAAACCCTGGCCGTCGGCATTGAGTTGCGGAAGAATCAGATCGACCGATTTGCGCAGATACGATTTCAGTTCCGGCGTCAGATTGGCCTCGTTGCCCATTTCCAGCGTTCGCTCCGTCACTTCGCCGATCAGCAGCGTGCTGTATCGGTCGAAGCGCGCCTGGTCGTAGTAGGTGGTGTGCGTATTCGACGCTTCGTCGGAAAAGCCGCCGGATGAATCGTTTCGAATGTGATTGGTGAGCGTGTACAGAAGCGCGTCGCGCGCGCCCATCGTTGCCACGGTTGGATCGGTCTTGGACGAGAAGCTCGGATTGCTCCAGCCGAGTTTTTGCCGCAAGCCCGCAATGCCGTAGGAAACCGCGTAGTAGTTTTGAGCGGTATTGAGCGATGCAACGTCGATCGGCACGCCTGCCGCCGGGCACGTATTCGTTTTGCCGCTTGCGTCCGCGCCGAACATGTCGCAGAAGTTCAGCCGATTTTGCAGCGTGGTCAGCATGGCGTCGCTGAAAACTTCATTGAGCATGCCGTGCGCCTTGAAATTGTTCAGCGCAACGAGATAGTAGTACTCGCCCCAGGAGGTATTCGCATACACGTAATCGGCGCCGTGCATCTGCGTCATCATCGCGGTCGTTATTTTCTGGTACGTCGCAAGATAGTCCGCGTATTTCGGATCGCCCTTCGCTTTCATATCGATCAATATGTACGACAGGCCGAGCGCCAGCTTACCCGGCAGGAATTTATCCCCCGTGTTGGTATCCAGCACATGAACGGGGCTGCCATCGCCAAGATCCATCACCACTTGTGTGAAATCAGGCGCTTTCTTGATGAGGTCGAAGAGCGCTCTCATCTGTCCCATCATGGTGATGGGAACGCCGGCACCCGACGGCACGCTGGTGTCCGACGCGCCGTAGACAATGCCGTGAAGAGAGACGGCTCCGCCTTTCGACGGATCGCTCGGGGTGTCGCTCACGCTGCCACCGCAAGCGGTGACGAGAAGAGCGGTGAGCGTACTGAGTGCAAACGCAAACGAGGTTTTTCCTGGTGAAAGCATGTTGTCTCCGGATTTATTTGATCGATGCGTGATTCACATTTTTGATTTACCTATTACTTGCCTTTTCTTCTCCTTTGATAAGTAAAAGTGAATGCATTTTTCATTGCCGGATTCGACGCTATTCACCTGCGGGTAAGGCCACGGTGACTCGTCCTGGTATCCGACGCGACACTACGACTGGTGCTGACCTCGGCGACAACCTTCAATAACAGTCATATGTCGTCAGACAACATGAATCAAACGAACACTGCCGACCTGACGCCTGCGCCACGCGGTCACCGTCGCATGCCGCTATCGCTCACTCGCAAACGTATGCGGGTGGAATATCAGCCGAATCGGACAACAGTGAAGCATGCCGCGCCGAGCGCGGCAATGAAGAACCTAGCACTGAAATATTTGGTAAGTGGTAGGAGATCATATCTCTAGCAAGATGGCAAGTGTCATGTGAAACGGCCGCAAGGGGCGGTGCCGACCTTGCCGATGAAGGCCGTGCAGATAGCCGGCCGCAAAGTGTCCTTTTTACGTCCGCGCGCAATGGCGATAGACATCGGGTTGAAGGCGAGGGCAATAGCGCGGGGAATAGAATCTGCCTGGATTCGCTGGCCGTTGAATGCGCGATTCGAGGTCGGCGACGCGAACGCGAGTGTCTTCGCGAGTGCATTGAAGTTCTTTGCCGTTGCATGCGGACGCGGTGCTTCGCCGAACTTGCCGGTCCGCGTCGAGATATGGCGGGCCTATCCGCGGTCTATGCACATTCGAGAACAATCCTCTCCACACAGGGCCCTTATTCTCAAGCGGCCACCTTTCTAGACTGTCGTCACTGAATTACGAACAGGGCTGTTCGTAGCAGAGCAAAGCGAAGTCTGGAGGTCGTCATCATGAAGTCCCTTATTCAAGCCGTTGTGGTTGCCGCTGCCCTTGCCGCGCCGGTTGCCGTGTTCGCTCAATCGAACTCGCCTGTGACCCGTGCGCAAGTGCGTGCCGAGTTGATCGAACTCGAACAGGCCGGCTATAACCCGGCCCGCGGCGAAGATCCGAACTATCCGGCTGATATTCAGGCCGCCGAAGCGCGCGTCGCGGCACGGCACGCGGCGACAGGTTTTGGCGGCACCACGAGCGGTTCATCGGACGCGGGACGTGCGCCGGTTTCCAGCGCGGATTGGAATGCGATGTACAACCATCCGTGATGAGTGGTGCGTGAGTTTTTCAGCGGCGTGCGTGACGGCGTCATTGGCATCATCGAGCGGGCATGTGGTGACGTCGAAGTGATCGAGGTTCAACAAGCCGCCGCGGAGCAACGCCGTCATGCGCGTGACCGCTTCGGCCGTCGTTCGACGATAGCCGCGCCCGGCACTGCGTATGCCGGGCGCTACGCGTTCAAGCCTCCGACCCGGCCTCCTCATCGACCAGTTCGGCGATGTCATGTACGTCCACCGTGCAACCCACCCGGTTTCTCACGCCGCGGCCCCACGCCTGCACATGCGCGCCCGGCGTCAGATACGCGACGAGTTCGGCCGCGGCATGCGGCGGCATGCGCAGCGAAGTGCCGTCTTCCAGCAACGCGCCGCGCAATTCGCCCTTCGGTCCGTAGAGCGGCATGACGACTTCGCCTTGCACATCCATCGGCTCGCCGTCGTGCTCATGGCCGTGGCCGTGCTCATGTTTCGGGCCGTGTTCGTGAGGCCGCGGGCCTTCGTCGACGATCTCGATGCCTTGCCGGCTCGTCAGCGAAATGGCGGCGATCAGATCGGCGCCGCGCGGTTTCACGCCGCGTATGCGCACCGTGTCGCCCGGCGCGATATGGCGCGCGATCAGTTTGCCCAGATGCGGCGGGAAATGCACCTGCTGCTGCGTACCGTCGGCGTGCTGAAGAATGAAGCCGTCCGCATCGCCGTGCGGATTGAGCAGGAACAGCACGACTTTGCCGCGCGTTTCCGGCAGGCAGGCGGGGTCGATCCAATGCATGGTGAAACTCCTTTGTTCGAGTGATGAGTCGGGACTACCTGGGCGGGGTGTCGTAGAGCACCGTGAGATTGCCGGGTGTACCGAAGGCGGTGGCTTGCAGTGATTCGCCATAGCGATTACGCGTGCCGTAGCCTTGCGCCGCGATCGTCGCGCCTGGCTGCAACAGGTTCGCGAAGCGCGCGGCCGCGGGCGGCGTCAGCTTGATCACGGTGCCGTCGGTAAGGAGTACGCCGTCGGGTTCGCCGCGCGGCGCGCTGGTGACCCGCAGCACGCGGCCCGTGGCATCCAACTTGACGAGCCCGACGCCGGCGAGCGACTTCGGCAGACGCTGGGCATCGACCGGCGGCGGTTGATCGACGATGCTGCGCCCGTTGTTCGCGTCGGCGATCTGGCTGGCGCGCAGCGTACCGCCGGGCTGCGCGACGCCGTTCACGTTGACCGTGGCGCCCGGCGGGAAGGTGGCGGCCACCTGAGTGCCGATATGCGGCGGGAACCGGACTAACGTGTTGTCGGCGAGCAGCATGCCGTCGACATCGCCTTCCGGGTTGATCACATAGCGCTGGACCACGCCGCTCACACTCGCGGGAGCGCCATCACGAGGAGCCGCGGCGAAGGGCGGCGGCGGTGGCATCGGTGCGCCGGCGCTCGGCGCGGGCGGCGGCATGGTTTGCGCCGCGCAAGCTGCCGTCGCGGCGGTGACGGCGAGCGCGGCCGCCGCGCGTGCGATCGGGTTGAAACGGTTCATTGTCGGACTCCTTCGACTGCAATGTCGTGCAGGAGTCTTCGCAACCGCTATGCCATGCCGCTATGGGTTGTCGCGTAAGGCTTTCCGCCGTAGCGTCCGGTTGATGATGTCGCCTGGCTGGACGGCGGGTGTCGCCCAGTTGGACACCGGCAAGCGCATCAACCGAGCTTGTACGCGGCGATCTTCGTATAGAGCGATTGACGGCTGATGCCGAGGCGGCGCGCCGCTTCCGCGCGATTGCCCGCGCTCTGCTGCAACGCGCGTTCGATCGCTGCGCGCTCCAGCCATTCGATCGCCTGCGGCAGCGGCAGATCGAGCAGCGCGGCGGGAATCTCGCTCACGCCGGCGCGCGGCGCGGTGAGAAAAGCCAGATCGTCGGCGGTCACGAGCGGGCCGCGTGCGAGCGCGGCGACACGCTCCATCGCGTTCTTCAACTCGCGGACGTTGCCGGGCCACGCGTGCGCGAGCAGGCTCCGCTCGGCATCGCCGCTCAAGGTCCGCGCGGGTCCGGCCAGATTCGCGGCGGCGATGAGAAAGTGCGCGGCCAGCGGAAGAATATCGTCGGGACGATCGCGCAACGGCGGCAGATGAACCGGAATCACGTTGAGCCGGTAGAACAGATCCTCGCGGAACGTGCGCGCCGCGACTTCCGCCGCGAGGTCGCGGTGCGTCGCGGCCACGATCCGCACGTCGATGGCGACGCTCGTGTTGCTGCCGACCGGCGTCAGCGTGCGCTCCTGAATCACGCGCAGCAGCTTGGCTTGCATCGGCAACGGCAGGTCGCCGATTTCATCGAGAAACAGCGTGCCGTCGTTCGCTTCGACGATGCGGCCGGCGCGCTGCGTCACCGCGCCGGTGAAGGCGCCGCGCGTGTGGCCGAATAGTTCGCTCTCCAGAAGTTCGGCGGGAATCGCCGCGCAGTTGATCGCGACGAACGGCGCGTGGCGGCGCCGTGACGCGTCGTGCAGGACGCGCGCCGCAACTTCCTTGCCGGTGCCGGTTTCGCCCGTGATCAGCACGGTCGAATCCGTGGCGGCGGCGCGGCCGATCTGCTTTTGCGCGTCGCGCAGCGCCTCGCTGTTGCCGAGCAGGCGAGGCGTGCCGTCGGTGACGTCTTCGTTCGACGCCGGCAGCGCCGGGCCCGACGTCCCGCGATTGGACGCTTCGATCTTGCGCAGCAAGGACGCGATCGCGTCGCGCCCGACCGGCTTGGTCAGGTGCTCGAAGGCGCCGAGCCGCATCGCGTGAATGGTGTTGTCGCTGGTGGCGAAGGCGGTCAGCACGACCACCGGGAGCGCGGCGCGCGCCGGCATCGCGCGCAGACGCTCGAGCACGTCGATGCCGCTCAGGTCCGGCATCCTGATGTCGAGAAACATGCAGTCGATGCGCGTGTCGCTGGCTAACCTCGCAAGTGCATCGTGGCCGCTGCCTGCCTGCTCGATGACATGGCCAAGGTCGCCGAGCGTTTCGGCGAGGCTTTCGCGGAAGGCGTCGTCGTCGTCGACGATCAGGATGTGCGCCATGGGATCTCGATCACAAAACAGGCACCGCGCTCGCGCGCTTCATAAAAGGCACGGCCGCCATGCGCGGCAGCGATCTCGCGTACCACGGCGAGGCCAAGCCCCGAACCGGCAGCGTGGCCGGTCACGAACGGTTCGAAAATGCGCTCACGCTCGGCGTGCGGCACGCCGGGACCGTCGTCGCTCACTTCGATCCGCAGCGCCGCGGCGGGGCGCGCCGCGCGCAGCGTGACGTGGCCGCCGGATGGCGTATGACGCAGCGCGTTGAGGATCAGATTATCGATGGCGCGCGCCAGTTGCTCCGCGTCGAAACAGGCCTGCGCGGGAAGCCCTTCGGCGCACTCCAACGCGAGTGCGATGCCGGCCCGCGCGGCCGCGTCCTGATGCCATTCCATGCGCTCGGCGAGCCAGCTGCGCAAATCGACGGCGTGGGCGTCGATACGCACGGGCTGGGTCAGCGCGAGCAAACCCGACAGTTGCCGTTCCACCCGCTGAATCTGTTCGAGGATCGCGCCGAGTGCGCGCTGCTTGCGTTCGGTGTCGCCGTTCAGGGCATTTTCCGCCTTGAGCCGCATCGCGCCGATGGGGTTGCGGATCTCGTGCGCCATCTGCGCCGAGAACCGGCCGATTGCCGCGAAGCGTTCCGCGGCCGCGAGCTGCGTATGCAGATCGCTGGCTTGCTGCTGCAAGGACGTGGCGCGCGCGCCGTAGACGTTGAACGCGTGGACGATCTTGTCGAGGTCGGGCTCGCCGGTCGGGGCAATCGGCGTGAACAGGTCGGCGGGGCGGCTCAGGCTGGCCTCGATGCGCGCGAGATTGGCGCGCCAGCGTCGCAGCAGCACGCCGAGCGCGATGGCGATTCCGACGATCACCGCGAGCAATACCGCAAGGGTGGTCACGAGCGCTTTGCCCGACGGCCCGAGCGGAGGATGCACGCGCGACAGTGTCCACGCAAAGAGGCCGTCCCGATGCGGCACCGGACAGGCGGTGACGATCACGGCATCCTGCTGGCCTTCGACGAATTCGGATGCCGCCGCACGTGTCGTGGACGCCGCGCGCAAGGTGCGCAGAATCAGCGGCGTCTCGGCATCGGGGATGTCGCGCTTGATGCCGCTGCCCTGATAGGTCGGAAACGCGTACGCGTCGAAACTGCCGCGCGGCGCGCCTTCCGGCCGCCAGAAGCCGCCTTCCACGCCGTCCATTTGCGCGAGCACGATGTCGAGGATCGCGTGCATCAGGTCGGTGTTCGGTCCATTGGGCGACGCGGGTTGCGCGGCGGGCGCGGCGGCCGCGGGTTGACCGGCGCGTGGCGCGGCGATCGGCTCCGCCGTCCGGTCGATCGACAGGTCGTAGCGCGACCCGATCGTCTCGCAGCCGGCCAGCCCCTGCTGACGCGCGACGCTGATCTGCCGTCCGAGATTCGCTTGCGCCATGAACCACACGAGCCCGATCAGGACCGCGCACATCACCGCAACCAGCAGCCAGAAAACGATCAACTGACTGGCGAACGATAAACGTCGGGGAGCAGCGGCCATGAGTGCGTGGTGAAGGATTGGAGCTAGACAGTAGCAAAATTCCGGCCCGTGGTGCGCGAGTCACCATCAGGCGTTCGACGACGCTGCAAGCGGACAGGCGCGGGCTCGCTGTTGCGCCGCTGGACAACCGCTGTCTACGAACCGGACAGCACTCCGCGTCACCGCTGGCCGCTTCCCCACACTCGCGGCGTTCACGCGCCAATGGCATACGAGTTGCGTCAGGCTGGCCGCCGTCCCGGCACTCGTCGCCAGTGAGGTCGTCCGCATGTTGAAGCCGATACGCTCGAACCGTTCGCCACGCGGCGCGCGGGACCGCTGTGCCGCGCCGGGGGCATCGTGAAAGCCAACGCGCGCTGGAGGCGCTGAATTTCTTCGTGGCCGATGTGCAAGCCGGTATCGGACCGTTTCTCGGCGTGTTCCTGCAGGCGCGCGGTTGGGGCGCCGATCAGATCGGCACGGTCATGACGATCGGCGGCATCGCCGGCATGCTCGCGACTTCGCCGGCCGGCGCGCTGGTCGACGCGACGCGCCATAAGCGCAGCCTCGTCGTGTGCGCCGGTCCGATGACCATGCTCGCGTCCGGCTTGCTGTGGATCTCGCACGGCTACTGGATGGTGGCCGCGTCCCAGGTGGCGACCGCGATCACCGGCGCGGCGATCGGCCCGGCCTTGGCGGGCATGACGCTGGGCATGGTCAGGCAGCAGGGTTTCGACCGGCAGTTCGGCCGCAATCAGGTGGCCAATCATGGCGGCAATGTGGTTGCGGCGGCGCTGTCGGGTTGGCTGGGCTGGCGTTACGGGTTCGGCGCGGTGTTCGTCCTGAGCGCGCTGTTTGGCTTGTTGTCGATTGCCGCCGTGGCGTCGATTCCGCGCGATGCCATCGATCACGATGCCGCGCGAGGCGCCGGCGCCGACACGTCAGATGAAGGCGGCAAAGCACCCGCGAGCGGTTTGCGGGTGCTGTTGCAATCCCGTCCGTTGCTATTGCTCGCCGCGGCGCTCGGCCTGTTTCATCTGGGCAACGCGGCCATGCTGCCGCTCTACGGGCTCGCGATCGTCGCGGCCCATCAGGGCGAGCCGAGCGCGTTCACCGCGCAGACCATCGTCATCGCGCAACTCGTGATGGTCGCGGCCGCGATGCTGGCGACCCGGCTGATCCGCTGGCGCGGCTACTGGTGGGTGATCCTGCTGACTTTCCTCGCGCTGCCGTTGCGCGGGCTGATCGCCGCGTCGGTGATTCACGCGTGGGGTGTGTGGCCGGTGCAAGCGCTCGACGGCATCGGCGCGGGATTGCAGAGCGTCGCGGTGCCGGCACTGGTAGTGCGGCTGCTGGAAGGCAGTGGGCGGGTGAACGTGGGGCAGGGCATCGTGATGACGGTGCAGGGCGCCGGCGCGGCGTTGAGCCCCGCGTTGGGCGGAATCCTCGCGCACCGTTTCGGTTATCCCGCCGCGTTCATCGCGCTCGGCGCGGTGTCGACGGGTTCGCTGGTGTTGTGGCTGGGCTTCGGGGCGTCGCTCAGACATGCGTGCGCGGCACGCGACGCAGCGGGCCGCGATGCGGTCGAGGCGCCATTCCCAGTGTCGTGACACCCGTTTTCGCAGCCGCTTGGTACGCCGCTTGCTGCCCGCTGATGTTTTTATCGCAAGCTGTCACACATGCCCCGAACCCCCGCTACTTGCCAAAGGTGGAGTGCCCGTGAGATCCGGGTCTTGCACGAAATGCCGCGCGTGCTGGTCGTCGACGACAACGCCGGCGCCGCCGAGGCGCTCGCCACCTATCTCTCCTACGAAGGCGTGGAAGCCCGTGCCGCCAATGGCTGCGAGCAGGCGCTGCGGTGCGTGCGAGACTGGGTGCCGGACGTCGTGGTGCTCGACATCATGATGCCGGAGCGCGACGGCTATGAAACCGCGAGCGCGCTACGCAGCTATCTGCCGACGCAAAGTCTGGGCATTGTCGCGTTCACGTCGCTCGATGAGGATCACGTGAAGGAAACCGGCAAAGCGCGTCACAATTTCGACGGATATTGTCAAAAAGGCACGGCCCCGACGGCGCTGCTCGCGTTGATGCGCAAGCTTTGGCGGGAATAGCTGCGCGGCGTCGCGCTGCATGCGTCACGTTGGCGCAAGCAGCGGGCGCCGACCTCAAGCCAACTCGCTCTCCACTGGCTCCTCGACGATCTGCTTGAGAATCGCCTCCATCAACCCCGGAAACCGGGCGTCCAGTTCCGCGCGCCGTAGCGAATTCTGATGCACGGTGCCGGCCACGCGCGTGCGCACGAGGCCTGCCTCACGCAGGATCCGGAAGTGATGGGACACGCTCGACTTCGGGCGGCCGCCGTCGAGTTCGCCGCAGGTGGCCTCGTCGACCGACGCTAGGCGCCGGACAATCTCCAGGCGGACCGGGTCGCTCAGGGCATGAAAGAGCCGCCCGAGCGCGAAATCCTCGGCGGCGGGGTGGTTATAAGTGCGCATCCTGCAAATGATAAAGGTTTCTGCGATACTTCGTTATTCGATGTTTATCGAACTACCGTACAAGCAAGTCCAGAGGAGTTTAGCCTGATGTCCGCATTGTTCCAGCCCTACAAGCTCAAAGACGTTTCCCTGCGCAACCGGATCGCCATTCCGCCGATGTGCCAGTACACCGCCGAAGACGGCGTGATCAACGACTGGCATCGTGTCCATCTGGCCGGTCTGGCGCGCGGCGGCGCGGGGCTGGTGATCGTCGAGGCGACGGCCGTGTCGCCTGAAGGCCGTATTACGCCGGGCTGTGCGGGCATCTGGACGGACGAGCAGGCGCAGGCTTTCGCGCCGGTCGTGGCGTCGATCAAGGCCGCTGGCTCGGTGCCGGGCATCCAGATCGGCCACGCGGGCCGCAAAGCCAGCGCGAACCGTCCGTGGGAAGGCGACGACCACATCGCCGACGACGACAGCCGCGGCTGGCAAACCATCGCGCCGTCGGCGATCGCGTTCGGCGGCAATCTGCCGAAGGTGCCGAAAGCCATGACGCTCGCCGACATAGCGCGCGTTCGCGAAGATTTCGTCGCCGCCGCCAGGCGTGCGCGGGACGCGGGCTTCGAATGGCTCGAACTGCATTTCGCGCATGGCTATCTCGGCCAGAGCTTCTTCTCGACCCACTCCAACCAGCGCGACGACGCTTACGGCGGCAGCCTCGAGAACCGCAGCCGCTTCATGCTCGAAACGCTGGCGGCGGTGCGCAAGGTGTGGCCGGAGCATCTGCCGTTGACGGCGCGTTTCGGCGTGATCGAGTACGACGGACGTGACGAGGAGACCTTGGTCGAATCGATCGAACTGGCGAAGAACTTTAAGCGCGAAGGGCTGGATATGCTGAGCGTCAGCGTCGGCTTCTCCACGCCGACGGCGGCGATTCCGTGGGCGCCGGCGTTTCTCGCGCCGATCGCCGAGCGCGTGCGGCGCGAGGCCGGCATCCCGGTTTCGTCGGCCTGGGGCATCGATACGCCGGAACTGGCGGATCGTTCGGTGAAGGACGGGCAACTGGATCTGGTGATGGTCGGTCGCGCGCATCTGGCCGATCCGCACTGGCCGTACCATGCGGCGAAGAAGCTCGGCATCGAGCGTCCGTCGTGGACGTTGCCGGCGCCTTACGCGCATTGGCTGGAACGCTATAAGGTCGCCTAAGCTTCCGCCCCGAGTTTCCTGTATCGATTGATCGTGCCGCTTGTCGCGCCAATTCATGCGCCGGGGCAGGCGGCACATCTCATTCTGTCTCCACGCGAGCGGCCGGCGCCGCGCCTTGCCACGCGCTAGACCGACTGCAGCGCCCGGAGCATCTCATGTCCGAGCGCTCTGCGCGCTCGTGCTCGCCTATTTCCGGGGGCAATCGCAATCGGAGATCGCGCATACGCTCGACGCGCCGGTCGGCACGGTCAAGAGCTGGATCAGCCGTGGACTGGAGTCGTTACGCGCCATGGCCGATGCGCGACATGTGTCACATGCGCCACAGCACGGTGGGCTCTACTGATCCGTTGGCCGTGCTGCGTAATCACGGATGAATTGCCCGCGTGCCGCGCGACCAACCTCATGTGTACTAGCGGAAAAGGAATCGACGCGCTTGCGGAACGGCCCTTGCTGCAAGGTCATTTCATTGACCTGACACGGAGGCTTGACGCATGACCCCTTATATCGTCGCTCACATGATGTCCTCGCTCGACGGCCGCAGCCTGACGGACGGCTGGCACCTCGACTTCGCGTCGGACCTGTATGAAGACACGGCTGCCACTTTCGAAGCCGACGGCTGGATCTGCGGGCGCGTCACCATGCAGGAGATTTCGCACGGCACGGATTATCCGAAAGGGCTCGCCAAGGGCGCGGTGCCTCGCACCGATCATTTCGTCGAACGCAAAGCGGACCAATACGCGATTTCGATCGATCCGCAGGGCCGCGTGGCGTGGAAGACCAACACCGCGCTCAAGTCGCATGTGATCGAAGTGCTGACCGAACAGGTTGCCGACGACTACCTCGCGTATCTGCAGTCGATCGGCGTGTCATACGTGTTCGGCGGCAAGACCGAGATCGATCTCGGCAAGGTCGTGCAGACATTGGCACGTGAGCTCGGCGTGAAGAAGCTGATCGTGGAGGGTGGTTCGCATGTGAGCGGAGCGTTCGTGAACGCCGGTCTTGTCGACGAAGTGAGCGTGCTGATTTTGCCGCTGGTGGATGGGCGCAGCGAACATCCTTCCTCGTTCGAAGTGGCGATGGAGAAGTGGCAAGCGCCCGCGTATCTGAAGCTCACATCCGTTGAAAAGAAGGACCACGATTCGGTGTGGCTGCGCTATACGAAGGCCTGAAACGTGAACGGCAGAGTGGGACCGAAATCCGACTCTGCCGAGCGCTGTTCACGATCACTCCGGTTCGACAAACCGGCCGTGCATTATCAGCCTTTGGTGTGCTCCGTCGACAGCCAGCCGCCGCTTACGCCGATCTCGCCAATCTGCTTGGCCACCGCGTCGGCGAGGCGCTTCGCGTCCGCTGACACGCCGGCACGTTTGGTTTCGGATGCGGCGTGCAAGCCGCCGCCCACCGCCGCCGAAGTCGCGATGCTGCCGGCCGCCGCGCCCACGCCCGCGGTCTCGACCATGCCAGGCGCCTTGCCGCTGTCGGCGTTGGCGGTGAAGGTTTGCACCAGACGCGGTGTGCCGCCCGCGGGCTTATACAGAATCTGCACCGAGCTGCTGACCTGACTCTTGCCCGCACCGAGGCCGATCAACATGCGGCGACGGCGATTGCCCGAGTCGATCGTATCGAAGCTGCCTTGCACGAGCAGCACATTCTGATCGGCCGGTGCGGGGACGTCCGAGCGGATCGCACGCAGACCCATCGACTGCAATTGATGCACGATTTCGTTGGCGACCTGCTCGCGGACTTCGGCGGACTCGGCGGCTTGCTTTTGCGCAGCGGACGAACCTTCGAGTTGCGTCTTCACTTTCTGCATCATGCCGCCGTCCAGTTTGACCTGATCCGAATTGGCGTCGAAGGTGTAGACATAGATGTTGTCCGGGCGCACCTGGACCGGCGTGCTCGCCGTGCTTGCATCCTTGATGCTGCTGCCGGCGCAACCGGTCAGCAGCGCGCTGCAGCAAACCATCGTCACGCAGGCCAAACGGGCGGCATTTTTTCTGAGGAAATTCACTGAAGTCAACATGTTGATCCTGTCGTCGGCACGCGGTGCCGGAATGTTCGAACGGTTCTCTCGATGATCGGGCAACCGTGGGATCGTTGATCATCGGCGAAACGTCTCGCTCTTGAAGCACCCTTGATCTCATGCGTTCTGTTTCGTACGCACCGGCAGCGAAACGAAGTATGGTCGCGTCACTTCCCGAACTCCATTCAACAATTATTTCGTCCTATGTCACGGCGCGGACAGACACGCCGAAGGCGTCGCGCGGGGCTTTCGCGTGTCGCGAAAGTCAGAGGACGTAGCGGGAAAAGAGAGGCTGTGCGGATGTGGATCGACCGCGCCGGCAAGCGGCGTGAAGTTGTACAACTACGCGTGCAACCGTGCGTGCGGCGCCATGCGTATCGGCCATCAGTTCAAGGCGAGCTTGATGATGCAGCCAAGGACAAAAACCAGTAGGACGGCGGCGACGGCCAAGTTCAGCGGGTAGCGCATTCTTCACCAGGGCACCAGTGTTGCAGTGCTCATATCCTAATCACCTGACGGAAGATGAGAAGGGGTCAGTGAAGCGGCAATGTGGGAAAGCTAACGCAGCATGCTGAATGGTTAGACGGCCTACAGGCGGGAGCGCTTCCAAGCGGGCGCTTCGACCGCTTGAGTTGCCGTGCGGCTGTTTATCGAAAGAAAAATGCTCGCGTGCGCAGCGCACTAGCTTGCGTGTCGCACGGTCACTCAGCTAGCGAGCCACGCGGGGATGAAGCACGGCATGGACTGATCACGTGGTTCATGTGCGGCGTCACGGCGAAGCTGACGTCGTGACGCCACGGCAAGAATTTACTGCGCCAGAGCCGGCGGCGGCATCCCGCCCGGCGCGCCATGCGGCGCCTTGTTCGCGGCGGCGAGGTCTTCCGACAGACTGGTGCGCAGCGTCGCGATCGCCTGATCGGGATTGGCGGGCTTCAACTGCTCGCGAGCCAGCGAGTCATACACGTAGTGGCGCAGCATCGGATCTTGCGTCTTGTTCAGCACGTCGTGATACACGGCGATGATTTCGCCTTGATGTCCGCTCATCGCATACAGGCGGCGCAACTGTTCCAGATCGTTGATCACCGCGAAGCCGGGACCCATCGGACCCATCGGACCCATCCGGCCATGCGGCGGCCCGTCGCCGCGCTGCGGCTCGCCATGCGCCTGAGGGGCCGCGGGCGGCGGCGCTTCCTGGGCAAACGCGGCCGTCGCGGCCAGAGTCAGAACGGCGCTGAGCGCCGTGCTCAAGATTGCTTTTTTCATGAACTCGCTCCCATCGAGACAGGGCCGGCGCTACAGCGCGCCGGCACATGAGCAACGATAGTCGACATGCCGGTTCGTAGGGTTACTGAAGCCGCCTTGTAACTTACCGGGCCTTCCATGCCGCGCGGGCAATGGCCGTCTAGTCCCGTCGACAGGTAGCGCGCGAGCCAGGGTGTGCCCGCTGGCGCATTGTTTCCGGATGGCGCATGATTGAGCGATGTGCCGTCCGACCCCAGAACCCGCTCGTTCCAGCGGACGCTCGGCGCACGCGACGCCGTCAGTGCATGCGTCACGGAAACACCACGCGGCGATGCACCGCCGGCGAGTATTCAACCGTTAAGGAGGATTTCGCATGGACCGACCTGACGCCGCCAATCCGTTTGGCGATTTCACCAAAATGCTGGAGCAGTTCAAGCTCCCCGGCTTCGACGTACCCGCCATCATGGAAGCGCGACGCAAGGACATGGAAGCACTGGTTCAGGCGAATCAGACGGCCTTCCAGGGGATGCAGTCGCTTGCGCAGAAACAGGCCGACATGTTGCGCTCGACCCTGAGCGAATTGCAGTCGCTGACGGGCCAGTTGTCGGCCGGTGGTGCCGCGCCTTCGGGCAAAGCTGCCGAGTTGATCCAGCAGAGTCTGCACAAGTCGCTTGCCGATATGCAGCAACTGGCTCAAGCAGCGTATCAAACGCAAGCCGAGTCGTATGCGGTGATCGCAAAACGCGTAGAAGAAAACGTGCAGGAGCTCAAGTCGCTTTTGCAGCAGCAAAAAAAGTAACGGACGCTGATGCGTCGAATCGCTGACGCGTTACGTTTGAATGACCGATGCCGCGGATGACTTTCGAGTCCTCCGTGGCATTTTTTTGTTCCGCGAATCACGCTCATGGAATCGATTTTCTCTTCACACGAAAAGCCTTTTGGGGCGTCGTATTGTCAGAGGAAAACAGGCATTTTGCTCAACTTTTTCAGCACCCACTTACATTGGCTGCGCAATGCTGCGCGCGTTATTTTTTTCTGCATGGACCTTGGACAGTTTGCTTCGCTGTTGGCTTTTAGCGAGCCGTGAAGCAGAAATGCTGGGTCAAAGCGCCGCCCCTTGGTGATCTGGTCCCGAAATATCAAATACGCTAGAACGATGCCGCGCGACGGAAAGGTTTAAATCCTTTTGCAAACGATTGCAGCGTCTCGCCGCGATGGTTAAAGTTTCACGCCGCCACTCCGTAGACGCATTCACGCTGCTCAACCCGTGTGAATACAACACGGCAGCACCGGCGAAGCGTGCGCCCCTTGTTTCCCGTCCGTGATCGGCTCGGCGCCTGGTCACGAGCGTTTCACCTCGAAGGAAGTCACTTGAAACCGATGCTCTATTCCAGCATTGCCCGCGCGATGCTCGGAGCAAGCTGTGCGCTGTCGTTCGCCGCGCACGCGACGCTCGGCCAGAACGTCAGCACCGTCGACGGCGATCAGTCCCGCTTGCGCGCGGTGGCTCACACGTCCACTACGCAAAGCGCGTATTCGGTACACCTGATGACGCTGCCGTCCGGCACGCTGGTGCGCGAGTACGTCGCGCGCAACGGCATCGTGTTCGGCGTCGCGTGGGAAGGGCCGACGCTGCCGGACTTGAAATCCATACTGGGGTCTTCATTCGACGTGTACGTCGCCGCCACCGCGAAGCGCCGCGGCACGCCGCTCGCGGTTTCCAGCAGCGACCTGGTCGTGTACTCCGGTGGGCATCTGCGCGCTTTCTCCGGCTATGCCTATTTGCCACAAGCGGTGCCCGCGGGCGTTGATGTCGGCGTTATTCAATAATGGAGCGGATCATGCGACATAGGTCTTCGTTCAAGACTTTGCTGTGCGCGGCGCTGCTCGCGTTGCTCGTCAGTGCGTGCGGCGGCGGGGGCGGCAGCTCCAGCGGCTCGGGCAGCGCGGCCGGCACCAATGGTTCGACCGGCACTTCGTCCGGTCCCTCCGTGGCCAGCACCTCGCCGTCGTCGCAGACGCTGGCCGCGAACGCGGTGAGCGTGACGGTCGATTCCGGCGTGAGCGATGTGCCGAACATGCCGTTCGTCAGCCTCACGATCTGCACGCCGGGCACGACGCAATGTCAAACCATTGACCACGTGCTGGTCGATACCGGGTCGTGGGGCCTGCGCCTATTCGCATCCCAGTTGCCCGCTTCGATGACGCTGCCGCAACAGAAAGACGCGTCGGGCCATCTGGTTGCCGAATGCATGCAGTTCTTCGACGGCTACACGTGGGGCCCGGTCAAGCTCGCCGATCTGCAGATTGCCGATGAAAAAGCCGCCTCGCTGCCGATCCAGGTCATCGACCCGAACTACGCAACGCTACCCGCCGATTGCGCGAACTTCGGCGCATCGCGCAATACGCCGGACACGTTGCAGGCCAACGGCATTCTCGGCATCGGCGTGTTCAAGCACGATTGCGGCGCGAACTGCGTGCAGCAGGCACTGGCAGGCACGTACTATGGCTGCAGCGGCACGACATGCACGTCGATTCCCCTCGTCGAAGAACTGCAGGTGGCTAATCCGATTCCGTACTTCGCCGCCGACAACAACGGTTCGATGCTGAGCCTGCCGACGGTATCGGGCGCCGCGCAGTCGGTCACCGGGCAACTGGTGTTCGGCATCGGCACGCAGACCAACAATTCGCTGGGCGGCGCGCTGGTGATCGGCGTGAATCCGTCGAATGGCACCTTCACGACCGTGCAGAATGGCACCACGTATTCGCGCAGTATCCTGGACAGCGGCTCGACGGGCCTGTTCTTCCAGACCAGCGCGTTGCCGGTCTGCGCGAGCCCGAACAGTGCGTACTACTGCCCGGTGTCGACCGAGCAACTGAGCGCGCTGATCCAGGGCGTGAACGGCGCCACGAGCACGGTGAATTTCAGCGTCGGCAATGCCGCGACGATTGCGCAGATGTATAGCGGTAATTCGGCGTTGCCGCTGCTGGCGGGACCGGCTTTCGTCACGTCCGCGATCTTCGATTGGGGGCTGCCGTTTTTTTATGGCCGCAATGTGTACGCCGCAGTCGAGCAGCAGCCGACGCCCGGCGGCACGGGGCCTTACGTCGCGTATTGAATCGGTTGAAGCCATAGACGTCCACATTCGATTCCGGCAGCGTCGCGTAAATCGACTTTCTGACGTACGCGAGATCGATGCTTTCGCTCCAGCATGTCATGAAATGGAATTTGACCGGCACGCGCGCGGTATGAGCGATCGCCTTGCACGTCTCGATGGTTTCGAGCGCACCCGGCTAGCGCCGCCTCGTAGCCCGCTTCGCCGGGGCTGCCTGAGCGGCGACAGGCGCGGGCTGCAACGGCGGCTCGGACGCCACGGGCTGCTGCGGCACAGGTGTCACGTCCACCGATTGCAGCGGCGCGGGTGAAGCCTCGATCGGCGCCGCCGGCTGCGCGCCGGCTTGCGCGGCACCCTGACCCGGCGGCGTCGCCGCTTCTCTCGGCTGCGACTTGTCGCCAGCCCCTTCGATCACGCGATGCACGAAGCGCAGCTTCTCCACCACCGGCGCCGCCAGCGTGAACGGATACCCGTCCGGCATGCCGAGACTGCGATTCAGGCTGTTCAGCGCATAGGTGAGCGGAAACCAGCGTTTCATCAGATTCTCGAAGCTCGCGTCTTCCACCGGCGTGCGGTCGGTCAGCGTCGGCTCGCTCGGGTCGTCGGGCAGGAGCGCCACACCGTACGAGGTCGACGTATCCAGCACGTCGACGATCAGCATGTAATGCGCCCACGTCTCGGCCCAATCTTCCCAGGGATGCATCGTGGCATATGCGCTGATATACGACGCCTGCCACTCGGCCGGCGCGCCGTCGCGATAGTAAGCCTTCAGCGCCTCGCCATAATCGACGCTCTCGTCGCCGAACAGTTTGCGGAACGGCTCGAGCCAGCGCGGGTTGTTCTCCACCAGTTGGCTGAAGTAGTAGTGCCCGGTCTCGTGGCGGAAATGGCCGAGCAAGGTGCGGTAGGGCTCGCCCATCGCGGTACGGACTTTCTCGCGATACGCGTCGTCGGCCTCGGCGATGTTCAGCGTGATGAGCCCGTTATCATGGCCAGTCATGACGCGCGAACCGTCGCCGCCGTCCTCGAGGAATTCGAAGGCGAGGCCGTGCTCGGGATCGGCCTGGCGCGACTTCACGTCGAGGCCGAGTTCGGCCAGCGTGTACAGCAGACGGCGTTTGGCCATCTCCAGCCGGTACCAGTAGAGCCGGTTGTCCGGCGCGCTCAGATTCGGGATCGTGAGGGTCAACTGGCAGGCGCGGCACAGCACGTCCGGCGAGTCGGCGGGAATCATCCAGTTGCAGACGTTTTCGACGGCATAGTTATGGCATTGACGGAACAGCGCGCCTTCGGCGCCCGGATGCAGGCTGCGCCAGCGGCCTTCGCCGGCATCTTCGAACGCGCTGATTTCCGCCAGTTCAGGCACATAGCCGAGCAATGACTCGCAACGTTCGCAACGAACGTTTTCGTAGAACACGAGGTGCGAGCAGTGATTGCAGTGGAAGGTTTTCATCGGTCGAGTTTGGGAGGTAGGAGGGCAGTCATAAGCGAACACCTGCCGCAATCTTCATGCCGCATTTGCCAGACGTCACTGGTTTAACGCACATTACGTGCATGATCGTGCATGAGCGCTGCGCCGCTTTGGTGCGCGGCCTTGAAAACGGCGGTGGAAGGGCGCTTGGTTCGATCGACCGGACGGTCGGCGAGGCGCGGCATACTTCACGAGAGGCGGTGATCCGGGCAGTACAGGCAGTTCACGCAGTTTTTCGCACTTGTTCAACAAGCGTTCAGTAAACGGCATGAAGCTTGCTTTTTGGCGGGCTGCCATCCTTCGTCCAGGAGTCCGGTGTGTCCATACGCGTCGCGTTGCATCATGTCACACATTACCGTTACGACAGGCTGGTTTCACTGTCGCCCCAGGTCGTGCGTCTCAGGCCTGCGCCGCATTGCCGGACCCCGATTCTTTCGTATTCGATGCGGGTCGAGCCGGCCGAGCACTTCATCAACTGGCAGCAGGACGCGTTCGCCAACTATCAGGCCCGCCTCGTCTTCCCCGAGAAGACGCGCGAATTCAAGGTGACCGTCGATCTGGTCGCCGAGATGGCCGTCTACAACCCGTTCGACTTCTTTCTCGAGCCCTCGGCCGAGCAGTTTCCCTTCGACTATTCGCCCGGCCTCGCGCTGGAACTCGCGCCGTACCGCGTCAAGCGGCCGATGACGCCGCGCTTCGCCGAGTTCGTCGCGAGTATCGACCGCACGCCGGCCGGCACCGCCGACTTCCTCGTCGCTCTGAATCAGCGGCTGCAACGCGAGATCCGCTACCTGATCCGCATGGAGCCGGGCGTGCAGACGCCCGAGGAAACGCTCGTGAGCGCCGCCGGCTCGTGCCGCGATTCAGGCTGGCTGCTGGTGGAGATCTTGCGGCAATTGGGACTGGCGGCGCGCTTCGTGTCCGGCTACCTGCTGCAACTCGCGCCCGACGTCAAATCCATCGACGGCCCGAGCGGCACCGAAGTCGACTTCACCGACCTGCACGCGTGGTGCGAGGTCTACCTGCCGGGCGCCGGCTGGATCGGCCTCGATCCGACCTCCGGGCTGCTGGCGGGCGAAGGGCATATCCCCGTCGCCTGCACGCCCGAGCCGGGCAGCGCGGCGCCGATCTCCGGCGCCGTCGACGAGTCCGAGGTCGAGTTCGACCACACCATGTCGATCGAACGGGTCTTGGAGACGCCGCGCGTCACCAAGCCGTTCAGCGAAGCGGTATGGGCCGACGTCCTGAAAATGGGCGCGCAGGTCGACGGGCAGCTCGCCGACATGGACGTGCGTCTGACAATGGGCGGCGAGCCGACCTTCGTCTCGGTGCGCGATCGCGACGCCGCCGAATGGAACACCGACGCGCTCGGCCCGACCAAACGCGGCTACGCGGTCGCGCTGATGGACAAGCTGCGCTCGCGTTACGGCGCGAACGGCTTCCTGCATATCGGCCAGGGCAAGTGGTATCCGGGCGAGCAATTGCCGCGTTGGGCGATGTCGCTGTACTGGCGCGCCGACGGCGAGCCTTGCTGGCACGACCCGGCGCTGTTCGCGGACGAACGCGAGCCCGGCACCTACACCGCCGCGGACGCGCAACGCTTCCTCGCGCATCTCGCGACCAAGCTTTCACTCGACACGGACTGCATCCAGCCCGGTTTCGAGGACGTCTGGTACTACCTGTGGCGCGAGCGCCGTCTGCCGGTCAACGTCGATCCCTTCGACGCACGGCTGGACGACGAACTGGAGCGCGTGCGCCTGCGCCGCGTGTTCGACGCGGGGCTGGGCGGCGCGACTGGCTTTGTGCTGCCGCTCGCGCGCGAACGCGAGGTGCCCGGCGAGGCGCCGCAATGGGTCAGCGGCCGCTGGTTTTTCCGCGACGAGCGCATGTTCCTGATTCCGGGCGATTCGCCGATGGGTTATCGCTTGCCGCTCGATTCGCTGCCGTGGGTGTCGAAGACCGACTATCCGTACCAGCACGCGCACGATCCGTTTGCGCCGCCCGTGCCGTTGCGTTCAGCCGCGCAGTTACGCATGCAATACGACGGCGAGCAGCGCACCATGAGTCCCGCCGACGCGCGGCGAGCGGCGGCACTGTCGTCCTCGGCGGCGGAGTTGCTGAGCGGCATGCCAGGCGGCGGCGTGCTGGCCTATGCGCGTCAGCCCGGCGACCAGGCGGCGCCGGCGCGCGGCCAGTCGTCGAAGGAAACGATCCGCACGGCGATTTGCGTCGAAGCGCGCGACCCGAAACGCGCGGCCGGTCCGAAGGCCGAAACGGACGCGTTCGGCAGCGGCCGCACGCTGCTGCATGTGTTCATGCCGCCGCTCACCGAACTCGACGACTATCTCGATCTGCTCGCCGCCGTCGAAGCGACGGCCGCCGAGTTGCGCATGCAGGTGGTGCTCGAAGGCTATCCGCCGCCACGCGACGCGCGTCTGAAAGTGCTGCAGGTCACGCCGGACCCCGGCGTGATCGAGGTGAACATTCATCCCGCGGCGAACTGGGATCAACTGGTCGATCACACGGAGTATCTGTATCAGTCGGCGGCTGAGAGCTATCTGAGCAGCGAAAAGTTCATGACCGACGGCCGGCACACCGGCACCGGCGGCGGCAATCACTTCGTGCTCGGCGGCGCGACGCCCGCCGACAGTCCGTTCCTGCGCCGTCCCGATCTGCTGGCGAGCCTGATCGCGTACTGGCACAACCACCCGTCGCTGTCGTATCTGTTTTCCGGGCTGTTCATCGGGCCGACCAGCCAGGCGCCGCGCATCGACGAAGCGCGCAACGATCAGGTCTATGAGCTCGAAGTGGCGTTCCGCGAATTGCAACGGCAGATCGACATGCTCGGCGGCCGGGACAGCGCGAGCCTGCCGGCGTGGATGATCGACCGCTCGCTGCGCAATATCCTGATCGACGTGACGGGCAACACGCACCGCGCCGAGTTCTGCATCGACAAACTCTATTCGCCCGATGGTCCGACCGGCCGTCTCGGCCTGCTCGAATTGCGCGGCTTCGAAATGCCGCCGCACGCGCGCATGAGTCTCGTGCAGCAACTGCTGCTGCGTGCGCTGGTTGCGCGTTTCTGGCACACGCCGTACACACAGCGGCTCACGCGCTGGGGCACCGAACTGCACGACCGCTTCCTGCTCGGCACCTTCGTGAAGATGGATTTCGACGATGTGCTCGGCGAACTGAACCGCGCGGGCTTCGCCTTCGACGGCAGCTGGTTCGCGCCGCACTTCGAATTCCGCTTCCCGCTGGTCGGCGAGACGACGGTCAATGGCGTCTCGCTGACCATCCGCAACGCGCTCGAACCGTGGCACGTGATGGGCGAGGAGGGATCGCCGGGCGGCACGGTGCGGTATGTGGATTCGTCGGTGGAGCGGCTCGAAGTGCGCGCGCTCGGTCTGAACGACAACCGCCATGTCCTGACCGTCAACGGCGTGCCGGTACCCTTGCAGCCGACCGGCCGCGTCAGCGAATATGTGGCCGGCGTGCGCTTTCGCGCGTGGGCGCAGCCATCGGCGTTGCATCCGACCATCGGCGTGGATGCGCCGCTGACTTTCGATCTGGTCGACACATGGGCTGGCCGCTCGGTGGGCGGATGCCAGTATCATGTCGCTCATCCGGGCGGGCGCAATTACCAGACCTTCCCGGTCAACGCCTATGAGGCGGAAAGCCGGCGGCGCGCGCGCTTCTTCGCGTCTGGACATACGCCGGGGCCGCTCACGGTCGATGCGCCGCATCGCAGTCTGGAGTTTCCGTTCACACTGGATCTGCGCTACTGGTGAAACCAGCACACTCTTAAAACGACACGACCTTGGCCTTTCAATCGACTTTTCCCTTCGAAACGTCCGCGGCGCGCGCGGACGCTTCGTCCCTGTTGCGCCTGCTGCCGGCCCACGAGGGACATTGGGACGAGTTACGCGACACCTCGGGCGCGTTGCGCGAACCGTGGCGGCAATTCTTCGAGCGGCTCGGCGAAGACGGCATTGCGCGGCTCGACGATCACCTCGCCTCGGTCGCGCAGCAGATCCGCGACAACGACATCAGCTACAACGTCTACGCGGATAACGGCGAGCCGAGGCCGTGGGCGCTCGACCTGCTGCCGTTCCTGATCAGCGAGGACGAGTGGGCGCATATCGAGCATGGCGTGACGCAGCGCGCGCATCTGCTCAATGCGATCGTCGCGGACATTTACGGGCCGCAGACCTTGCTGGAGCGCGGACAATTGCCGCCCGCGCTGGTCTTCGGCCACCCCGGCTATCTGCGCTCGGTGAAGGGCTACGCGCCGCCGGGCGGCCAGTTTCTGCAAGTGGTCGCGGTCGACCTGGCGCGCACACCCAACGGCGACTGGACCGTGATGGCGCATCGCACCGAGGCGCCGTCCGGGCTCGGTTACGCACTGGAAAACCGCCTGATCGTGTCGACGCTGTTCGCCGATCCGTTTCGCGCCATGCATGTGAGCCGGCTCGCGCCGACCTACTCGCAACTGATCGCGACACTCGTGCAGGCGGCGCAGGCCACGATGCGGCACGACAGCGAAGACGCCGAGCATTCGCCGCATATTGCCTTGCTCACGCCGGGGCCGTTCAGCGAAACCTACTTCGAGCACGTGTTTCTGGCGCGCTATCTCGGCGTGACGCTGGTCGAGGGCAAGGACCTGACCGTGCGCGACGACAAGCTCTATCTGAAGACCCTCGCCGGTCTCGAACGCGTGCATGTGGTGCTGCGGCGTCTGGACGATGCGTTCTGCGACCCGGTCGAACTGCGCGCCGATTCGAGCATCGGCGTGCCCGGCTTGTTGCAGGTGATGCGCGCGGGCAACGTGATCGTCTCGAACGTGCCGGGCTCGGGCTTCGTCGAATCGCCGGCGTTGCATGGTTTTCTGCCCGGCATTGCCGAAGTGCTGCTCGATGAAGACCTCGTGTTGCCGAGCGTGGCGACGTGGTGGTGCGGCGAAGAAGCGGCGCGCGACCATGCGTTCGCGCGTCTCGACGAAGCGTTCGTCGTGCCGACGTGGCCGGTCACCGGGCGCGATGCGCCGCCCGGCGTGGAGCAAGGCCGGCAGCGCTTATCGACGTGGCGCGAGCGGATCGAGGCCATGCCCGACACCTACACGATCCAGCAGGCGCAGCGCTTTTCCTGCACGCCGCGTTACGAGGAAGGCACCATCGGCCGCCGTCCGTCGGTGCTGCGCGTCTATGCGATTGCGGACGTCAACGGCGGCTGGCATGTGATGCCGGGCGGCTTCACCCGCATGGCCGCCGAACGCCAGGCCACCGTGTCGATGCAGTACGGCGGCAGCAGCGTCGATACGTGGGTGCTGTCGAGTCAGCCGACCTCGACCTTCACGCTGTTGCCTTCGCCGATGCAGCCCGCCGACCTCGCGCGCAAGCATCGCACCGTGTCGAGCCGCGCGGCGGAAAACCTGTTCTGGGCAGGCCGTTATGGCGAACGCGCTGAAAACAACGTGCGGCTGTTGCGCCTTATCCTCGGCTCGCTGGAAGGCAATGATGCCGACGCGATGTTTCCGACTCTGGTCGAACTCGCCATGCACTGCGGGCTCGTGCAATCCGGCGACATGTTCGCGCCGCATTCGCCGCCAGCTTTCGAGCGTGCGCTGGTCGCCAATCTGAGCGAGAGCACCGGCGCCGCGAGTATCGGCCAGAACCTGACCTCGCAGGCGCGCTCGAATGGGGAAGTGCGCGGGCGTCTGTCGAACGATCACTGGCGCACGATTCTCGCGGCGCGCAACGACTTCCGCGACGCGTTGCAGATGTTGATGCCTGCGCCGGGATACGGCGGTGGTTCATCTTCGTCTTCGTCGCAAAGCAATGGCAACGGTGGCGCGAACGGCCGCGGCGAACGCTACGAGCGGTACGACCGCGTCACGCTGATGAACGCGCTCGAACACCTGTCGGTGCAGTTGTCGGCGATCAGCGGCGCACAGGGCGACCGCATGACACGCGACGAAGCGTGGCGTCTGCTGTTCGTGGGCCGCCACATCGAACGCGTATCGGCGATGACCTCGTTCCTGCGCGTGGTCGCCGACAAAGGCCAGCTTTCTACGCCCGCCGGTTTCGATCTGCTGCTGCAATTGTTCGACAGCACACTGACGTATCGCTCACTCTATCCCGGCCGCTTCGAAGTGCCGGCCTTGCTCGACCTGCTGGTCATCGAGCCGACCAATCCGCGCGGCATCTACGGCGTGTACGAGCGCCTGCGCAAAAAGCTCGACGAGATCGCCGTGGCGGCGGGCAGCACGCGGCATCGTCCGTTCGCTGAATTGATGGCGCCCACCGATCTGTTGCCGACGCTCGAATCGCTGTGCGAGGTGGACGAAAACGGCACGTACGCCAATCTGATTGCGGTATGCGATCAGATCGGCGGCTTCGTCGGCGCGGCCGCGCATGAAATCAGTGCGCGCTATTTCAGTCATGCCAGTACGGTCGCCTCGCAGGTGTGGTCATGAAGCACACGCCGACCGTGCTGTCCGTCTCGCATCGCACGACCTATCGCTACTCCACGTATGTGGAGACCGCGCAGCATCTCGCGACAATCCGGCCGATTGCCTGTTCGTGGCAACGGGTGGTCTCGCACAGCGAAAAGATCGAACCCGAACCGTCCTATCTGAATAGCCGGATCGACGCATTCGGCAACGACGTGCTGTATTTCGCGCTGGATGCGCCGCATGAGCGCTTGCAACTCGTCAGCGAAACGACCGTGGCGCTCATGCCGCGTTGGACCGATCTCGATCCGGAAGCGACGCCCGAATGGGACGACGTGGCCGATGCGCTGCGCTTTCGCGTCGGCGGCCAGTTCCGGCCCGAGGTGGAGTTCTGTTTCGCGTCGCCGAATATCGTGCCGCGTCCGTCGCTGCGCGACTATGCATTGCCGAGTTTTCCTCCCGGCATGCCGGTCGCCGCGGGCGCGATCGATCTGATGCACCGCATTCACGAAGACTTCGCCTACAAGCCTTCCGCGACGATGTTCGATACGCCCGCCGAACGCGCCTTCGAATTGAAGAGCGGCGTGTGTCAGGACTTCGCGCAGGTGATGATCGGCTGCTTGCGCTCGCTGGGTTTGCCGGCGCGTTACGTGAGCGGCTATCTGCGCAACGATCCGCCGCCGGGACAGCCGAGACTGATCGGTGCGGATGCGTCGCACGCGTGGGTGTCGGTGTATTGCCCCGGCAGCGGCTGGATCGATCTCGATCCGACCAATGACGTGCTCGCCGATATGGATCACGTGACGCTCGCCATCGGCCGCGATTACAGCGATGTGTCCTTGCTGCGCGGGATGATTCTCGGCGGTGGCGCGCATCGGGTGGAAGTGGGGGTGACGGTGCTTGCGCTGTAGGGGCCGCGCCTTCCCTCTCTATTTCACATAGTTATCCCCGGCTTGGATAAGCTTCAGACCGCGACCCATGTGTCGCGGCTGCCACGCTCACGGCTACGCTCCTCTCCCGCATTCGCAAATCTCCCGCTGGTGCACGTTTGCACTCGGCATGCAGCAACGCGGCTCAATGCTTGTACCGCGCGTAAAACCTGCGGCCCTATTGGGAAAGTTCCGGCCTTCTCTCAGTGAAATCGTCTAGCTGGCGCGAGCGCCAGCGCCGATACTTTCGTTCGAAACGCGGCCACGCAGAGCCACGTGCACATCGCTACACGCATAACGAACACTGACGGTTGAAATGGCGGGGAAAAGACAGTCCGAATTCGCGCGGGGATTGAATAGGCGTGCGTTCAGGCATACCCATGCGCTGATGTTCGGCGCGCTCGGCGCTTGCGTGCCGGCGTCCGGGCACGCGCAGGCGCTTGCCGGCGTTAGTAGCGTGTTCAGCGGCCAGCGCAACGACGATCGCGTCGATGCTTCGGCAATAGTGCCTGAAGTGCCTGCGCCCACAAGCGAACCTGTCGTGAATCCGTACGCTGAGAGTCCGTCGGCGGCGCTCGGCTACGCGTTCAATACGTTCCATACGTCCAGCGAAGGAGCAGCGGACACACAGAGTTATCTTGGCTTTACTGCCGGCGTCAATATCGGCAACTGGCGAGTGCGCGAGCGGGGTGTGTTGCAGTCCAATACGGGCCGGGGCACGTCCTACCAGAATGTCGCGGCTTACCTGCAGCATGACATCCCCTCGTTGAAGAGCCAGCTCGTGCTGGGGGACCAGTTCACGGACGGCGCTGTGTTCGACAGCATCGGCGTGCGTGGCGTAAAGATGGAGAGTGTCGATAGCGCGGTGTCTGAGTCGCTGCCCGGTTACGCACCTGTGGTGCGCGGCGTGGCGATGTCGAATGCGCTGGTCACCGTTACGCAGAACGGCAACCGTTTATACGAAGCGACAGTTGCGCCAGGGCCGTTTGAGATTGATGACGTTGCACCAACAGGGTACGGCGGCAATCTGCTCGTTACCGTGGCGGAGGCGGATGGAAGTCGGCACAGTTTCACCGTGCCGTATACATCTGTCGTACCGCTTGTGCGGCCAGGCTCGACGCGCTTCAGCATCGTCGGTGGCGTGACCCGTGACGCGCAGATCAGGCATCACGGCGCTTTGCTGCAAGGCGCGGTTCAGCATGGTATCAACAGCGTGATGACGGGCTATGGCGGGGCGATCGTCGCCGACGGCTATCTGTCCGGCCTGATCGGCGCGGCGCTCCGTACGCCGATCGGCGCACTGTCGGCCGATGTCTCGGAGGCTCAGGCCGATGTATCGCATGCACGGAATATGCGCGGCACAAGTCTGCGCATCGGCTATAGCGAGTTCATCGAGCAGACGGATACGAACGTGTCCGTCGCGGCGTACGGCTACTCATCCGGTGGCTTCCTCACGCTGCGCGACGCGATGCTGGGGCGGGACGCAATGCAAGCGGGTTCTGGCGCAGACGGCATCCGACGCCGGCGCAACCAGTTGCAGATCACCCTGAACCAGCGCGTCGGCGCCGGTGACGGTTCGCTTTATGTGGTCGGCTCGACCTCGAATGATTGGAACCATTCGGGCTCCGATACGCAGTTTCAGATCGGATACACCGGCGCGTTACGTGTGGCCGAAACGAATCTGAACTACACCGTATCGGTTTCCCGTCAGCGCAACGGGCTGGCAGGGCCAATGAGCAATCAGGTGTTCGCAAGCGTCTCGGTGCCGCTCGGCAAGGTGGAGCGTGCCTCGTCGCTGTCGATGGGCCTGATGCATGACAGTCGTGCCGGCTGGTCCGAGCAGGCCATGCTCGCGGGCTCCGACGGCACCGCAGATGAACTGCGCTACGGCATATACGGAACGCATTCGGAACGGTCGACTACAGGTGGTGGCAGTGCGCAGTACCAAAGTGCCTACGCGACTTTCGGTGGGAGTGCGAGCGGCGGTTCCGGTTACTCGCAGGCGTCGGCGAATATGCGGGGCTCAGTGTTTGTTCACCGGCGAGGCATTGCGCTGGGCAACGAACCTGGAGTCACAGCGGACATTGTTTTGCCGAAAAACGGCGTAAATATCAGCGCGCCAGACTCTATTGGCCCGAACGCGAGCAGTCCCGGTTATGTGCCGGTGCCGCATCTGGAGCCGGGCGGTGCGGACCGGATTGAAATCGGCGTCCGGCGCGAATTGGCCAACGGCAGCGCCGAGCCGACGGATCCGGAGACTGCGTCGCGATGGAATGAGTGGGTCATCAAGCAGGAGACGGTTGGCGACAACGTCGCTGCGAATGTCGCCACCGCGGACCAGACGGAAGGCGCCGAGCGTCTGATGCTGTTCACGAACATCATGCCGATGAAAGTGTATGCACGTAATTCGGTTGTTTTGTGGTCGGACGTCGAGCGCGGGAACGGGCATCACTGAAATAGCCGGGGGCGCTCACGCGAGATGTCCTGACTCGGGGCTGTCTGAAAATCTGCGTGGCCCAGATGGATAAAGATTCGAGAATTGGCCGAGTCTCACTGGAGGCAAAGCCATGTTTTGTAGGTCGTAGTCTGTAGTTATAGCTGTACTAACTTTATTTCACAAAAAAGGCAAGAAAATGCAAAAGATCGATCGTAACGCGCTGGCTCAATCGAAAATCGCCGGTGGCTGCTGCAAGGGCTACTGTGCACCGGCGAAGCCGGCTCCGGCACCGGCACCGAATTGCCACGGGGGGCGTAACTAAGCAGCGTTAAGGGTGTAAGGGCGGGCTGATTACCCGCCCGCAGTCTCGCGAAGCCCGATCGTTCGCGATCGGCCTTCGCGTTCAGATGACGAATGATGGCGTTCCCGCGGAACGGCTATGTCACCGTGACGAAGGAGCCAGCATGGGGTTGTTAAAAGCGTTGCGCGCGTTGCCCGTTGCCGTCAGGCGCGGTGCGAGGCGCGGCCGCGCCTGGGTGCAAGGCGCCTGTCTCGCGCGCATACCTCTGCGTGCGATCGAACCGCTTGCAATTTTCGCGTGGTACGTGGGGAGTCGTTTCAACGCTCGGCTACGCTGGAGCGGTATTGAGCGGCGGGATGTCGGGCGCGACGTGTTGAAGCTCGAACAGATTGACGACCATCGCGTCCTGTCGGGCAGGGTGCTCGAGAAACTGATCGATCAGCGGCTTCATTTTGGCCGCCAGCGCAATCGCGCCGAAACCTGGCCGGATTTGCAACGCGCGGCTGGCGTCCTCGCGCAGATCATCAGGAAAGTGAAAACAGCGACGCCGGAGCGGGCGGTCATCGTTTCGCCGTTTCACTACCTTTCGCAATACGCCAATATTTATCTGATCGACGAACTGCGCAAGCAACTCGGTCTCGCGTCCATCGGTGTCGTATCGGGCGTGCCGCAAGACATCTACGGAAGCGATGAGGCGATGACTCCGCACATCGACATCCTTCACACCTATAGCGAAACGAACCGCGGCGGATTGGGATTGCGCGCGGCGCGCTCGCTCAGACGCAACGGTGTCGTCGTGCTGTTTTCCGATGCGCCGCCGTTCGCGTTGAGCGGCTATCCGATGGAGACGGTCGGCGTGTCCATTTTCGGCCGATCAGCGCGTATTCATAACGGCGTATTCCGTATGGGCGCGCCGCTCGACGCGCTGCTGCTGCCGTTCTATCTGCGCTTCGAGCGTGGGCGTTTCAGTGCGGTCTTTCTCGAGCCGCTCGAGCTCGCGCGAAGCGACGCGCCTCAACGTGTCGCCGACTGCATCGAGAAAGCGCTGAGAGAGAACTATGCGCGCTCACTGGCCGCCGGACATCCTTCAATGTACGCATTTGCGCCGGCCAGATAACCCACACGAGCAGCGTTGGAAAGACACATCTCGTCTCAGAAGAGAGGCGGCAGGACAGTAATGGAACCAACCAGTATTCCGCAGTTCAAGGACATTTCCTGGCGCTGGATCGCTTATGCCGCGTCGGCAATCGTGGTGGTGGCGATTGGCTTCGGCTTTCTGCATGAAGTCGAGCTCAAGCAGGACGTGCAGTGCGAAATCGTGTCGGCATCCGAAGTGAAGGTGCGGGGTTTGAGCGGACTCGTGACGTCGGTGTACGTGCACCCGTCGGAACGTGTGGCGCCGGGTGCGCCCTTGTTCACACTGCAGCGCGATCTATCGTTATCGAGCGACGGCCGCCAGCGCAATGTGTTCGACTCGCAAATGCGCGACGAGCAGATTCGTGTCGCAGACGAGCAGTACACGCAGCGCAAGGCGCAACTCACCGCGCAGCGCGATGCTTCATCGCTGACCGGCGCGAGCCGGAGAGCGGAACTCAGCGCGCTGGATGAACAGATCGCCCAGAACCGCCAGCTTGCGGACGAATCGCAGCAGAAGCTCGTGCGTCTCAAGTCGGTGTCGGACTACGTGACAGCCGATCGTATCGAGCAGGCCAGCGCGGACGAGCATCAGGTCAAGGTCTCCATTGCTCAAGGCAGGGCGCGCCGCGAACAGTTGCGCGGCGAGATATCGACGTTAAGCGGCACGCTGATCGACCTCGATGCGCAACTGAAAGAGAACGACGCCAGGCACGAACAAAGCATTCAGGAAATCCAGATGCGCTTCGAGCAGTCGCGCCTCGACGCAACGATCTCGGCACCGCGGGCGGGAGTCGTCACGTTTTCGAAACTCGTGCCGGGTCACACGCTGGAGGCATCCGACGTCGCGCTCGTCATCGCGACGGACGAGAAGGGTGCGTTGCGGGCGGCGCTGCGCATTCCGTCGCGGCGTCGTGGGTTCGTCGAAAAAGGTCAGACCGTACGGCTTAAATTCGATGCGTTTCCGTACGCGAAATTCGGCAGCTACGAAGCCCGCATCGACGCTATTTCCGACACGACGATGCAGGCCTCCGCAGCGCCTCCTGGCGTTCCCGCCTCGCTGGCCGCTCAAGGCGGTGGAGACGGCGACTATCTGGCGTGGGCAACGCTGCGGGGCAAGACGTTCGACTACGGCAAGCAACATTTCGACATCTTGCCGGGGATGCGGGCAACGGCGAGCATCGTCGTCGAGCGCAGGACGATCGCCGAATGGGTGCTGGCGCCGCTTTTCCGCATGATCAGAGGCTAACAGGAGACCCGGTGCGAACGATCTATCAGAACGAAGTCGCGGAATGCGGCTATGCCTGCCTGGCAATGGTGCTTTCACATCTCGGCCGCGCGACTGAAGTGCGCGAGTTGTCCGCGTTCAGGCCAATCTCGGCAAATGGCCTGACTTTGATGGATCTCTACGACGTGGCGACCGACTTCGGCCTGGCCGTACAGGCCTACCGGTTCGACATGGCGGATCTTCATTCGGTCAAGCGAGGCTCGATTCTTCACTTCGGCGGCGCGCATTTCGTGGTGTTCGAGAAGTGCGGGCATGGCTACGTTCAAGTCCTCGATCCGGCCAGCGGGCGGCGGCGGGTCTCGATGGATACATTTATGGCGAGCGTGTCCGGTTATCTGCTGGAATGTTCGGCAACGCCTTCCATGCCGCGTATTCGCGCGAAATCGCCGGTGCCCGGTGCGCTTGAACGCGTGCGGGCATTGAATCCCGCACTGCGCAGGCAACTGGCGAAAGTCATGTTCGTCGCACTGGGAAGCCAGTTTGCGATTCTCGCCATGCCTTATCTCGGCAACCTCGTGCTCGACTACGTGGTCTCCGCGGACAACCTGAATTTGCTGAGCGTGTTAGTGCTGACATTTGCCGGCATTTTCGCGGTCGGGGCGCTGAGCCAGTATGTGGAGTCGCGCCTTGTCGAACTGCTGCATCAGCTTACGCAGGTCAACATGACCGAGGGATTGCTCGGCCATCTCCTGCGCAACCCGATGTCGTGGTTCGAAAAGCGTCATGTCGGCGATGTCTTCGCACGCGTCAAGGCGCAGGACGAGATCAGCGTCTATGCGACCCGAACCGTCACGTCGATGTGCATCGACATCGCGGTGGGATCTCTGGCGCTGGGTCTGATGCTGGTGCAGAGCCGCATGCTGACGGCCGTCGCCGTGGCCATGTTCATCCTCTATCTTGCCGTCGCGCTGGGCATGTTCGCGCGCATGCGGGACAACCACGCGCTTGTGCTGGAAACGTCGGCGCGCTGCGACGACGCATTGATCGAAACGATCCGGGCTGCGAGCCTGATTAAGCTCGCGCAGGGCGAGACGCGCCGTACGGCGCTCTACATGATCAAGTACAAGGAATATGTGGGCGCGCTGCTGGCGAGTAACAGGTTGAACAGCGCGCGCGACGCGATCCTCAAACTGGTCCAGTACGCGGACACGATTGCGATCACCTGGTTCGCCGCGCGGCTGATGCTGGCCGGCAGCGTTTCCGTGGGCGTGTTCTATTCGTTTCTGATCTACAAGTCGTTGATGTCCGAGCGCTTTGCCCATGCCGTCAATGGCGCGTTCGCGTATTTCATGCTGAGCGTGCCGACCGCGCGCGTGGCGGATATCGTCGAGTGCGAGGAAGAGCGATATACGCCGTTTGCCGAGCGCAACCGTGTGACGGAGATACGTATGTTCGAGCGTATCGAGGTGCGCAACGTCACGTTTCGCTACGGCGTGTCCGACCAGCCGGTTCTGCGAGACGTGAGTATCGATATCCGGCATGGCGACAAGATCGCCATTACGGGTCCGTCGGGCGCGGGGAAATCGACGTTATTCAAACTGCTGTCGGCTGCCGAGCCGCTTCAGAAAGGTCAGATCATGCTCAACGGCATCGCATGGCCCAATCTGACTATCGACGAAATCCGCCGGCATGCGGCCCACATGCGTCAGGGCGACCTGATTCTGCACGGCTCGATTGCCGAAAACATCACGTTATTCGCAGCCAGTATCGACGAAGACCGCGTACACGCGCTGCTCGAAGACGTCGGATTGATGCAGGACGTCATGCGTCTGCCGATGCGCACCCGGACCGTGATTAGCGACACGATTGCGAACATCTCCGCTGGCCAGCGGCAACGCCTGCTGTTGGCGCGTGCGCTCTATCAGGGCCGAAGTCTGCTGCTGCTCGACGAGCCCACGTCCAATCTGGATCCGGCTTCGGTGCAACACGTGGCTGCCTTGCTGCGCCGGCTGAACTGCACGGTTGTCGTGATCACCCACGACCGGTCACTGGCAGCCGCGTTCGACGTTCGGTATCGCCTTGTAGACGGTGCACTGATGCCCGAGCACTTACATCCTCTGCCGGAGCCGATCCATGCTTAAGTTCCGTGTCGCGCGCGTTGCGGTGCACCTGTTTTGCGCCATGGCGAGTCCCGCATTTGCGGCTGACCTCCTCACCGTCACGCAGCAGACGCTCGGCCGCGACTCCAGCCTCGCGCAGGCACGTGCGGGCTACGCGGCCGCGCAGCAGGCTGTTCCGCTGGCGCGTGCGGGATTACTGCCGCAGATTTCCGCAGGCTGGGGGCGCACCTACAATCGCCTCGCGACAGATGGTTTTCCGACCACGACCTACTGGCAATCGGGCTGGACCGTCAATATCGCGCAGCCGTTGTTTGACTGGACGAAATGGAGCAATTACAAGCAGGCGGATTTTGTCGAAGCGCGCGGCGCTGTCGAACTGAATGCCGCGCAACAGGCGGCGATTCTGCGCGCCGTGCGTATCTATTTCGAAGCGCTTGTCGCCGAGGATGAACTGAGGCGCGTGAGCGAATACGCGGCCGCGGTCGATCAGCACCTGCAGTTGATCAATCGGGGCAAAGCGGCGGGTGAAGCAACGCTGATCGATTTGCGCGACGCCCAAACCGCGCGCGAGAAGGTCGCGATCGAGCGGATGGATGCTGAAAACACGTTGCTTGCGAAGCGCCGCGCGTTCGAGCAGGCCACCGGCGTGCCGTTCGAGACGCTCGCGCGATTGCCAGAGTCGTTGCCCATGCCGCGCCTGCAACCTGAGGACATTGATGCATGGGCCGCGCAGGCGAAGAATCACGCGTTCGACGTGCAACTGAAACAGCTGGACTGGGAGATCGCCCGGACGGAGGTGAGCAAGGCGCAGTCGGCGCACTTGCCCTCGGTTTACCTGACCGGAAGCTATACGCCCGCCGGCGCGGCCTCCGGTTTCTCGCGACCCACAACCACGACAACGGGCATGCTGGCGGTCTCGATACCGATTTTTTCCGGCGGTGAGACACAGGCAAAGGTGGAGGCGTCATCGGCGCTGGAAGACAAGGCGCAAGAGGGCTTCACGGGCGCCACGCGGGACGCCGAAGCCGCGGCCCGCGACGATTACAGCCGCTATCAGTACGGCCGCACGCGAATCGACTTGCTTGCCCATCTGGTGGCGTCTTCGCAAGAAGTGCTGGCGGCAAGTCGGGTCGGTTTTCGCGTGGGTAGCCGGACGGCCAGCGACGTGCTCAGAGCGATCGACGCACTCTATTCTGCGCAACGCGATTTGCTGGCGGCTCGTTATGACGCCATCGTCGCGTTGATGCAACTCAAGGGCGACACAGCCGCCCTGAGCATTGCCGACGTGGTTCAGATCAACAATGTGCTGGTGCACTGAAGGAACAGTGATTTGGCCCGTTGATATGGCCGACGTGCTAAAAATAACACTTTCGCATGGGTAACCCCATATAGCGGGAAGCAGCATGGATGAGGCCGTTGCCCAAATTCAGCAACACTGTGTTCAAAATAGCCAAACTTGACTCTGTGCGTATGCACATATAGACTCCAGCTCATGAACCGTCCCATCTCTTACGACGAATGCAACTGCTTCGCGCTGCGCCAGGCGGCCCGGCACGTCACGCAAATCTACGAACGCCACCTCGGCGAAGTGGGCCTGACGGCTGCGCAGTTCACGATTCTCGCCAAGCTCGCGCGCATGCCGAATCTGCCCATGGTGGATCTGGCGGACGCCATGGTGATGGAGCGCACCACGCTGGTCCGCGCTATGAAACCCCTGCAGCGCGACGGGCTGGTGGTGGCCGAATCGGCGGAGCATGACGGCCGCACCCTTCTGTTCAGCCTGACGGACAAGGGCGAAGCCACGTTCGATCAGGCGGCCATTGCGTGGCGCGCCGCACAGGACGAGTTTGAAATGAAGTTCGGCCATGCGCGCGCCAAAACGCTGCGCGCCGAACTCTTTAGCATCACCGGCTAGTTGAGGCGTACCCGCTCGTTCCGACGAGCATCGGTTCGCCTGTTTATGTGCAGACGCACTCACAAACGAGGAAGTGCAGCAATGGAAGGGCTCTTCGACGACGACTGCTTTGCCATCCGCCAGGCCGCGCGTTATGTCTCGCAGATATACGACCGGCACCTGGCGAATGTCGGGCTGACCATTACGCAGTTTTCGCTGCTGGGACGGCTCAAACGCACCGGCCCCATGACGATGAAGCAAATGGCTGAAGCCATGCGCATGGAACGCACCACCCTGGTCCGCACGATTCAGCCACTGCGCCGTAACGGCCTCGTGTCGAGCGAGGCACTCGGTGCCGACGCGCGGGCGCTGACGATCACGCTCACGCCTGCAGGCGAGGCGCGTCTCAAGGCAGGGGGCGAACATTGGCATGCCGCGCAAGCCGAATTCGAGCATCGTTTCGGCGAACGGCGCGCGGCTGCATTGCGAGGCGAATTGTTCGCCATCACACGGGATTCAATCTGAAGTCGCGGATACGGCGACGTACAGCCGGCGCAATCCACGCGCCGTTTTTTTAACGTAACGAGTGCATACGCACATATCGACACCATGTCCACTACTCCATCGACTATCGCCCCGCCGAGCGCGGCGCAGACCGCCAAACCGGCACGGCGCATTCCGTGGATGCTGCTCGCGGTCATCACGGTCATTGCCGTGCTGGCGCTTGCTGCGTCGTACTGGTTCTTCGTCGGCCGCTTCGTCGAAACGACTGACGATGCCTACGTGGGCGGCGATGTCACCGTGATGGCGCCGAAGGTGAACGGCTTCGTTACGGATGTGCTCGTGCACGACAACCAGTTCGTCCACGCGAACGAGGTGTTGATCCGGCTCGATGCGCGCGATTACGACGCGCGGCTCGCCCAGGCCACGGCGGAAGTGCAGAGCGCACAAGCCGCGGTGATCGAACTGCAGGCGAAGAAATCCTTGCAACTCGCCACCATCAATGAGCAGGCCGCCGAGGTGCGCGCGTCCGGCGCCGAATTGACGCGCAGCGCCGCGGACCAGACGCGCTACCGCGAACTGGTGAAGGACGACGCGGTATCGAACCAGGTCGTCGAACGCGCGGATGCCGATCTGACCAAAGCGCGTGCGGCGGTCGATCGCAGCGGCGCCGCGCTGATCGCGGCGCAACGTCAGATTGCGGTGCTCGACGCGCAAATCGGCGACGCCGAGGCGCGTATCGCGACGGCGCAAGCCGCCCAGCGTGTCGCGGCGCTGAATGTGGAGTACACGACGATTCGCTCGCCGATCGACGGCTATATCGGCAATCGCACGGCGCGTGTCGGCCTGCTGGCGAACACCGGCGTGTCGCTGCTGACCGTGGTGCCGTCGAGTGGATTGTGGATCGACGCCAACTTCAAGGAAGACCAGTTGAAGAAGATGCGCGTCGGCGACAGCGTCGATGTCGATCTCGACGCATCGAGCACTGCGATTCACGGTGTGGTGGAAAGTCTGGCCCCGGCCACCGGCGCAACGTTCAGCGTGCTGCCTGCCGAGAACGCCACGGGCAACTTCACGAAGATCGTGCAGCGCGTGCCGGTGCGTGTGCGGCTGAATGTGCCGAAGGAAATGCAAGGCGTGCTGCGCCCCGGTCTGTCGGCCACGGTGAAAGTGCATGTGAGTTCCGGCAACGCGCCGGCGCGCGGATGAGCCGATCATGACCCAAGTTCTCGCCAACCCCGCCGACCTGCCGACGCGAACCAAAGTCCTGGCGTTCACGCTGATGTGCGTGGGGTTTTTCATGGCGACGCTCGATATCCAGATCGTGGCGTCGTCGCTCAAGGATATCGGCGGCGGTTTGTCCGCGAGCCAGGACGAACTCTCGTGGGTGCAAACCTCGTATCTGATCGCTGAGATTCTGGTGATTCCGATGTCCGGCTGGCTCACCCGCGTGTTCTCCACGCGCTGGGTGTTCGCGTTTTCCGCGCTCGGCTTCACGATCACCAGCATGTTGTGCGGTCTCGCGTGGGACATCAACTCGATGATCCTGTTCCGCGGTTTGCAGGGCGCGCTCGGCGCCGCGATGATCCCGACGGTGTTCACCACGGCCTTCGTGCTGTTTCCCGGCAAGCAACGGCTGATTGCATCCACCACCATCAGCGCGCTCGCCACGCTCGCGCCGACCATTGGTCCGGTGATCGGCGGCTGGATCACGTCGCAATGGTCGTGGCACTGGCTGTTCTATCTGAACCTGGTGCCGGGTCTGGCCGTCGCGCTGATGGTGCCGAAATACGTGCATTTCGACAACGTCGAACTGTCGCTGCTGAAGAAAGGCGATTACCTGGGCATCCTTCTGATGTCCGGTTTTCTCGGTTGCCTCGAATACGTGCTGGAGGAAGGGCCGCGCAAGAACTGGTTCGGCGACGACGTGATCCTGACGTGCGCGTGGATAACGGCGATCTGCGGATTCCTGTTCATCGTGCATGCGTTCACCGCGAAAGAGCCGATCGTCGATTTGCGCGCGTTGGCGATCCGCAACTTCGGCATTGGCAGTCTGCTGTCGTTCATCACCGGGATCGGGATTTTCTGCGCGGTGTTCCTGACGCCGGTGTTCCTGTCCCGTGTGCGTGGCTTCGATTCGTTGCAGATCGGCGTGGCGCTGCTGTCGGTCGGCTGTTTTCAGTTGGTCGCGATGGTGGCGTATTCGGTGGTCGCGCGCTTCATCGACATGCGGATCCTGCTGGTGTTCGGCCTGGTGCTGTTCGGCGTCGGCTGTTATCTGTATGTGCCGCTGACCAATCAGTGGGGCTGGCAGGAGTTGCTGATCCCACAGGCGTTGCGCGGCATCGGTCAGCAGTTCTGCATTCCGCCCATCGTCACGATGGCGCTCGGTTCATTGCCGATGTCGAGGCTTCGCTCCGCAAGCGGCCTGTTCAACCTGATGCGTAACCTGGGCGGCGCGATCGGCATTGCGGTGAGCAGCACGATGCTCAACGACCGCCTGAACCTGCACTACGAGCGGCTCGATGAACATCTGAACGTGGGCCGTCCGGTGGTCGAATCGATCTTGCAGCAGCAAAGCGCGCATTTTGCGGCGGTGGGCGGCAACGCGCTGAACGCGGCCAACGCCGGGCTCGGCCAACTGCACGCGCTGCTGATGCGCGAAGCGCTCGTGCTCACGTTCTCCGACACGTTTTACGCCCTGTCGCTCTGTTTCGTGGTCGGCCTGCTGAGCGTGCTGTTCTCGCGCCCGTTCGGCAACACCGCACCGCCGCCCGATGCTCATTGAGGAATTCAACATGAAACCGATCCTTGTCAAAGTACTCGCGAGCGCCGCCTTGCTGACGCTCGCGGCGTGCGCGGTGCAACCGGCAACGCACGCGGATTTGCCGCAAACTGTGAAGACCGTCGCGCCTGCCGCATGGAATGTCGACGCGCCGCAAGACAGCGTGAGCGCCAACGCGTGGTGGGCGCAGTTCGGCGACCCGGTCATGCATCAACTGGTCGAATCCGTGTTGACCGGCAATCTCGATGTGCAGGCGGCGGTGGAGCGCGTCAGGCAGGCGCAGGATCTGGCGAAGCAGAATCGCGCGGCCCTGCTGCCGGAGTTGAATGCGAGCGCGACCGCGTCCAACTCGCGTCAGAACACGCCGCCGCCGCTCGGCTATGTGCGTCAGGCCGGCGTTGGCCTGACGGCGAGCTGGACGCCGGATGTGTTTGGTGGCGAGCGTCTCGCGGTATTAGCGGCGCAGGCGCAAGTGTCGGGACGCCAGTCGGCATTGAACGAGGTGCGCCTCGCGCTCGCGGCGAATACCGCGGCAGCGTATATCGATCTGCGGTGGGCGCAATCGCAGTTGCAGATTCTGAGCGACAACGAGCAGATCCGCGCACGCGCGCTGAAGCTCACGCAGCAGCGTCTGCACTACGGACTGTCGACGCAACTCGACGTCGCGCGCGCACAGAACCAGCTCGAGGATTTGCAGGCGCAGATCCCGCGCGTGCAATCGGCGGTGCAGCATCAATTGAGTCTGATCGCGGTGTACTCGGGCCGCACGCCGGAGAGCGTCGACAGCTTGCTGCTCGCCAATGCACGCGACATTCCGGTGCCCGCGCAAAGCGTGCCGCAGATGCTGCCCTCGGAAGCGCTTCTGCAGCGTCCCGACGTGCGCACCGCCTACGCGACGGTCGAACAACGCGCGGCGGAAGTGGGCGTGTCGAAAGCGCAGCGCTATCCGCAGTTCCGCCTCAATCTCGCCGACGGCTTGCTGGCCTCGTCCTATCTCGGCTTGCCGACGCTGACCGACAACCTCTTCAGCGCCGCCTTGAACGCGACGAGCCCGATCTTCAACGCGGGCCGCATCACCGCGAATATCGACGCGAGCGAAAGCCGCATGCGCGAATCGCAACTCGGCTTGCAGCAAACCATGCTGCAAGCGCTGAAGGAAATCGAGGACAACCGCAGCGATCTGGTGAGCGGCGCCGTGCAGGTGCAACGTCTTGGCGGCGCGCTCGATGCGTCGAACCAGGCGCTGCGTCTGTCGAGCGAACTGTACAAGGGCGGCGCGGCGGATTTTCTCGATGTGCTGACCGCGCAGGAGGCGTATCTGCGTGACGCGGAGTCGTTGAACCAGGCCAAGCGCGAGCATGCGCTTTCGGCTGTCGCGTTGTACCGGTCGCTCGGCGGCGGCTGGGATGTGCCTGACGCGGTCACGGCGGTATCGGCGAACAACTGATCGACCGATGCACGCGCGTGGCCAATGAGGTGTTGAACCAACTGGAGAGAAATGATGGCGAACCAGCGAGAAGTAGTGATCTGCAATCCGGTGAGAACGCCGATCGGCGCATTCGGCGGATCGTTGAAGGACGTGCCGGCAACCGAAATCGGCGCGGTCGCCGTGCGTGAGACGTTGCGCCGCAGCGGGCTCGACGCGGCTGAGTTGGCGTCGGTCGTGATGGGCAATGTGATCCAGGCCGGCAACAAGATGAATCCCGCGCGCCAGGCATCGATCGGCGGCGGTGTGCCGGTGGCCGTGCCGGCATTGACGGTCAATCGCGTGTGCGGCTCGGGCGCGCAGGCAATCGCATCGGCGGCCCAGGAAATCCTGCTAGGTCTCGGCGATGCGGCCGTGGCGGGCGGCATGGAAAACATGGACCGCGCGCCGTATCTGCTCGACGGCGGCCGTTGGGGCTACCGCATGGGCAACGCGCAGATCCACGACAGCCTGTTGCGCGATGGCCTGAACGACGCGTTTTCCGGCGAGCATTCCGGCTGGCACACCGAAGATCTCGTCGCGCAATTCGACATCACGCGCGAAACTCAGGACCGTTGGGCCGCGCGTTCGCAGCAGCGATTTAGCGAAGCCCAGGCGCGCGGCGATTTCGACGCCGAACTGGTTGGCGTGGAAATAGCAGGGCGCAAAGGCCCGCAGCACTTCACACGCGATGAACAGCCGCGTCCCGACACCACCGTGGAAACGCTGGCCAAACTACGTCCGGCATTTCGTCCCGACGGCACGATCACCGCAGGCAATGCGCCCGGATTGAACAGTGGCGCGGCCGCAATGCTCGTGGCCGACCGTGGTTTCGCGGAAGCACACGGTATCGCGCCGTTCGCGCGTCTCGTGTCTTATGGCGTTGCCGCGGTCGAGCCCGGCATGTTCGGCCTCGGTCCCGTGCCGGCCGTGGAGATGGCGTTGGCGCGAGCCGGTTGGCAATTGCGCGATGTCGAGCGCTTCGAAATCAATGAGGCGTTTGCCGCCGTGCCGATCGCGGTCGCGCGCAAACTCGGCATTGCGGACGAACTGATCAACGTGCAAGGCGGCGCGATCGCGCATGGCCATCCGATCGGCGCGACCGGTGCCGTGCTGACGACACGCCTGCTTCATTCGATGCGGCGCGACGGCCTCAAACGCGGCATCGTGACGCTTTGTATTGGCGGTGGCCAAGGCATCGCGCTGGCATTGGAAATGCTGTGACTTTGAGTCGATAGCTGCAGGGTGCGTCGGCATGCGAAATACATGTCGACGCACCCTTGTCGAAGTTTCGCAGATGCGTCTCGCATCAACCGTGATGCATTCTTCGGCACTAGAGTGCCGTCCCATATTTAAAGTTTTTGTTCCGGCATCAGTTTCGTTTAGCATCAATGCCATTTTCACAAGAACATCACGAGACATGGCACTGATCGCTCGAAATATCCTCGGTATTGCCGTACTGCTATTCATCGCGTTGATCTTTTCCACCAACCGGCGCGCTATCCGCTTACGGACTGTAATCAGCGCGCTGCTGGCGCAGATCGGTATCGGCGCATTCATTCTGTTCGTGCCGGTCGGCAAGTCGATACTTTCGGGCGCGGCGTCCGCCGTCAATAACGTGCTCGGCTACGGCAACGCGGGCATCGAGTTCCTGTTCGGCGGCCTCGTGCAAGCGAAGATGTTCCAGGTCTTCGGCGACGGCGGTTTCGTGTTCGCCGTGCGCGTGTTGCCGGCCATCATCTTCGTCACGGCGTTGATCTCCGTGCTGTACTACCTCGGCGTGATGCGCTGGATCGTGATCGTGCTCGGCACGGTATTTCAGAAGCTGCTCGGCGTGTCGAAGCTCGAATCGTTCTCCGCGGTCACCACGATCTTTCTGGGTCAAAGCGAAATGCCCGCCGTGGTCAAACCGTTTACGCGCGACATGACCGGCGCTGAATTGTTCGCGGTGATGTCGAGCGGCATGGCGGCCGTCGCCGGGTCGGTGCTGGCGGGCTATGCGGGGCTCGGCGTGCGCATCGAGTATCTGCTGGCGGCGTCGTTCATGGCGGTACCGGGCGGCTTGCTGTTCGCGAAGATCATTCATCCGTCCACCGAACCGAGCCGGGTACATATGGACAACCTCAACTTCGACGAGAAGCGTCCCGCCAATATCATCGAGGCCGCGAGTTCCGGCGCGACCGTGGGCCTGAAAATCGCGGTGATGGTCGGCGCGATGCTGATCGCGTTCGTCGGGTTGATTGCCTTACTCAACGGGATCGTGGGCGGCGTGGGCGGCTGGTTCGGCCATCCGCAACTGTCGATGCAATCGGTGCTTGGCGTCATCTTCGCGCCGCTCGCCTATCTGATCGGCGTGCCGTGGAACGAGGCCACGATCGCCGGCAATTTCCTCGGCCAGAAGGTCATTCTCAACGAGTTCGTCGCGTATGCGTCGCTGTCGCCCTATCTGAAAGACGCCGCGAGCGTGACCGCGGCCGGCCTGCAGGCGCTCGATCCGCGTACCATTGCTATCCTGTCGTTTGCGTTGTGCGGCTTCGCGAACTTTTCGTCGATCGCGGTGCTAACGGGCGGCTTTAGCGCCGTCGCGCCGGGACGCCGTGCCGAAGTCGCGCGTTACGGCCTGCGTGTCGTGCTTGCCGCGACGCTCTCGAACCTGATGAGCGCCACGATTGCGGGCATGTTCATTACGCTGAATTGAATCGAGGATTGCTGGATGAATATGGAACAACTGTTGGAACGCGCGGGCGTCGCGCGAGAAAAGGCCTATGCGCCTTATTCGAAATTCAAGGTCGGCGCGGCGCTGCTGACCAAAGACGGCCGGGTGTTCGACGGCTGCAACGTCGAGAACGCCTCTTACGGTTTGTGCAATTGTGCGGAACGTACCGCGTTTTTCAGCGCCATTGCGGCGGGTTATCGGCGTGACCAGTTCGCCGCGCTTGCGGTGATCGGCGATACGGACGGCCCGATCGCGCCATGCGGCGCGTGCCGCCAGGTGATCATCGAACTGGGCGGCCCTGAATTGCCGATTCGCCTCGGCAATCTGCATGGCGCCACGCGCGACACCACCGCGCGCGAACAATTGCCGGATGCGTTCTATCTATGAGCAAGCACAAGGTCATCTACGACACCGACCCAGGTGTGGACGATGCAATGGCGCTCGTGTTTCAGGCGCTGCATCCGGATATCGAACTGCTCGGTCTGACGAGCGTATTCGGCAACGCGACGATCGAAACGACCACGCGCAACGCGCGCGTTCTCGCCGGACGGTTCGCCGCCGGCGTGCCGGTCGCGCAGGGTGCGGCGGCTCCGCTCGAGCGCAGCGCGCCTGAACCGCTCGCGTGGATTCACGGCGACAACGGGGTCGGCAATATCGCGTTGGATACAACGGACGCGGCCGCGCTCGATGCGCGCCCCGCGCATCGCTTCATCATCGAGACGGTGCGCGCGCATCCTGGCGAAGTGACGCTGCTTGCCGTGGGCCCGCTCACGAACCTTGCGCTCGCGCTTGCCGACGATCCGCAGATCGCCTCCCTCGTCAAGCAGGTGGTGATCATGGGCGGCGCGTTCGGCACGGACGGCGTGCTCGGCAACGTCACGCCCGCGGCGGAAGCCAATATCCTGGGCGACCCGGATGCCGCCGATATCGTGTTCGGCGCGGCGTGGCCGGTTGCGATCGTCGGGCTAGACGTTACGCAGCGCACCATCATGAGCCACCAGTATCTGGCGTCGCTGCGCGAGCGCGGCGGCGCGGCCGGTCAGTTCGTGTGGGAAGTGTCGCGGCACTACGAGGCGTTCCACGAGCAAAGCGCGCAGCTTGAGGGCATCTACGTGCACGATTCGTCGGCGGTGGCCTATGTGCTGGCGCCGCAACTCTATACGACACGCAGTGGTCCCGTGCGCGTGTTGACGGAGGGCATCGCGGTCGGCCAAACCATCCAGAAGCCGTCGGCCATGCCCGTGCCCGCGCCTGCCTGGGATAGCCGCCCCGACTGCAAAGTATGTGTCAAGGTGGATGTGCCGGGCATGCTGGCGCTTTACGAGCGCACCATTTGCGGCACGCTTTGAGAATGACGCGGTCGTATGACAGACTCACATGCGGCAGGCGCGGATTGATCTGACGTAAGCCGCTGTGCAATGCAACACGCCGGACCACGGCAATCCTGGCCGGTGCCGATCTTCAATCTTTGCTACATTTCTGCACACGCACTGCATAAGCGCCTCCTGAAGCCGTGGCTCATGGACGCCGGTGCGTGACCGAAATCTATCAAGAGGCCAAAGATGCGAATTCTAGTAGTAGGGGCGGGCGCCGTGGGCGGCTACTTCGGCGGGCGTCTCGCAGCGGCGGGCCAGGACGTGACCTTCCTCGTGCGTCCCGGCCGGGCGGAAAAGCTCAAGCGTGACGGACTCGTCATCAGCAGCGTGCGCGGCGATCTCAAGCTGCCCGATCCGCAAACGATTCTCGCCGGCGTCAGCGCCGAGCCGTTCGATCTGGTACTGCTGAGCTGCAAAGCCTTCAGTCTCGACGACGCCATCGATTCCTTCGCGCCGCTGGTCGGCGAGTCGACGCTGATTCTGCCGATGCTCAACGGCATGCGCCATATCGACGTGCTCAACGAAAAGTTCGGCGCCGCGCGCGTGCTGGGCGGGCAATGCGTGATTGCCGCCACGCTCAATGCCGAGCAGCACATCGTGCATCTGAACGACACCCACGCGATCACTTTCGGCGAACCGGCCGGCGGCACGTCGGAGCGTGTCCAGGCGATCGCCGACGCGATGGCCGGCGCGAATTTCGACGCGCTGGTCAGCGACAACATATTGCTGCGCATGTGGGAGAAGTGGGTGTTCCTGGCCACATTGGCGGCCGGCACGTGCTTGATGCGCGGTTCGGTGGGCGATATTCTGGCTGCGCCGGACGGCAAGCGCGTGATCGAGAATCTGTTGGGCGAATGCCGCGCGGTGGCGGAGCACAACGGTTTCACGATGGGCCCGGACTTCGACGCACGCGCCACGCAAACGCTCTTCACGCCATCGCCGCTCACCGCTTCCATGTTGCGGGACGTGGAAAACCACTCGCATACCGAGGCGGATCACATTCTCGGCGATCTGATTTCGCGCGGCGGCGACGCGCAAAAGGGCGAGCACGGCTTGTCGTTGCTGCGCATCGCCTATAGTCATCTGAAGACGTACGAAGCGAGGCAGGCCCGCACGTCCTGAGCGATACCACGGGCACGAATCGGGACTCCGCTGGCATGGCCAAAACAGCCTAACGATCAGAGGTGAAGCATGCCGAGTCCAATCGGATCAGTGCCCGCACTCAGTGCCGCTTCGGCCACGATCTTCTCGATCGGCATCGTCTTTCTCGGCTACTGGGGTTTGTATGAACCGACCACATGGCGAGTTGCCGACGTCTTCGTCTTCGTGTCCGCGCTCATCGGTTTCGGCTGCCTCGGACTCGTGCCGTGGGTCGCGACGAGTCCCGTCGAGCCCGAATCCAGCGATAGCCGGATTCGCATTGCGCGGCATCTGTTTCTTGTCGGCGTGGTGGGAATCTGGCTTGCGGTGGCGATGTCGGTGATCTTCTAGCGCAACCACGCAACGCGACGCTCACGCACAAAAAACGCGCGCCTTGCAGCTTTGCAAGGCGCGCGTTTTCGTTGAAGCGCAACCATTCAGCGCTTAACGCTCGATCTGCCGGTTCCAGCGCGTATCCCACTGCGCGCGGTGCGCGTTGATCGTATCCCAATCCACCACCGTCACCTTGCGCACCAGATCGTCCACGTTACCGAGGCTCTGCTGCATGGGCGGCGTCATCTTCGCGAGATGGTTGGTGGGAATCTGGCGGCCGGCCTCGGCGGCCCTGGTTTGCGCCGGCGCGGACAACAGGAATTGCGCGAGCTTCTGCGCCAGTTGCGGATCGGGGTTGTTGTTGACCACGCACAGGTCGACCAGCAACAGCACTGGACCTTCCTTCGGATTCACATAGCCGACCGGAATGCCCTTGTCCGCCAGATCGCCCACGGCGGTCGGCGTCAACGGGAACAGGCCCGCTTCGCCGGTCTGGACCATTTCGGAAATCTTCGCCGAGTTCGGCACGTACTCGACCACGTTCGGTCCCACCGTGCTCGCCCATTTCGTGAAGCCCGGCTCCACGTTCTGTTCGCTGCCGCCCATCAAGCGGTTGATGGCGAGAAAGCCGTGCAGCCCGAAGGTGCTGCTCGACGCCGACTGGAACACCACCTTGCCCTTGTATTTCGGATCGGCGAAATCCATCCACGATGTGGGCGGGGCCCAGCCTTTTTCAGCGAACAGCTTCTTGTTGTAGGCAATGCCGGTCATGCCGAGCTGCACGCCCGCGCCCATATCGTCCTTCATGCGCGCGAACGGATAGAGTTCCTTGAGAACGGGCGCGTCGTCGAGCTTCTTGCACACGCCCATGCTGACCGCGCGCGCCATCACGCCGTCGTCGAGAAACACCACGTGAATCTGCGGGCTGGCCTTGTTGGCGAGCAGCTTGGCGAGAATATCCGACGACGTGCCCGGCACCACCACCACCTTCACATTGTTGGCTTTCTCGAAGTCGGGCAGCACCTGGCTCGTATAGGCCTTCTCCATCGGACCGCCGTTCATGCCGATGTAGATCGTCTTGCTTTGCGACCACGCCGGCGCGGCTGCGCCGAATGCACACAATGCGGCCAGCGCCGCGAGCGTCTTGAACAGTTTCATTGAGGGGCTCCTGAGATTCACTAAACGAGGACTTAAGCGACCGGAGAGGTCGCGACAGCAGCAAAGCGGCCAATCGAAAAAGCGTCGAGTGGCGTGGCGGTGGCGCCGTCGACGACGAGATCGGCGAGCACGTCACCGACACCCGGCGCGAGCAGGAAGCCGCCGCCTGAAAAACCGAATGCATGCAACAGACGCGGCACGGTACGGCTCGCACCGATGATCGGATTGCTGTCGGGCGTTTCGCCTTCCACGCCGCTCCATGTGCGGATCAGCAGCGCCTCGCGCAACGCCGGGAGCAGCGCGCACGCGTCGCGCATCACGGCGCGCGTGGTGTCCGTCGACGGCTGGCCGTATTCGCCGTCGCCATGTCCGCGTCCGCCGCCGATCACGCAATTGCCGCGCGCCACTTGCCGCGCGTAGATGCCGCCGCCATACACGCCCAGGTTGTGCGTGATGAAGAGCGGCAGCGGTTCGGTGACCCACATGTTCGGGTAGATCGGTTTCATCGGCACGGTCTCGCCGAAGTGGCCCGCCACCGTATTCGCCCACGCGCCTGCGGAATTGATGAGCCAATCGGCGCTGATGCGCAGGTCGCCGACGCGCAGTTGAAAGCGCGTGCCGTCGTGATGAATGTCGGTGAGTTCGGTTTGCTCGCGCACGTCCGCGCCGGCGGCCCGCGCGGCTCGTGCGAATGCGGGCGACACCAGCCGCGGATTCGCATGACCGTCCGTCGCGCACAGCGAGCCGCCGACGGCCGCTGGCCCGAGCCACGGATAGCGTTGGCGGAACGCCGTGCCGCTGATCAGTTGAGCATGCAGTCCATAGTCGCGCGCCATGTCGGCCCACGTTTGCAGCGCGACCAGATCGCTTTCGCTGCGCGCCAGGCGCAAGTGTCCGGACACCGTGAATTCGCCGTCGATGCCGATCAGCTCCGGCAAGCGGTCCCAGATACGCCGCGCGCGGATCGCGAGCGGCATCTGTTCGACAGGACGTCCCTGGCAGCGCACGCCGCCGTAGTTCACGCCGCTTGCTTGCGCGCCGCAATAGCGCCGCTCGAACAGGCCGACGCGCAGGCCGCGTTTCGCCAACGCCAGCGCAGCCGATGAACCGACCAGGCCGCCGCCCGCGATCGCGACGTCGTAGTGCAATGTGTCACTCATCGCGCGCCTCCACGGGAATTTCTGCGATGTCGTCGGCAACCATCTCCGGCGAGAGCGGAATCGGTTTGACGGGCGGCTGGCTGCGCAGGCGGCCCACCGCGTCGAGCAATTGGCCGGTTTCCTCGGCGAGCAGGGTCAGCGCGGCTTCGCCGCACATGCGTCCCTGGCAGCGGCCCATGCCGACGCGCGTGAGCGCCTTCAGCCGGTTGATCTCATTCGCTTCGCCGTCGCGGATGCAGCGCCGCAACGTGCCCGCGTCGACCTCTTCGCAGCGGCACACGGTCATGTCGTCGGGCCATTGCGACGCGCATTTGGCCGGCGGCGCGAACGCCGTTTCGATGCCCTCGCGAAATACCGCGATACGTTTCAGGCTGCGCTCGATCGATGCGGCGTCGGGCATGCCCGGACCGCGTGGATGCGCGATGCCGAGATCGTCGAGCAAGGCCAATGCGGCGCGGCGGCCGGCCAGTTCGGCGGCGTCCGCGCCGGCGATGCCCGCGCCGTCGCCGGCGAGATAAAGGCCGCGCACGGAACTGCGTCCCGCCGGGTCCACTTCGGGGAGCCAGCAACGGTTGGTCGCGTCGAAACGGAAGCGGCAGCCCGCGAGATCGGCCAGCTGCGTTTCCGGCTTCAGGCCGAAGCTCACGCCGACCGCGTCGCATGCAATGGTTTCGGTCGGCGAATCTTCACGCGACGCGCGCCATTCGAGCGCTTGCACACCATCGACGCCGCGAATGCCGACCAGCGTCACATTGCGCTCGATCCGCGCGCCATGCGTTTTCAGCCAGCCGACGTAATACAGTCCTTTCGCGAAAGTAGACGGCAGGCGCGCGAGTTTCGGCGCTGCGGCGATCTGCTGCGAGAACGGACTCGTGTCGAGCACGGCCACGACTTGCGCGCCGGCTTTCACGTACTGGTACGCCACCAGATACAACAGCGGTCCGGTGCCGGCCAGCACGACGCGCCGGCCGATCGCGCAGCCTTGCGCCTTCAGCGCGACCTGGGCCGCGCCGAGCGTGTAGACGCCTGGCAAGGTCCAACCCGGCACCGGCAGCACACGGTCGGTCGCGCCGCTGGCGATGATCAGATGCGAGAACGGCACGCGCAGTTCGCGCCCCGCATGCAAGGTATCGAGGCGGCCCGCTTCGCAGGCCCACGCAAGCGTGTCGGGGCGATAGTCGAGATGAGGCAGAAGCGCGGCCATGGTCGAATGCAGGGCTTCGGCCTTGTGCGCTTCGAAACCGTAGAGCGTCTTTTTCGAACGCTCGAAGCCGCCGTTGGCGGGCGGTTGCCGATAAATCTGGCCGCCCCAGCGCGCGTTTTCATCGATCACGATCGGCTTCACGCCGGCCGCGACCAGCGTCTCGGCAGCGCGTACGCCGGCCGGCCCGGCGCCGACGATCACGATGCGGCGTTCGTCGCTCATCGGGCGTCTCCGGTTTCATCCGCGGCGCCGGCTTCCACCGCGGCGAGTCGCGTGAGCACACGCATGCCTTCGGTCACGAGCGTTGAGCACGCGCGCACGCGCTTGCCGTCTTCGGTGCGCATCCAGCAGTCCTGGCATGCGCCGATCAGGCAGAAACCCGCGCGCGGCGCGCCGCTGAATTCGCTTTCGCGCACGCGGCGTTGTTGCATCAGCACGGCCGTCAGCAGCGTATCGCCTTGCAGTGCGGCGACTTCCTGGCCGTCGAGAAAGAAGTGCAGCGGTTCGCGCCGCGTTTCCGCCACGCGGATGAACTGCGGCTCGCGGCGTGACGCGGGAGCGTGAGTAGGCGGCAAGGTGGACGGCATGAGAGCGTGGTCGGAAGAGGACATCAGTGCTGGCCGATCAGAATGCGGTTCAGGCCGTACACGCGGTCGAGCAGCAGCATCGCGCCACCGGTGATGAAGATCACCAGCGCCGAGACGGAAGCCATCATCGGATCGATCGATTCGGTCGCGTACATGTACATGCGCACCGGCAGCGTGACGGTTTGCGGCGAGGTGACGAAGATCGACATGGTCAATTCGTCGAAGCTGTTGATGAAGGCCAGCAGCCAGCCGCCGGTGATGCCCGGCAGAATCATCGGGAAGGTGATGCGGCGAAACGTGGTCCACGGGTCGGCGCCGAGCGAGTGCGCGGCATGCTCGACGCTGCGATCGAGGCCGCTCACCGAAGCCAGCACGAGCCGCATGACGAACGGCGTGATGATGATCATGTGCGCGAGCACGAGCCATGCGAACGAGCCGGTCGCGCCGATCAGCGCGAAGAAGCGCAGCAGCGCGATGCCGAGTACGAGGCCGGGAATCACGAGTGGCGACAGCAACAGCCCGTTAAGAAAGCTGCGTCCCGGAAAGCGCGCGCGGCCGATGGCGAGCGCGGCGGGCAGCGCCACGATCAGCGACAGTGTCGCCGAAGCGAATGCCAGCTTCAGACTGTTGAAAAACGCGCCGATGAAATCCGGGTAATTGAGGATCGCGCGAAACCAGCGCAGCGAGACGCCGTGCGTGGGCAACGTGAGCGTTTCGTCGGGCGTGAAGGCGACCAGCACGACGATCACGAGCGGGGCGAGCACGAACGCGATCACGAGCGTGTGGAAAATCAGCGCGATGGGGCCGTTTTTTCTCATGATGTTTTCACTGAGTGAGCCAATGTATGCCGATGAATTAGCCGAGGCTTCTGGTGTACTTGCGTTCCAGAACCCGGTAGTACGTGAGCATCACGATCAGATTCGCGACCAGCAGGAGGAGCGCGATGGTCGCGCCGAGCGGCCAGTTCAGCGAGCCGAGGAATTCGTCGTAGACGGCGGTGGCGGCGACTTTCAGGCGTCGTCCGCCGAGCAGGCCCGGAATCGCGAAGGCGCTCGCCGACAGACCGAACACCATCAGGCTGCCCGACAGAATGCCCGGCGTCAGTTGCGGCAGGACGATGCGGCGCAGGGTGGTGGCCGGCGACGCCATCAGCGAAAGCGCGGCGTTTTCCGTTTGCGGGTCGAGCTTCTGCAAGGCGGTCCATACCGGAATCACCATGAACGGCAGCATCACGTGAACGAGTGCAATGACGATCGCGAAGGTGGTGTACTCGAGTTTGTACGGCCCGAGTCCGACCAGACCGAAGGCCTGGTTCACGAGCCCGTTGGTGTTGAGCAGCATGCTCCAGCCGAACGCCCGCACTACCACTGAGACCAGCAGCGGCGCGAGAATCACCAGCAGGAACATCGAGCGATACGGATCGCGCATGCGAGAGAGCACGTACGCTTCCGGCGTGCCGATCACGATACACAGCAGCGTGACCAGAAACGCAATGCCGAAGGTCCGCAAAAAGATGGTGTGGTAATACGACGAGCTCAGCACTTCCGCGTAATTGCCGAACTGGAATGCGGCGATCGGCCCGCTGGCCGGATCGAAGCGATAGAACGTCAGCACTAGCGTCATCAATAGCGGCACCAGCACGAGCGCCACGAACAGCAGAAAGGCCGGCGCGCACATCAGCCAGAGCGGCAAAAACGCATGCCAGGGCGCGCGGCGGCTGTTGCCGGATTTCATGTCGCGGTCGTCGGTGGCGGGCAGCGTACTAGCCATGATGCGCGTCCCGTTGAATGAAGCGGATTGCCTCGCTGTTCCAGTCGACGCCGACCGCCGCGCCTTCGGCGAGCGGCTCCGTGCCTTCGTTCTGGCAACACACCAGCACTTCGCCGAGCCGGCTGTCCAGCCGGTACAACCATTGGCTGCCGAGGAAGAAGCGGCTCGTCACGGTGGCCGGCACACGTCCCGCGTTCGGTGCGCACAGGCGCAGCTTTTCCGGGCGGATGCACAAGGTCACCGCGTCGCCGACGCCGACCACGCGCTCGCGCGCCGGCAACTGCGCCGTGTGCCCCGTCTCGGCGAGATCGTGGCCGAGGTCGATGCGGATCGCGTCGCCGTCGCGTGCCACTACGATGCCGGACAGCATGTTGGCCTTGCCGATGAACTGTGAGACGAAGCGATTCTCCGGGCGCTCGTACGCTTCGTACGGCGTGTCGATCTGCGTGATGCGGCCTGCTTCCATCACCACCACGCGATCGCTGATCGACAATGCTTCGGATTGATCGTGCGTCACCATGATGGTGGTCGTGCCGATCTTGCGTTGAATGCCGCGCAGTTCGAACTGCATGTCTTCGCGCAGCTTGGCGTCGAGGTTCGACATCGGTTCGTCGAGCAGCAGCACCGGCGGCGCGATCACGATGGCGCGGGCAATCGCCACACGCTGCCGTTGACCGCCGGAGAGTTCGCGCGGAAAGCGATGCGCGAGCGCGTCGAGGCGCACCAGCGCCAGCGCTTCGCGGATGCGCTCCTTGCGCTCGGCCTTGTCGATGTTGCGCATCTCCAGCCCGAAGCCGACGTTGTCGGCGACGCTCATGTGCGGAAACAGCGCGTAGCTCTGGAACACGATGCCGAGACCGCGCTTGTTCGGTTTCATGTGCGTGATGTCGCGGCCATCGAGCGTGATGCGTCCGCGCGTCGTCTCGACGAAGCCCGCGATCATCTGCAAGGTGGTGGTCTTGCCGCAGCCGGACGGTCCGAGCAACGAAACGAACTCGCCTTTTTCCACCGACAGGTTCACGTCGGCGACTGCCTGCAGATCGCCGAACGATTTCGTTACGTCCGTGAGTGTAAGGAACGACATGGTCTGGCCTTTGGATGTTGCGACACCGGTTCAATCGACTACTGTCTCGATGACGCCGACTCTAGCTAGCCAAATTACCGTCAGTCAATTTCAAATTCCGTTTGCTGGTATAAGATTTGAAAAAATTCTGTTTGATGGAATGTATTCGGTGGATCCGATAGCAAACGTTCCGCTGCGTGACGTCCGGAAAATCCCTATGAATCATTAATGCAACGGCAACACAGAGGATGGCGGGCCGGATTCCACTTGCGGATAAAACACTTTATAGTGTTCCGATCAGTGAAATATTTACGAGCCATAAAGATGAATGCTGCCGCCAAACGAGATACCGACCCAGCCGCCGCCGACGAGACCGGCGGCGCGCCCGGCCCCGGCATGCTGGAACGTGCGTTCGCGGTAATCCGCGCGTTGTCCGAAGCGCAACCCGATGGCGGCCGCGTCACGCGTCTCGCGAAAGCAGTCGGGCTGACGCAGGGCACCGTGCATCGCATCTTGCATGCGTTGATCGCGGAAGGCATCGTCGAACAGGACGAGAACTCCAAGCTGTACCGGCTGAGTGTCGATTTCTTCGCGCTCGCGGCGCAGGCCGGCAATCCGAGCGGCATGCGCACGCTGTGCCGTCCCGCGTTGCTGCGCTTGTGCGCCAGTCTGGGCGACACGATCTTTCTGCTCGTCAAAAGCAGTTTCGACGCAGTGTGCCTCGACATCTGCGAAGGGCCGTTTCCGATCCGCTCGTTCACCGGCGATATCGGCGGGCGCGTGGCGTTGGGAGTCGGGCAGGGCAGTCTGGCGATTCTCGCGTTTTTGCCCGAGGCCGAGCGCGAGGAGATCATCCGCTTCAACGTGCCGCGCATTCGTGGCTACGGCGTGCTCGACGAAGTGTATTTGCGCACTGAGATCGAGCGTGTGCGCCAGTTGGGCTACGCGGGGCGCAATAGCGGCGTGCTCGACGGCATGGCGGGCGTGGCGGTGCCAATTCTGGATCGCACCGGCGTGGCGGTGGCGGCATTGAGCGTCGGCACGCTGGCCGCGCGTCTGGGCGACGACCGTCTGCCGATGGTGGTCGAATTGCTGCGTCGGCAGGCCGATGCGATCGGCCCGCAAACCAATCCGTTCGATGTCGCGTTGCGCCGGCCGATGCACGGCTTGTCGCGCGCGATGACGACTGAACGGATCACGGGCTGAGCGTAAGCGCGATCACCGAGGCAGCGCGCAAATCGCGCCGCCCCGAATCGCGCTGGAAGCGCTTAGAACACCTTCACCGGCACATTCACCACCAGCCGGTATTCCATGTTGTTGCCGTCCGAGTAGTGGTACTGGCTGTTGTGCCACATCGCGATGAACGTGATCTTCGTATCCTTGAAGCGTCCGCTTTGCAGCGTGTAGCTCGGAATGAAGCCGAACTCGTGATGATGGCCATGCACCGGCTCGCCGTTCTTCCAGTACAGATCATGCAGCGGCGCGGAAGGCGAGACGTTTTCCGCCGCACCCGCCGATGCATCCGCGCCCCAGCCGTATTGCCCCCAGAACATCGCCTTGAGCCCCGGCACGCCGGCGTATTTGCCGTCGAACGTATAGCGCAATTGCAGCGATTGCTCGTGCGGCGCGTTGTAGTCCACGTCCATCGAGTTGGTCAGGTAGATACCGTTGGTCTCGTTGACGTAGTCGAAGAACTGGTCGCCGAGTACCTGCTGGTAGCCGAGCAGCAGCGCATGCGGGCCGTGCTGCGCGGAGACCGACACGCTGTACGCATTGCTGTTGATGTGCCCCTGACGCGACGCGCCGGTATCGTGCGTCGAGTAGATGTTGGCGAGGCCGCTCCACTTGATGGTGGTCGGATCGCCGAACGACTGCGCGACCGAACCGTAGTACTGACGCCAGACGTCGTCGGCCTGATCGACATACAGGGCCATCTCGCCGTTCTTCGCGTAGTGCCACGTGCCGCCCACATACGTGAGGCGATCGATCCGCGTGCCGCCATACGAGGTGGTGAGATTGCTCAGGTTCGTGTGGCCGCGCGCGTCGACTTTGGTGAAGCTGCCGGCCTCGAGCGTGGTGTGCACGAGATCGTTGCTGACCATCGAGACGCCGAGGAAGGTCGGCGGCAGCGCGCGGTTGTCGTGCGGTTCGAGGAACGGGTTGGTGACGATCTGCAAACCGTATTTCACGACCGTTTCCGAAATGCGTCCCTTGATGTCGTACATGCCGGGATAAGCCCACGCGAGCTGCTCCGACCCGCCGCCGTCCTTGCCGACGTGCACCATGTTGCCCGCGCCGTTGCCACCGTCGAGTTTGAGCGCGCCGAACAGCGATGCATCGACGCCGAAGCCGACCAGCCCTTGCGTGTAGCCGGATTCGTAGTTGGCCTGCACGCCTTGGACCCACGCGTGACGGTAGATCGTGTTGGGCGCCTGGAAGTAGTCGGAGTAATTGCGAAACTGCAGATTCAGATGGCTGTCGGCGATGAAACCCTTGCTCGCCGCCTGGCTCGACAACGGCGCGGGCGGCGTGACCGTCTGATTGGCCTCGGCGTTGACGATGGCGTTGGTGGTGTCGGGCTGATCGTTGCGCACCTGGCCGCCTTGCTCCGCGCGGCGCTTGCCGGACGTATCGTTTTGCTGCGTCGGTGTGGCCTGCGCGAGTTGCGCGGGGGACGACAACGTTTGCGCGAGCGTTTGAGTTTTAGACGCCTCGGAGGTGGGCTCCGTGACGCCGTCGTCGGCATACGCGTTAGCGGCTAGTGTCAGTGCTGGAAGCGTGAATGCGCAGTAAAAGAAGGTTGCTGCTCCGGTTTTTTTTGACCGGTTTTTTGATCGGCTATCTTTCATTGAGTACGTCTCTGATTATTGTGGTGAATCTTTGGCTGGCGGTTAGCCAGTCCACGTTTATCGTTCGTCCCGCGATTGGCAGGACGAACGAATCCAACGGCGCGACGGCCCGCCGCGCCGGGAATACGGTTAACTTTCTGGTTTAGCCTCTCAGGTTCTTTGCTGTAGCTTTGCCCGAGGGCATTTACTTCGCGGTGTCTCCCACGCGAATGCAAGCGACGCGTGTCACCTTGGCCCCGTGCGTGACGGGCTGCGGAATCTCCCGGGCACAGGCTTCGATCGCATCCGGGCAGCGCGTGCGAAACGCGCAGCCGGAGGGGGGACTGAGCGGCGAGGCAATCTCGCCCCGCAACAGCAGATGACGGCGCGCGCGCTCCACGACCGGATCGGGCACCGGCACGGCCGAGAGCAACGCCCGCGTGTACGGATGGCGGGGCGTGCCGTACACCTCGCGCTTGTCGCCGAATTCCATTACACGTCCCAGATACATCACCAGCACGCGGTGGCTGATCGCTTTGACGACGGCCAGATCGTGCGCGACGAACAGCAGTGAGAGCGACAGTTCGCGTTGCAGATCGCGCAGCAGGTTGACGATCTGCGCCTGGATCGACACATCGAGCGCGGACACCGGCTCGTCGCAGATCACCAGTTGCGGCTCGCCGATCAGCGCGCGCGCAATGCCGACGCGCTGACACTGGCCACCAGAAAACTCATGCGGATAACGGCGCAGATGCTGCGCGTTGAGACCCACGCGTTCGAGCATGGTCAGCACGCGCCGCTGCACGTCGGCACGCGCAATGTCCTGGCCATGCGTGAGAAGCGGCTCGGCGACGATCTGTTCGATCGTCATGCGCGGGTCGAGCGAGGCGAGCGGGTCCTGGAAAATCATCTGCACGTCGCGGCGCAAACGCGAGGTATCGCGGCGCGCGCCCGGCAGCACGGTTTCGTCGCCGAGCCAGCGCACGCTGCCGCTCGCTACCGGCGCGAGTCCGATGATGGCGCGCGCGAGCGTCGACTTGCCGCAACCCGATTCGCCGACGAGCCCCACGGTTTCGCCGCGCCGCACGTTGAACGACACGCCGTCCACGGCGCGCAGCGTCGCTTTACCGGACCACGGATAACCGCCACGCGGCACGCCGAATTGCACCTTGAGATTGTCGACGCGCAACAGCGTGGCCGCGTCCTGGTTTGCCAGAGGAGTGGTGTTCATACGTGTTGTGCCTCGAGAATTTCCCCGACCGGCCGGTGGCACGCGCGCAGCGCGTCGGCGTGGCCCGCGGCGGCGGAAAGGGGCGGGCGCGATTCGCGGCAACGGTCGGTGCAATATCCGCAACGCGGCGCGAATGCGCAACCCGCGCCGACTTCGCCGGGCAGGGGCGGATTGCCCGGAATGGTTTGCAGCGGACGGTCGTCGTCATCGTCGGTCAGACGCGGCAGCGCGTTCAGAAGACCGAGCGTGTACGGATGCGTCGGCGCGGCGAATAGCGCGGCGGCGCTCGCCTGCTCGACGGTCTGGCCGGCGTACATCACCATCACGTCGTCGCACAGGCCGGCCACCACGCCCATATCGTGCGTGATCAGGATGATCGCCGTACCGCGTTCGCGATTCAGTTCGCGCAGCAGTTCGATGATCTGCGCCTGCACGGTCACGTCGAGCGCGGTGGTGGGTTCGTCGGCGATCAGAATTTCGGGTTCGGAGAGCAGCGCCATCGCGATCATCACGCGTTGGCGCATGCCGCCGGAAAACTCGTGTGGATACATGTTGATACGCCGTGCGGCATCGGGAATGCGCACCGATTCGAGCGTTTCGATCGCGCGGCGGCGCGCTTCGCGGCGCGACATCTTGCGATGCAGTTGCAGCGTCTCGGTCATCTGCCGTTCGATCGTCAGGAACGGATTGAGCGAGGTCATCGGGTCCTGAAAGATCATGCCGATGCGGTCGCCGCGAATCTTGTTCAGCGCCGCTTCGTTCATGCTCAGCAGGTTCTCGCCGCGATAGGTCGCGGCGCCCGACACCTTGCCGTTGCCGGCCAGAAGGCCCAGCAACGCCATCACCGTCTGGCTCTTGCCGGAGCCGGATTCGCCGACGATGCCGAGCGTGCGCCCCGCTTCGAGCGAAAACGACACGCCTTGCACCGCGTCGACGGGTGCGCCTTCGCGGCGCGTAAAGCGCACGCTGAGGTCTTTGACTTCGAGTAGCGGCATGTCAACGGTCCTTCGGATCGAATGCGTCGCGCAAACCATCGCCGACGAAATTCACGCAATACAGCGTCACGCACAGCATCACGGCCGGGCACAGCAGCAGCCAGGGCATCGATTCGAGCTTCTGCGCGCCGTCCTGAATCAGCACGCCCCAGCTCGTCATCGGCTCCTGAACGCCGAGGCCGAGAAACGAGAGCACCGATTCCGTCAGGACGATGTTCGGCACGGTCACGCTCGCATACACCACGACCACGCCGAACAGATTCGGCACGATGTGACGCGCGATGATCGAACGCGAGCTCACGCCGATCGCCTTCGCGGCGTCGATGAATTCGCGCGAGCGCAGCGACAGCGTCTGGCCGCGCACCACGCGCGCCATGTCGAGCCATGAAAACGCGCTGATGGTGAGCACGACCAGATAGAAGGCGCGGCCGAACATCGTCATCATGAGGATGGCGATCAGCATGTAGGGAATCGCGTACATCATGTCGACGATACGCATCATCACCGCGTCGACGCGTCCACCCAGATAGCCCGCGGTCGCACCGTACGCGACGCCGATCAGCCCCGACACCAGCGTGCCGAGCAGTCCGACTTCGAGCGACACGCGCCCGCCTTGCAGCGCACGCGCGAGCAGATCGCGGCCGAGTTCGTCGGTGCCGAACCAGTGCATGTTTTGCAGCGTGGGCGGCAGGCTGATCGCGCTCCAGTCGCTATCGATCGGGTTGTTCGGCAGGAACCACGGACCCGCCACGCAGGCGAGCACGATCAGCATCAGCACGACGAAACCGGTAAAAGCGGCGCGGTTGCGCACGAAGCGCCACGCGGCGGTGGCGAGCGGGCCGCGCGAGCGCGGCGCCTTCGCGATGGCCGCGAGCGGGTCGAGCGCCGCGGCAGTCGATTGAAGAGAGCGGGGCATGGATCAGTACCGGATGCGCGGATCGAGCCACGCATACGCGAGGTCGACCAGCAGATTGAACAGCACAGCGACGGCGGTAGTCAGCACGACGAGGCCGAGCACGAGGGTGTAGTCGCGGTTGATCGCGCCGTTGACGACCAGTTGACCGAGGCCTGGCAGCGCGAACACCGATTCGGTGACCACCGCCGCGGTGATCGACGAGATGCAGATCGAGCCGAGCAGCGAGACGACCGGCATCAGCGCGGGCTTCATGGCGTGGCGCAGGACGATCGTGCGGCCCGGCAAACCCTTGGCGCGCGCCGTGCGGATGAAGTTGCCCGACAGCACTTCGATCATGCTGCCGCGCATCACGCGGGCAATCGCGGCGACGTTGATGATGGTGAGCAGCACGATCGGCAGCACGCGATAACGCCACTCGCCGTCGCCCCAGCCGCCGGCCGGCAGCCAGCCGTGTCCTTCGGAAGTTTTCAGCAGGATCGCGAAGATCCACACGAGCACCGGACCCAGCACGAAGGGCGGCACCACGTTGCCGATATTGCCGAGCACCATCACGAAGTGATCCACGAAACGGTCGCGCCGCACCGCGGCCACCGTGCCGAGCGCGACGCCGATCACGACCGCGATCGGCACCGACACGCCGCCCACGCCGAGGCTGACCGGCAGCGCCTTCCACACCAGGTCGTTGACCGACCAGTCGGCATAACGGAACGACGGCCCGAGGTCGCCGTGCAGCAGCGAACCGAGGTAGTGGAAGTACTGCAACCACAACGGTTCGTCGAGGTGATACTTGGCGTTCAGGTTCGCCAGCACGGCCGCCGAGAGTTGCTTCTCGGTGTCGAACGGGCCGCCCGGGGTGAGATGCAGCAGCAGATAGCACGCGGTGATCACGGCGATAATCGTCGGGATCGCCCAGAGCGTGCGGCGCAGCGTATAGGCCAGCATGACGGTGCTCCCGTGCTTAGTGCTTGATCAGATACATGTCTTGCGTGGCGCGCTGGTCGAGGTAGTTGGTCGGTTTGTAGCCGCCTACATACGACTTGACCAGCCGGTCGGCCGAATACTGGAAGAGCGATACCACGGGATAGTCGTTCATGGCCAGATCGTGTGCCTGCGTGAACAACGCGGTGCGCTTCGCGTCGTCGAGCTGCTGGTTGCCTTCGTCGATCAGCTTGTCCACTTGCGGGTTGCAGTAGTGCTGGTCGTTCTGCACGCTGTTGCAGCGGATCAGATCGAAAAACGAGTTGGCGTCGTTGTAGTCGACGAACCAGCCGTCGCGCGAGGCCTGCACCTTGCCGTCGTGGCGTTGCTTGAGCAGCACCTTGTATTCGACGTTTTCAAGCTTGGCGGTCACGCCGAGCTTGGTGCGCCATTCGGAGGTGGCGAACAACGCGACCTTCTTGTGCAGGTCGTTGGTGTTGTAGGTGAGCGTGAACGTCAGCGGCTTCGCGTCCGAATAGCCCGCGGTCTTCAGCAGGTTGCGCGCGTAGTCGATGCGCTTGGGCATCGGCCAGCTCGCCCACTCCGGCGTAAACACGCCCGAGCCTTCGGTGCCTTTGGCGATCAGGCCGTACATCGGCACTTCGCCGTCGGCCGTCAGACGCTTGGTCAGCAGGTCACGGTCCAGCACCATCGCCAGCGCCTGGCGTACGCGCTTGTCCTTGAAGGCCGGGTCGTCGTTATTCAGGCTGTAATAGTACGTGGCGATCTGCAGGCCGGTTCTCAGCTCGGAACCGAACTGCTTGCTCACCTGTGCATAGATGCCCGAGGGCACCGAGTAGGTGTAGTCGAACTGGCCGGCCTGATACATGCGCATCGCCGTTTCGTCGTTCTCGATCGGCAGGTAGGTCACTTTCGTGATCACGACCTTGCCAGTATTCCAGTACGTCGGGCTTTTGGTGGCCACCAGGCGATTGCCTGGCTGCCAGTCCGCCAGCGCATACGGGCCGTTGCCCACAAAGTTGCCCGGACGGGTCCAGTCGCCGCCGAACTTCGTCACGACCGCGCGATTGACCGGCGTCATCGTTGCCATGGCCGTTAGCTGCGGGAAAAACGTGGCGGGCACTTCGGTCGTGACTTCGAGCGTGTACGGATCGACGGCGCGCACGCCGAGGCTCGCGAGCGGCGCCTTGCCGGCGAGAATCGCCTTGGCGTTCTTCACGAATTCGACCAGCACCGTGTATTTTGAACCCGTCTTCGGATCGAGCACGCGTTGCCACGAGTAGACGAAGTCGGACGCCGTGACCGGCTGGCCGTTGCTCCAGCGCGCATCGTGGCGCAGCTTGAAGACCCACGTATTCGGCCCGGTGCGCGACCACGATTCGGCGACGCCCGGCACGATTGCGCCGCTCGCATCCATGCGCGTCAGGCCTTCGAACAGGTCGAGCCCGATCGTATTGCCGGTCCATGATTCGATATGCGCGGGGTCGAGCGATTCGGTTTCGCCAGGCACCTGGCGGGTCATTTCCTGGCTGGCGGCGAGCGTGACGCCCGCGGGCACCGTGATGGCGAAAGCGGAAGGGGCAAACGTGAGGACGAGCGCAGTCAGCGCCGTCGCGTAGACGAACGGGGTTTTCATCGGTTGAGATCGCAGGAAAGGTCGAGAGAGAAACGCGCTGGCGCCGGGGCGCCCGTTTAGCTGCGTTGCTCGGGCCAGGGCGGCCCTTGTTGCTCGTGGTGGTAGCGCGACATGCAGGATTCCTTACATTTCGTAATGCAGGCAATCCCCGGCCGGCTCAACCGGATAAGGTGCCTGCTCTTTAGAACAGTCTTGGTGTGCCCACCCAGACGACCACCGACTCGATGCGCGCGGTGTTCACCCAGCTGTGCGGCACCGTCGATTCGTAATGCGCGCTGTCTCCCGCGTGCAACACGAACGTCTTGCCTTCCAGCGTCAACGACACTTCGCCGTCGATCACATACACAAACTCTTCCCCGGCATGCGTGGTGACTTCGGAGCGCTTCTGCCCGGGCGGCATCCTCACGAGGATCGCTTCGAGCTGACGGCCGCCCGTCACGTTGGTCAGCCGCGCAAACAGGTTGGCCGAGTCCGCAAAACCGAAAAACTTCAACTGATCGCCACGACTCACGCTGCGTTCTTCGCTGGGCGTGTCGACGAAATACTGCACCGTGACCCCGAGTGCGTGGGCGATACCGGCCAACGAAGTGATGGACGGTGACGCCAGCCCGCGCTCGACTTGCGACAAAAACGGCTTGGAAATCCCCGCCGCGGTTGCCGTGTCATCCAGCGTCCGCTTGAGCCGTTGGCGCAGTGCGCGGATCTTGCTGCCGATTTCTAGTGCCGGATTGCTTTTTTGAATTGTCGTGACCATAGCAGGAGGAAATTAGCCCGTCAAAATTTGTTTGATATAAGTAAATATGGTTTGATTGCGTCCAGGCCGGGCTTCGGGTCTTTTAGCCCCGGTGCTGCGAGAGACCACATTTCGAGACGACACTCTATGTTGCCAGAACCGAAACTAATCCCAGCCAAATTGACTGGTTATTTCGAGAAATAGCAAACAAACGCAGTAACGGCTGCAGTATTGCCCGCCGCTAACCGCGGTTATGCAATATGAGTATCAGGAAGATTAAACGTATGACACAAAAGACTATTTTCGATGGCAAGCGCCGCTGCGGCCAAGGCGTACGGCGTGTAACGACAGGTTATTGACGCCGGATCAGTGAATTCCCTGAGTGACTCAGGATGTTTCTGTTTGCAGAATCAGCCCCGCTTGCGGAAGGGCGCGCATGTGCACACCACACGCGAACCCGGCCGCTGTTTTTCATTCCGCCCGCGGCGATCCCGCGCGGTGGAGCACTGTCCGGCACGTTCCAACCGAACGGCAGCCGGCGTAAGGACATGACCATCACTGCCGATTTTTCCCGCCGCGGGCTTTCCGCCTGCCACCGCGTGGCAACGCCGCTCTCTGTCGGCCCCGAAATCCCCGTTCGTCGCGATGCTTTATCATTGAGCCCGCTCCGCATGCCGGAGTCCGAGCCCGGTGTGGCGCAGGTTCCCTCAAGGGGACTTCCCGCGGGGCGTTTCGCGAGGCGGGCCTCGATCCCATCCCCTGGTTTATCTGCTGGTTTGGCGCTCTAGCGCGCGGATGAGCGCGCCTACGCGCTGTGGCCGCACGGTGCCGTGTGGTGCCTATTCGCACCGGTGACGCGCACGCTTCGCCGACTGTCTTTCCAGATTCCGTTTCACGCGCCGCGCGGCCAGTTCGCGCGACGCCGCAACCGTTTGAACAAGAGGTACATGATGAATTCATCCAACCCGCCCAGCGCGCGCGTCTCGCAGACCCGTTCGTTTTCGACGGTCTTTCTGATCGAGATGTGGGAGCGTTTCGGCTATTACGGCATGGCGGCGCTGCTCGTGCTGTTCATGATCGACAAGCTGCAATTCACCGACAGCCACGCCACCCTCACGTGGGGCGCATTCACGGCGCTGGTGTATGCGTCGCCGTCGATCGGCGGCTGGATCGGCGATAAGATTCTCGGCGCGCGCCGCACGATGATCTTTGGCGCCGGCGTGCTGTCCGTCGGCTATTTCATGCTGGCGCTGCCCAACGACCAGCTTGCCTATATGTACGCGTCGCTCGGCGTGATCGTGGTCGGCAACGGTCTCTTCAAGGCCAACGCCGCGAATCTCGTGCGCCGCATCTATGAAGGCGACGACGCGCGCATCGACAGCGCGTTCACGATCTACTACATGGCGGTCAACATCGGCTCGACGGTGTCGATGCTCGCCACGCCGTGGATCAAGGACCATTGGGGCTGGCATACGGCCTTCGCCGTCTGCTGCGCGGGGATGCTGCTGTCGGTGCTGAACTACTTCATCATGTTCCGCACGCTCGCGCATATCGGCTCCGCGCCGGACGTTGAACCGGTGCGCTGGAAGCGCGTCGGCGCGGTCGCGCTGGGTGGCCTCGCGCTCGGCGCGGCGACCATGTTCGTGCTGCAGCACAAGGCGATCGCGGTGGCCTGCGTATACACGGCGGGCGTCGCGATTCTGGCGATCTTCGGCTACATGCTGATGAAGTGCGAACGCTCGGAGCGCTCGGGGCTGGTCGCCGCGCTGATCCTGACCGCGCAAGTGATCCTGTTCTTCGTGTTCTACGTGCAGATGTCGACGTCGCTCACGCTGTTCGCGCTGCGCAACGTCGACCCGCGTTTCACGCTGTTCGGCGAAACCTTGTTCACGTGGAGCGCCGCGCAGTTCCAGGCGCTCAACCCGATCTGGATCATGTTGCTGAGCCCGCTGCTCGCACTGCTTTATACGAAGCTCGCGAAGAGCGGCAAGGACGTGCCGGTGGCGGTGAAGTATGCGTTCGGTTTTGCGGTGGTCGCGGCCGGCTTCTTCGTCTACGCGGCGAGCGGTAAGTACGCGGTGAACGGGCGCGTGTCGTCGTGGTTCATGGTGGGCGGCTACGGTCTGTATTCGCTCGGTGAACTGCTGGTGAGCGGTCTGGGACTCGCCATGATCGCGCGCTACGTACCGGCGCGCATGAGCGGTTTCATGATGGGCGCTTACTTCGTGGCGACCGGCGTGTCGCAATATCTGGGCAGCGTGGTCGCGAATTTCGCGCAGATGCCGGCGGGCGATATGGATCCGCTCGAATCGTTGCCGCTCTATACGAAGCTGTTTACCGGCCTCGGCTGGCTCGCGGCAGTGGGTGCGTTGGTGGCGGTTCTGTTGCTGCCGTTGATGCGCAAGCTTTCGCGCGAACATCAACGTTGCAGCGATGAGGCGCGTGCGACCGCGCGGCAAACCGCGGCATTGAATGGGGTGGTGGCGGAGTAATCGCGTTCCGGGTGCCAAACGCGGCGCAAGTCACGGCGCGCGCTGGCAAAAACTTGAATGGCGCGCCTTGCAATGCACGGCGCGCCATTTTTGTATCTGGAGGCGCCGCGCACGCGCTTGAATGGCCATCGGATAGCACGGGCAGAGGTAAGCTAACGGTTGCCATTGGTCTTTTCAAATAACCGTTTCCCGGATACGCAAGGTAGCCACCCGGATGGAAATCCATATCGCGGTCGAAGGGCATCACGATCTGTCCGGACAGATCTATCGGCAGTTGCGCGCCGGCATTCTCGAAGGGCGTCTCGCGGGCGGCACGCGCCTGCCGTCCACGCGCGATCTCGCCACGCAACTGGGTGTGTCGCGCAAGACCACGCTCGACGTGTTCGAGCGGCTGCTCTCCGAGGGTTATCTGAGCGCGCGTGGCGGCTCGGGCACCTTCGTCGCCGATGGTCTGGAGCGTCTGCCGGTGGAGCGCTCCGCGCATGCGCGGGCGGCGGAGTCGTCGCGCGAGCGGGCCAAGATGAAGGCGGCCGCGCGCGCCCAGCCGCTGTGGGAGGAGATGCCCGAGAGCTTGCCGTTGCCGCGGCCTTCGGTGGCGTCGCCGCAGGACTTCGTCGGCGGCGCGACCGACAAGACGCTGTTTCCCTTCGACGTCTGGCGCCGCTGCGTGAATCACGCGTTGCGTGCGCAAGCGCGCGGCCCCGGCATCTATCGCGACACGGCCGGCGAGCAGGAACTGCGCCTCGCGATCTCGCGCTACCTCGCCTTCAACCGCGCCGTCGCCAGCAACTGGGAAGACGTGATCGTCACGCAAGGCGCGCAGCACGCGCTCGATCTGCTGGCGCGAATCACTTTGCGTGCCGGCGAAGTCGCGGCGATCGAGGACCCAGGTTACACGCCAGCGCATGCGTGCCTGAAGGCCACCGGCGCGCGCGTGGTGCCCGTGCCGGTGGATGCCGAAGGCCTGATCGTCAGCAAGCTGCCGGACAAGGCGCGGCTCGTCTACGTGACGCCTTCGCATCAGTTCCCGCTCGGCATGCCGATGAGCCTCGAGCGCCGCGTCGAGTTGCTCGAATGGGCGCAGAAACGCGGCGCGGTGATCATCGAAGACGACTACGACTGCGAGTACCGTTTCGAAGGCCGGCCGATGGAGCCGCTGAAAAGCCTCGACCGCGCCGGACTCGTCGCCTACGTCGGCACGTTTTCGAAGACGATCTTTCCTGAACTGCGAGTCGGCTATGTGGTGCCGCCGGCCTCGCTCTATGGTCCGCTCATCAAGGCGCGTCAGATCGGCGACTGGCACGGCTGCACGCTCACGCAAACCGCGCTCGCGTCCTTCATGCTCAACGGCGATTTCGCCAAGCATCTGCGGCGCATGCACAAGACTTACGCGGCGCGCCGCGAGATGCTGCTCGACCATCTGCGCGGCGGCCTCGCGCCCTGGTTCGAACCGATCGTGCCGACGGCCGGCATCCACATGGCGGCGCGTTTGAAAGCGCCGCTGACGGAAGAAGCGGTGGTGAACGCGGCGCGTGAAGCATCGATCGGCCTGTATGGACTCGCGCCGTTTCATCTACGCGCGAAGGCGCAGCCGGGCCTGATGTTCGGCTACGGCAATATCGCGGTCGAGCACATCGACGCCGCGCTCACGAAACTTGCCGGCATCCTGCCGCGGCTCGCGCGGTAAGCCCGTGATCCTCGTGTGCGGATTACTTATGGCTATCTAATGCCATACAAATCAGTGTCATAAACCCACCGTACTCTTGCGCCTCTGTAATTGTTTGTAATGCAAAGCCGGCCCGATGGTCCGGCATGACAACACAACAAAACCGGAGGGCGGTAAAGATGCGAGTGACCTTGATGGCAGGAAAGCGGCTGCGCGCGCGTGGCGCGATCGGCGCATTGGGTACCGTGGGTGCGCTGAGCGCGATCGGTATAACAGCATGCAGCAGCAGTGTCGACACGCCTGCGCCGCAAGTGGCGAACGGCACGACCGCGACGCTCGCCTTGCTGGAGACCACCGACATCCACACCAATCTGCTCAGCTACGACTACTACAAGCTGGCAGAAGACAAGTCGCTCGGCCTCGAGCGCACGGCGACGCTGATCGCGGCGGCGCGCAAGGAATTCCCCAACACCCTGTTGCTCGACGACGGCGACACGATCCAGGGCACCGCGCTCGCCGACTATCAGGCGCAGGTCGCGCCGGTCGATTGCAAGACCACGCTCGGCGTCTACAAGGTCATGAATCTGCTGAAGTACGACGCGGGCACGATCGGTAATCACGAGTTCAACTACGGCCTGCCGTTTCTCGCGCAAGTGACCGGCAGCGCGTTCGACGTGCCGAACATGAGCCCGGTCGCGTCGCAGCCGGCCTGCGCGGGGCCGAACTTTCCGCTGGTGCTCTCCAACGTGCTCGGCGCGAAATCGCAGCAGCCGATCTTCAAGCCGTACACGATCCTCGAACGCACGATCACGGCCACGACGCCCGACGGCAAGACCGTCAGCGCGCCGGTGAAGATCGGCGTGATCGGCTTTACGCCGCCCGCCATCATGGCGTGGGACAAACGCTGGCTCGACGGCAACGTCTACACGCAAGGGCTCGTGGAAAGCGCCTCGAAGTACGTGCCGGAAATGAAGGCGAAGGGCGCGCAGATCATCGTGGCGATGTCGCATGGCGGGCTCGACAACTCGACGTATTCGCCGTCGATGGAAAACGGCAGCTACTATCTCTCGAAAGTGGCCGGCATCGACGCGATGCTGATCGGCCACTCGCACCAGGTTTTCCCCGATAAAAACAGCACCGTCACGCAATTCAACCTGCCGGGTGTCGACAAGGTGAAGGGCACCGTCAACGGCGTGCCGACCGTGATGGCGAATTTCTGGGGCAAGCATCTCGGCGTGATCAAGCTCGCGCTGAACTACACGAACGGCACGTGGACGGTGGACCGCAACGCGAGCACAGCGCAAGCCCGCTCGATCCAGAACGCGGACAACAGCTACGTGGCGGTCGACCCGGCAGTCTCGCAGGCCATCGCCGCCGAACACGCCGCGACCATCAACTATGTGAAAACGCCGATCGGCACGACCGATTTCCGCATGACCACCTACTTTGCCGATGTGGGCGACGTGTCGGCCATCGAGATCGTCAACCAGGCGCAAGCGGCCTACACGCAGGACTACATCAACGCGAATCTGCCGCAATATGCGGGCATTCCGGTGCTGTCGGTGAGCGCGCCGTTCAAGAGCGGCTTTGGCGGCGGTAACGATTTCACCGACGTCGCGCAGGGCAACGTAGCGATCAACAACGCCGCCGACCTGTACCTGTACCCGAACACGATCTACGCGGTGAAGGTGACGGGCGCCGACCTGAAGGCGTGGCTCGAAACCGCGGCGAAGCGCTTCAACACGATCGATCCGGCCAACACGGCGGCGCAGGCACTCGTCAGCACGTATCCCGGCTATAACTTCGACATGATCACGTCGAAGGACTTCAGCTACGAAATCGACGTGACGCAGGCGGTCGGCAGCCGGATTCGCAACCTGAAATATCAGGGCGCGGCGATCTCGGATACGCAGTCGTTCATCGTCGCGACCAACAACTATCGCGCGAGCGGCGGCGGAAATTTCCCAGGGCTCGACGGTAGCAAGACGATTTACGCGTCGCCGGATGCGAGCCGCGACGTGCTGATCGCCTACATCAAGAAAGCGCAGACCATCAAGGCGGCGAGCAACGGCAGCGATCGTAGCTGGCGCTTCACGAAGGTGGCGACAGCCGGTCCGGTAACCTTCCTGTCGGCGCCGAACCTCACAGCGCTCGCGCAGGCCAACGGCATCAGCAACGTCGCCCAGATCCAGGCCGATGACGGTACGGGCAAGGGTCTCGCGGTCTACTCCGTGAACCTCAACCAATGAACGCGCGCGTCTCTTTGACGCTGGCGGCGGCCGTGGCCATCTGCGCGGGGACGCTCGCCACGGTGGCGGCCACGCGCGTGTCCAACGTGCAGATCGACGACTGGCAGATGCAGGGCACGGCGACGCATGCGGCCTGGCCGCTGTGGCGGTTGCGGCTGACCTCGATGTTCGGCAACGCGGCCGCGCGTGAAGCGCTCGCGGACGTGCTGGTGAGTTCGCTACAGATCGACGAGCAACGCGAAGGCGTCGAGCTTTACCGGCAACTCGCACTCGACGGCGCGCCGCGCGCGCAGGCCACGCTCGGGCATCTGCTGTTGCGCGGCTTGCCCGGCGTCGCGCCGGACTACGTGGAAAGCCGCCGTTGGCTGACGCTGGCGGCATCGCATGATTCGCGCGATGCCCAGGCGGCCTACGATCTCGCGACGCTCTATCGCAACGGCTACGGCGTGGCGCGTGATGCAGGCCTGGCGATTCGCTGGCTCGAACAGGCGGCGCAAGCGGGGCTGCCGCTCGCGCAGTTCCAGCTTGCCAACGAGTATCGCTTCGGCGCGACGCTGCCGCACAACGACGCGTTGGCGCTGCAATGGCTCACGCGCGCGGCCAATGCGGAGTTACCCGAAGCCAACCTCGCGCTGGCGATGGCGTATCGCAACGGCGAGCTCGGCTTGCTGCGCGACGAAAACGAGTATTGGGCTCACGTGAAGGAGAGCGAACACGATCTCAAACACGTCAGCCGGCAGTAAAAAAGTGTTTTGACTGCCGCCCGCGATTTTCTGTCGCAGGGCGAGATTGGCCGCCCCGTGCAGCGCTTTTCGCTGCACGGGGCGTGTTTTTTCCGCCGCATGGAAGGCGACGACGAGCGAGCCGCCGGTCATCGTCCACGCAGAAAGTGCCGTTATTCATGCATCGAAATGGCTTGTAACGTACGTTACGTGTTGGTGTTGCCAGGCCCCTCGACGCACGTTTACCCGCTAAAACAAGCATCAAAATGTGTTGCGCAGTCTGCGCCGCGCAACAAACCTTCGCTGTTATACATAAAAGAGTCGCGCAAATCGTATTAGCGCTTGTAGAATCCGGCGTTGAAGCGTGCACATACCGTGTGCGCTTCGTGCAATTCACTGACCACAACAGGTAGGAGAAACATGCCGACTTCCGCAAAAAAGGTGGCCAAGAAGGCTGCTGCCCCGGTACCGACCAAGAAGGTTGCTGCAAAGAAAGTTCCTGCGAAGAAGGCCGTCGCAGCTAAGAAGGTCGCCGTGAAGGCGTCCAGCGCTCCGTCGCCGATCAAGGACACCTTCACGAAGGCCTCGCTGGCTGCACACGTCGCTGAACGCGCTGCTGTGGAACCGAAGACCGCCAAGGCTGTTCTGGCCGCGCTCGAAGACACGATTCTCGGCGCCGTGCACAAGAAGGGCGCTGGCGAATTCACGCTGTCGGGTCTTCTGAAGATCGTCGTGCAAGCTGTGCCGGCGAAGAAGAAGCGCTTCGGCAAAGACCCGTTCTCGGGCGAAGAGCGTTGGTTCCCGGCCAAGCCGGCTAGCGTGCGCATCAAGGCACGTCCGCTGAAGAAGCTGAAAGACGCAGCTGCAGGCTGATCGTGTTTCACGCGTTGCCGTTGTTTAACAATGGTTGACGCTTGAGACGCTTCGAAGGAAGTCCCCTTGGGGACGATCCGCAGTGCACGTTGTCCGAATCCCCGTGGGTGCAAATCCACGGGGATTTTTCATGCGCGCTCAGGGCGTATTGCGATTTCATTGGACGGCTCAGGGATTTCCCGGCGGCGCACCGCGGTGCCGCAAATGCACCGTACTAGCGCATCATGGGCCGCCGCAGTACGATGGCATCGAAGCCATGCCGGCCGGGATGCGCTATTCGCGTGCATGCAACCTGTTTAGTACGCGAAAAGCTCAATGGCATAGCGCTTGCTTGATCGATTGTCGAACACCGAATGCGCAGCGCATTCGCCTTCTATCCGACAACAAGAGCGGGGCGTGACATGCGATGCTATGACGAGATGCGTCATCATGACGATGCCGTGCGGCCACACTACGCGCGCTTTGAGCGGTGGCTGGTGAAGCAGGGCAACGAGGCGATCGCACGCAAGCGTGCGGAAGCCGACCTGCTGTTTCGCCGGGTCGGCATCACCTTCGCGGTGAACGGCGACCTGTCGGGCACCGAGCGGCTGATCCCATTCGACCTGATTCCGCGCATCATTCCGCGCGGTGAATGGCAGACGCTGGAGGCTGGTTTGCGCCAGCGCGTGCAAGCGCTCAATCTGTTCATCCACGACGTCTATCACGATCGCAATATCGTGCGCGCCGGTATCGTGCCGGCCGAGCAGGTCTATACCAACGCGCAATACCGGCCTGAAATGCAGGGCGTGAATGTGCCGCTCGGTGTTTACGCGCATATCGCCGGCGTCGACGTGGTGCGCGCGGGCGACGAAGGCGAGTTCTACGTGCTCGAAGACAACCTGCGGGTGCCGTCGGGCGTCTCCTATATGCTCGAAAACCGCAAGATGATGATGCGGCTTTTCCCCGAACTGTTCGTGCAGAACCGCATTGCGCCGGTCGCGCATTATCCCGATCTATTGCTCGATACGCTGCGCTCGGTCGCGCCGGAAGGCGTCGACGATCCGGTCGTGGTGGTGCTCACGCCGGGCATGTACAACTCCGCGTATTTCGAGCACACCTTCCTCGCGCAGCAGATGGGCGTGGAACTGGTGGAAGGTAAGGATCTGTTCGTCGACGACAACTATGTGTTCATGCGCACCACCCAAGGGCCGAAGCGCGTCGATGTGATCTACCGCCGCGTCGACGACGATTTTCTCGATCCGCTCGCGTTCCGTAACGACTCGGCGCTCGGCGTGCCGGGTCTCCTGACCGCGTATCGCGCCGGCCGCGTGGCGCTCGCGAATGCGATGGGCACCGGCATCGCCGACGACAAATCGATCTACCCGTACGTGCCGGAAATGATCGAGTTTTACCTCGGCGAGAAGCCGATCCTCAATAACGTGCCCACGTTCCAGTGCCGCAAGCCGGACGATCTGGCGTACACGCTCGCGCATTTGCCGGAGCTGGTCGTGAAGGAAGTGCACGGCGCGGGCGGCTACGGCATGCTCGTCGGACCGGCTTCGACGAAAGCCGAAATCGAAGCATTCCGTGAGCGCTTGATCGCGCGTCCGGCGGGGTACATCGCACAGCCCACGCTGGCGCTTTCCGCGTGTCCGACCTTCGTCGAAGCCGGCATCGCGCCGCGCCATATCGACTTGCGTCCGTTCGTGCTGTCCGGCAAGACCGTCACGATGGTCGCCGGCGGACTCACGCGCGTGGCCCTGCAGGAGGGATCGCTGGTCGTCAATTCGTCGCAGGGAGGCGGGACCAAAGATACGTGGATGGTCGACTGACGCGGTTGCCGATGCGGTTGCCCAGGCTTCACGCAACCGCGCCTGCAACCCAACGCGCCGGGGCAGCACGCGATACGCGACTCGCACGCCACCGGCGCACACGGATAACCAGCGCGAGCCTTTTACTTCGACGAGGCCTCGCGTCATCAGATACGGAACGCCGTCATGCTAAGCCGAACCGCCGATCACCTTTTCTGGATGGCCCGCTACATGGAGCGCGCGGAGAACACCGCCCGCATGCTCGATATCAACCTGAAGGCGCTGCTGTTGCCGCAGACGCCCGACCAGGAGGCGCGCGCGCAACGCTCGGTGCTGCGCATCTCCGAACTCGAAACCGCGTTCGCGCAGCGCTACGACGAACCGACCCGCGAACACGTGCTCGATTTCATGGTGGCCGATGCGACCAATCCGTCGAGTATTCATTCGTGTCTGCAGGCCGCGCGCGAAAATGCCCGCGCCGTGCGCGGCACGCTGACGACCGAGTGGTGGGAAACCATCAACGATACGTGGCTCGAATTCAATGAGCGCGCTTCGTCCGGCCAGGCCGCGAGCAATCCGGGCGCGTTGTTCGAATGGGTCAAGTTCCGCTCGCATCTGTCGCGCGGCGTGACGATCGGCACCGCGCTGCAGGACGACGCGTTCTTCTTCACACAGTTGGGCACCTTCCTCGAACGCGCCGACAACACCGCGCGGATTCTCGACGTGCGCTTTGCCGACGTCGAACCGAATTCACGCGACGCCGCGCGCCAGCTCGAAGACTTCTATTACTGGACTTCGATTCTGAGTTCGGTGTCGGCGCTGGAGATCTATCGCAAGGTGTATCGCGACGTCGTCACGCCGGCGCGCGTGGTCGAACTGATGATCCTGAATCAGCAGATGCCGCGTTCGCTGCTGGCGTCGCTCGAAGGCGTCTGCGTGAATCTGGCGATGCTGCGCACATCCGGCTCCAACCAGTGCGAACGGTTCGCCGGCAAGCTGCGCGCCGAACTCGTGTACTCCGACATCCGGCAGATTTTCGAAGCCGGCCTGCACGCCTATCTGACACAGTTCCTCGCTCGCGTGTTCGAGCTGGGCAATCTGGTTGCGCGTACCTATCTGATGTTGCCAGTCGCCTGACGGAGTTCTTTTATGTACCTGACGATCCGCCACGACACGTCCTATCGCTATGAAGCGACTGTCCATTATTCGATCCAGCAATTGCGTTTGACGCCGGCGAGCGGCGCCTCGCAGGTCGTGCGGCGCTGGAGCATCGACGCGCCGGGCAAGCTCGACGCGACCTTCGACGCCTACGGCAACGTGCTGCACACGCTGGTCATCAACAAGCCGCATAGCGAGATTCGGCTGCACGTGGCCGGTGAAGTGGACACGATTCCGCTGATCGACGGTCATTTGCCCGACGCCGTCGGCCCGATTCCGCTCGAGCATTTCACCTGCTCGACGCGGCTGACCGAGGCCGATGGCGCGGTACGTGAACTGGCCGAATCCGTGCCGAACCTCACGAGCTCGGCGAATCTGATCGCGCTGTCCGAGCAGATCCTGCAGCGCGTGAAGTACAACCCGGGCATTACCGAAGTCACCAGCACGGCCGCTCAGGCGCTCGCGCTCGGCAACGGCGTGTGCCAGGACCACGCGCATCTAATGCTCGCGTGCTGCCGCGCGCGCGGCATCCCGGCGCGCTACGTGAGCGGCTATATCGAACCCGGCGAGGTGACGCACGGCGCGAGCCATGCGTGGGTGGACGTGTGGCTCGAAGGCAAGGGCTGGATTTCCATTGACGTCACGCATGCCGCGTTTGCCAGCGAAATCTACTGCCGCCTCGCCGTCGCGCGAGACTATGAAGCGGCTGCTCCGGTGCGCGGCCGGCGTATCGGCGGGCTGGAAGAACAGCTCAAAGTGTCCGTTACGGTCAGCTCGCAGCTGTCACAATAGACGCAGAAGGAGGGCGGTCCGCGGAGCGGGCCCTGGAGGCGCGAGCGCGCGCCAGCCCTCATATCTATTCAGCTCAGGCCCGCAAAGGCCGATAAACAGGAACAAAGCACGATAGAGGCGCATGCGCGCCGCATTACAATAGCGGCGTTCAGTTGTTTTTTGCGGGTACCTTTCCTTATGACTTACTGTGTAGCGATGTCCGTCGACGACGGTCTCGTGTTCCTCTCGGACACGCGCACCAATGCGGGCGTCGATCACATCAGCACCGCGCGCAAGATGTCGGTGTTCGAGCTGCCGGGCGAGCGCATGCTCACGCTGCTGGGCGCGGGCAATCTGTCGCTCACCCAAGCGGTGCTGCACGAGTTGTCCGAGCCCACGGATCCTTCCCAGCCCACGCTCTGGAGCGCGCCTACCATGGCCGACGCAGCCCGCGTGATCGGCCGCGCGGTGCGCTGCGTGCATCAGCGCGAGGCGGAGGCGCTGCAGGAATTCGGCGTCGACTTCAATTGCAGCTTCATTCTCGGCGGGCAGATCGCGGGCAACCGGCCGCGCCTGTTCATGATCTACGCGGCGGGCAATTTCATCGAGGCGTCGGCGGTGAATCCGTATTTCCAGATCGGCGAGGCCAAGTACGGCAAGCCGATCATCGACCGCGTGCTGACGCCGTCCACCCCGCTCGACGAAGCCGCCAAGTGCGCGCTGATCTCCATGGATTCGACGCTGCGCTCGAACCTGTCGGTCGGCTTGCCGCTCGATCTGCTGGTTTATCAAAAGGACACGCTGCGCGTCACGCGCTTCGTCTCGATCGATCACGACAATACCTACTTCGAGATGATTCACCGCACCTGGGGCGAGCGGTTGCGCCAGGTGTTTGGCGAGATCCCCGATCCGGACTGGCAGGAATCGCCGAATGTGCCGCTGTTACAGCGGGAGCGGGCGCTGGTGCTGCATCGCGCGCCGGTGGGCGCTGACGGCATCGAGCATGAACTCGATGCGAAGCCCGCGCAGACGTTGGCGCAGGCTGAGCGGGGCAAGGCGCAGCGAAAGTAGGCTGAGCGGCGTATCCGCGCTTGCTTGCTTCAGCGCTCCGGCGCTTCGAGCGCGCGAGGTATCACACCAAAGGTCGTCAGCAGCCTGAATCAGGCTTGCTGACGGCCTTTTTCATTTGTGTCGTCCCGAAGAAGCAAAGAACTCAGGACGAAAAAAAACCAGCCATGGGCTTCTCGCCCGTGGCTGGTCTTCAACTGCGTGTTGCTTCAGCAGTCCGTCAAAGTTCGATTAGAACTTGTGGCGGATGCCCAGGCTGACCATCTCTTGCGAGCTGGAAGCCGAGTTGTAGCTATACGAACCGATTGCTGCGCCTGCATCGACCAGCGTGCCGGCCGACGTGCGTTGCTGGCCGCTTGCGTGCTGATATGCGCCAACCAGGTAGATGTCCGTGCGCTTCGACAGGTTGTAGTCGCCGCCCAGGGAAACCTGGTGATACGTTGCGCTCGAATCGCCGCTAGCCTTGGTGTAGATGTAGCCCACGCCAACCAGCATTGCCGGCGTTGCCTGGTAACCCAGGTATGCGCCGCCGATGTTGTACTTCTCGGTCGAACCGAAGCCCGAATTCGCATCCGGCTTGTACTGTGCGTTGCTGTAGCGCAGGTTAGCCGTGAACGGGCCTGCGACGTATTGCAGAGCGACCGAAGCGATGCCGATCGACTTGGCCGCGGCGTATGCGCCGTTGACCTGGTTGTCGAACGTGCCGTCCGACGTGCTGCCGTTCCAGCCCACCGAGCCTGCCGCCGTGCGGCTAGCCAGCGTGTTGCCGTTGTCTGCGCGGAAGTAACCGGCAGCGACGCTGAACGGACCCGTTGCGTACGTTGCCGCACCCGACCACGTTTGGCCCGAACCCGTTGCGCCAGCCACGCCGCCCAGAGCGTACATGCCTTCGAACTGGAAGCCGCCCCACACCGGCGAGGTGTACTTGATGGCGTTGTTCGTGCGCGAGGAGTTGTCGTTGTTGTCGACGTCGCCCGGCGTGGTGAAGGTGGAACCGAAGTAGTTGTCAGCCGTCAGCGGCTGGACCAGATCGACCAGCGGGTCGTACTGACGACCCAGCGTGACCGTACCCCATTGATCGCCCGTCAGGCCCACGAACGCTTGACGACCGAACATCCGGCCGCCTTGACCCAGCTTGCCGCTGTTCACGTCAAAGCCGTTTTCCAACTGGAAGATTGCCTTCAGGCCACCGCCCAGGTCTTCCGTGCCCTTCAAGCCGAAACGGTCACCTTGAAGGTTGCCGGCGAACATGGCTACCAGGTTCTTGTTCTGGCCAGCGGAATCCACCGTGTTGTGAACGTACTGGATCGATTCGTCGATCAAGCCGTACAGAGTTACGCTGCTTTGAGCATGTGCCACGCCAGTGACGCCGAGCAGCGCCAGCGAGAGGGTAGACAGTGCGATTCGTTTCATCCATTTCTCCACGCAGATGATTAGTTTCTTTGTTGCGGAAAGGAGAATAGCTCAGAGGGTCAATTGGCAAGAACTGGAAAAAAAAGAGTGTCTCCAAAAACTGACAAACCACGCAAAGCCTTGTATTTAAAGCGCGTTAACGATTATTTCTGTTTCCGCAACATTTATTCATTGACTCAGCATTATTGTTGTTTTGTTGACAGTGACTGCTCCAATACGTGTACTTTCGACACTGATTTGAATGGAGTTTGTAATGAAGTCGTCTAAGTTTCCTGCCCGTTTTGTAGCGTTTCCATAAAAATCGAGACAGATTCGCTTGACGACGCGGCTAGACAGGGTTTCGGCGCTGTGAGCAGGTGCTACCGTCCGGGCTGACGGGTGCAGCCCTGGTAACTGGCCTGGTTGCAACTTACGGTTTAGTGGTTGCTGTCGTCGGTATTGCGGCGCGCGACCATCACCGCGGCGAGCCCAGCGGTCGCCGCGAATAGCACCGACGTCCACGGATGTCGCCTCACGTAGCGATCAGCCGCAACGGCTTTGCGGCTCGCCTCAATGAGCGTGACGGCCGCGATGCGCGTCGCTTGCGCTTCGGCCAGCACGACCGTACGGCCGACCTTGAGCGCCGTCGCTCGCGCCGACGGCCTGTTTCTGGATTGCACCCGGAAAGTCCCCACCGGCGCTGCGCCGCTGAGTGCGCCCGCCTTTGCGTTGCGCATCGCGGGGGCGAGCGCGGCGTCGCCCAAAGCGGTGCGTCCGTCCGGTTCCGCGTCGGCGTGCGGCACGGCATCCGCCGCCATCGTCGATGCCGCCAGAACCGAGGCGAGCTTGGCGCGGCTGCCGGGCGGCGTGTCGTCCTGCATGCCCCAGCCACCGCGCGGATCGTGCATGCGCCCGCGCGCCGCCGAAAATTCCGCGCCGAGCAGCAGCACGGCGGCGGAGAAGTACAGCCACATCAGCAGCACGGCGAGCGAGCCGGCTGCGCCGAACGAGGTGGCCATGCCGGCGTGCGCGAGATACAGCGCGAACAGCTTCTTGCCCGCCGAAAACAGCACGGCCGCGACTATCCCGCCGACGAGCGCATCCCGCCAGCGCACGCGGGCATCCGGCAGGAACTTGAGCAAGCCGGCGAAGGCGAACGCCAGCACGAGCAGACCGACGCCGAGTTGCATAAGATTGCCGATCACGACATACGGCGAGTCGCCCCACAGCCATTTGCCGATGAAGATAATGACCGTATCGAGCACCAGCGAAACAATCAGCAGGAACGCGACGCCCAGCACCAGCCCGAACGAGATCAGGCGCACGCGCACCAGCGCGATCACGCTCGACGAGCGCGGCCCCGTGTACGGCCACACTATATTGAGTGCGCTGTTGAGCGACGAGAAGGTGGCCGAAGCGCCGATCACCAGTGTCGCGAGCGAAATGATCGCCGCTACGCCGCCGGCGCTGCCGCTGTGATGGGCGTTCTCGACAATGGTTTGCACGCCCGCGGCGGCCTGATCGCCGAGCAAGCCGTGAATGTGGTCGAACAACTCGCCGCGCGCGGCTTCGGCGCCGAAGAACCAGCCGGCCACGGCGATCACCATGACCAGCGTGGGCGCGAGCGAGAACGCGGCATAGAAGGCGATGCTGGCGGCCATCGCAGCGCAGCGGTCTTCGGAGAACTGCTTGAAGGCACCGATGGCCCAGTTGGCCTGCTTACGGGCCACCAGTTGGAGGTTCTCGGCGGAAAGCGTGTCGATGTCCATGGTCGTGTTTCCCAATGGGTGCTGGCGCCGCGCGGGCAAGACGAGGTAGCGGGTGCGGACCGGGGCGGACTGTCCAAGCAACTTGGCCACGGTCTTCGCGTCAAAGCCTTTCGCAAACCTTGTGCCTGTCACTATAACAAGCGCGACCGGCGCGCGCCGCCTCCGTGCCGGGCCGCACACCTCGGGAGAGGAGTGCCGTTAGAATGCCGAGGGATCCTCCTACACTTTTGCTCACTATGCACTCGCACGAACTCGTACAGCGGCTGGACGTCATTGCAGCGGAACAACTGGGCGCGCATTTGCCTGCGCATGTGGTCGAGCAATTGCCGGCGCATGGCGTAACGGTTTTCTCCGTCACCGACGACGCGTCGGATACCGCCGCATTCAGCGCGCGCTACGGCTTCGGTCTGGAAGACTGCGCGAACACGATCGTGATCCGCTACAAGAAAGAGGGCGCCGAGCATTACGCGGCGGTGGTCTCGCTGGGTTCGCTGCGGCTCGACATCAACGGCGCGGTGAAAGCGGCGCTGGGCGCGCAGCGGCTTTCGTTCGCCAAGCGGGAAGCGGCGGTGGAGCACAGCGGCATGGAGTTCGGCGGCATCACGGTTTTCGGCTTGCCGGACGACTGGCGCATTCTCGTCGATGCCGCCGTTATGGAGCGGACCCAGATCGTCATGGGCGCGGGCGTGCGAGCCGCCAAGTTGTTGCTGGCGCCCGACGTGTTGCGTCAATGGCCGCGCTGCGAAGTTGCGTCGCTGACGCTGCCGGCGGAGTGAGGCTCGGCTCGATCCGCAAGCACGACATCAGATTAAGCGAAGGGCGCCGCCGCGCGCGTGTCTCTTAGTAAACAGAGCCAGCCGGGTTCGCGCTCCGGCCGGAGCCTGCCACACCCACGTCCTGGCCCGGCGTCCGAAGCCGACCGGCAAAGCCTGAAGTTTTCCCCCGCTCCGCCGTTAATCCAAAGAGTGACATGAACCGCCGCGGCGTCCGCCGCGAGGCGGCGCGTCGACGACACGTACAAGGGATACGGAGATGGAACGGTTTCGCCTGAAGGTGCGGCTTTGGCTTGCACTAGCAGTCATGTGCATGGGAATTCTGGCAATCGGCCTGTGGGGCGCTTTCAAAACACGCGACACGATGATCGCCGACCGCCAGGCCGAACTGAAGAGCGTGGTCAGCGTGGCGTACAGCGTGCTCGATCGCTATAACGGCCTGGTCGCCGCGGGCACCATGCCGCTCGCCGACGCGCAGCGCACGGCGATGGCCGATCTGCGCGCCATGCGCTACGACGGTGCAGGCGGCTACCTCGTGATCGAGGACGCGCATGCCCGCGTGCTGATGCACGGCGTGCGCGCCGACCTCGAAGGCAAGGACATGAGCGGCTTCACCGACCCGCAAGGCCGCCACGTATTCAAGGACGGCTCCGATCTCGCCCAGCGAGAAGGCGAAGGCTTCATCCACTTGCAGTTCCTGAAGCCGGGCTCCAACGAAATGGCGCCGAAGATCAACTACGTGCGGCTGTACAAGCCGTGGGACTGGGCGATCGTCACCGGCGTATTCACCGACGATATCGACGCCGCGTTCTACACGACACTCATCCAGTATGTGGGCGCCGCGTTGCTGCTGTGCCTGGTGGTGTCGCTCGTGATCGGCGTGATTCTGCGCAGCATTTTGCGGCAACTCGGCGGCGAACCGGCGTACGCGGCGCAGATCGCCGCGCGTATCGCCGACGGCGACCTCGACGTGACGGTGGAGACGAAAGCCGGCGACGAAACCAGCCTGCTGGCCGCGATGCAGCGCATGCAGCAGCGCCTCGCGCAGGCGATCGCGCAGATTCGCGGCGGCGCGACGCTGATCTCGACGGTGTCCAACGAAATCGCCGCCGGCAATGCAGACCTGTCGCGCCGTACCGAGCAGCAGGCCACCGCGCTCGGCGAAACCGCGTCGAGCATGGAGCAGATCACCGCGACCGTGAAGCAGAACGCCGACAACGCGAAGCAGGCGAGCCAGTTGGCGCATAACGCATCGGAGACGGCGGCGCGCGGCGGCGAAGTGGTCGGCCAGGTGGTCGAGACGATGCGCGGCATTTCGCAGTCGTCGCATCGGATCGGCGACATCATCGGTGTGATCGAGGGGATCGCGTTTCAGACCAACATTCTTGCTTTGAACGCGGCGGTCGAAGCGGCGCGCGCCGGCGAGGAAGGACGCGGCTTCGCCGTGGTGGCGGGCGAAGTGCGCAGCCTCGCGCAGCGCAGCGCGGCGGCCGCGAAGGAGATCAAGACGCTGATCGAAGAGTCCGCGGCACAGATCGAAGGCGGCTCGCAGTACGTGAGCCGCGCCGGCGAAACCATGCAGGAAGTCGTGCAGGCGGTGCGTCGCGTGACGGACATCATGGGCGAGATCAGCGCGGCTTCGGTGGAGCAAAGCTCGGGCATCGAGCAGGTCAACATCGCGGTGGCGAGCATGGATCAGACGACCCAGCAGAACGCAGCGTTGGTGGAAGAAGCGAGCGCGTCAGCGGATGTGCTGAAAGCGCAGACCGGGCAGCTTAGCGCGGCGATTGCCGTGTTCACACTGCCGGAAGGCCGCTGACCGGCCGCTCACGCCTGGGCGAAGTGGTTTTCGAGAATATCCGCCACGCGCCAGAGCGAACAGGGGCGCCGGCAATGGCCGTCGAAGCCGGCGTCTTTCAGCAGGCCGATCGGGTCGAGCGGCCAGACGTTGCTCATGGCCAGCATCAGGACGTCGGCATTGGACCGTTCCGCGCGCGCCGTGCGCGTGAATTCATAGCTGGAAACGGAGTCCAGGCGCGTGTCGAGTAAAACCGCGTGCGGCTTCCACCACTTCAGAAAGCTTTGCATCTTGATCAGATCTGCGGCGTAGATCGCGTCGTAGCCCTTCAGCGAAAGCAGCAGCACCAGCGATTCGCCGATCGCCTTGTCACGATGTCCTATTAGAACGCGGCGCGATTGCCTGGCATCCGCTGCGCTTCTGCGTTTCCAGATCGCAAACTCGGTTTCATCGTCGAGCGATACGCGTCTTGTCACGGTGGCCTCCGAAGACTGCACGCGGAACGTCTACTGTAGTACGAAAAACCAACGGTCTCGGGAAATATTACCTTCGATCAGTGTTTGCACCAGGTGCAAATTGGCGTTGGAAATTCGTCAGGTTGCGCGCGCAACTTTCAGGTGTCCGTGCTGCCATTCGTCATGCAAATGCAATTCCGGCGCGGCTCAGCAGACGCTGGTTGCGCTCGGACAAGTTCTTCATACGTAGTTCCTTGCCGGCTTTTCGATAACGTTCGACCAAGCCTTGCAATGCCGCAAGCGCGGAATGATCGGCCAACAGCAGATCGCGGCAGTCGACCGTGACGCGCTCGGGATCTTTTACCGGGTCGAAAAGCTCGTGAAAACGCGTGGTCGATGCGAAGAACAGCGTGCCGCGCGGCGCGTAGATTTTATCGCCGGCGCGATCTTCGACATGCGCGTGAATTTCACGAGCGTGCTGCCACGCGAAATTGAGCGCGGCGATCACGATGCCGCACAGCACGGCGATCGCCAGATCGGAGAACACGGTGATGATGGTGACCGCCACGATCACCAGCGCGTCGTTGCGCGGCACCTTGCCCAGCACCCGCAGCGAGCCCCATGCGAAAGTTTGCTGCGCGACCACGAACATCACGCCGACGAGTGCCGCCAGCGGAATGCGCTCGATCAGCGGGGACAGGAACAGGATGTACATCAGGATCATCACGCCGCTGACGATACCCGACAGGCGCGAACGGCCGCCTGAATTCAGATTGATCATGGTCTGGCCGATCATGGCGCAGCCGCCCATGCCGCCGAACAAACCCGAGGCGATATTCGCCGCGCCGAGCGCAAGGCATTCGCGGTTCGGCTGGCCGCGCGTTTCGGTGATCTCGTCAGTCAGATTGAAGGTGAGCAGCGTTTCCAGCAGACCGACGATCGCCATCAGCACCGCGTAGGGCAGCACCACATGCAGCGTGTCGAGATTCAGCGGGACGCTCGGCATATGCAGACTCGGCAGGCCGCCCGCAATGTGCGCCATGTCGCCTAGCGTGCGCGTCGGCACATGCAGCAACTGCGTGAAGAGACCCACGCCGACAATCGCCACCAGCGCGGGCGGCGCCGCGCGCGTGAGCCGCGGCAGCAGATAGACGATCGCCATGGTCAGCGCCACCAGTCCGCACATCATCAGCAGCGCGCTGCCGTGCAGCCATTGTTCGCCTTGCGGCGTGGTCTGTCTGAAGTGCGCGAGCTGCGCCGTCGCAATGATGATCGCCAGCCCGTTGACGAAGCCGAGCATCACCGGATGCGGGACCATGCGGATCAGTTTGCCGAGTCGCAGCGCGCCGAATAGCACCATCAGCATGCCGCTGAGGATCACTGTTGCGAGCAGATATTGCGCACCGTGTTGCACGACGAGCGCCACGATGACCACCGCCATCGAACCGGCGGCCCCGGAAATCATGCCGGGCCGTCCGCCGAACAACGCCGTGATGGCGCAGATGAAGAAAGCGCCGTACAGGCCCATCAACGGATTGAGGTGGGCAACCAGCGCGAAGGCGCTGCATTCCGGCACCAGCGCGAACGACGAGGTCAGTCCTGCGAGGACATTGCTTTTGATGCCGGGCAGCGTGGCGAGCCAGCCGTGAGTGGGACGAGCGGTGTTCATCTTCTGCGAGGTGGGAAGTCCGGGCAAACGGCGCGTATGCATGCGAGACGCGCGTATGCGGACAGATGAGTGTCCCGGCCTGGGGCGCAGCGGTGGCCGGGCAAGATTGCAAAAAGCGTGGATTTTACAGCACTGCGGTCAGGGTGACCGGGAGGCGGGCAACGCACTGGCAGCTTCCGCGCCGGGCCATGCTAGGCGGAGGTGCCACGCAACCGACGAGGCGGCTGCGTGGCAATGCGCGTGTGCGTTCAGACTCAAATACTCAAATCATCAGACGCGAGACCTTGGTGCCCTCGAGCGATATGCCGGCCATCAGGCCGCCGTTCGTCAGCACAAAGGCTTCGACCGGACTCGTGGCGGTCGACGTGTCGACCGCGCCGTTCGCGCCGATCTTCAGCAAGGCGACGGTGGCATCCGCGCCGGCAGCCCAGCCTTGGCTGCTGGTGAATTTGTCGAGTGCATCTTGCGTCATGAACAGGAATATGAGGGCCTTCGACTGCGCGCCGATCTGCAAACCGAACGAGCCCGCGACGGTGCTGTAGTAACCGGTCGTGCGGCCGGCCACGCGCAGCGCGCCTTCGCCGTACTGGCCGCCGACCCAGAAGCCCGCCGAGATGACGTTCGGGAACACCAGAATGCCGCGTGCTTTGGCCACCAGTTCACGCGAGCCGGCGACGTTCTCGTAGAGACGCGACAGCGTGGAATCGACTCCCGCGTTGATGCTGTCACGCTTGCCGGCGTTGGCCGAAGGCGATGCGCTCGAGGACGGCGACGTCGTCGTGCAGCCCGCGAGGCCGAAACCTGCAGTGGCGAGCGCGGCGCTGGTGGTCATGATGAATTGTCGTCTGCGCATGATTGTTTTCCTTTTGCGTTATTGACGTTATGAAGTGGCGTTTTTCGTTTCCAAGGAAGCGGTAGGGCCGTGACGCCGGCACGCCCGTACGTCAATTGCTAACCAGCACTTTGCGTGCCCGGCCCCGCCGCGCGCGTGTTCACGGCAGCCCTGGCACGCGTTAGCGAGGACAAGGCGCAAGATCCCGGCGCCCGTTCCCCGCCTGTCTATGACTACGCCGACGGCCGGATGTTCTGGTTGTGACGGAACAGGTTGCGTGGATCGTAGCGGTTTTTTACACCGACGAGGCGTTCGTAATTCGGCCCGTACGCATCTGCGACGCGTCCACCTTCCTCCTCCGTCATGAAGTTGACGTAGACGCTGCCGAGCGCGAACGGCGCCGCTGCATCGAAAAATGCGCGGGCCCAGCGGACACAGCGCTCGTCGTCGCTCGCATCGTCCCAGCGGCCGTGCACGTTCATCGCGTACAGCGTGTCGCGGCTCGAATAGGCAGTGGCTTCGACTGGAACGCGCTGGGTCTGCTCGCCGATCTGTCCGAAGAAAATCTCGCATTGCGGCGACGGCAGATTGTCGATCGCGGCGAGCAGCGCGTCGATGAGGCCGTCCGGAATCTCGTCGAGATTGTGCGATTTCCAGTAGTTGCGCGCGCCCGGCGTGAGCAGCGGGTCGAACGCCTGTTGCCACATGACAAACGGCATTGGGCCGAGATGTTCGCCGAGCGGCGTTCCAAAGGCGCGCACGAATTCCACCGCGGCCGGACCGCTTTCGACGTCGCCGGTATAGCACATCGCGAAGACGATCACCGGCTTGCCGTGTACTTCGGGTGGCAGAAAGGGCAACGGCGGCGCGAGTCGCAGCACGGCCCACACGCTCAGTTCCTGCGGCATGCCGGCGTTAGCGGCGCGGTATTTGAGCAGGGCGTCCCTCGCCTGGTCGATCGGCAGGACCACGAGGCCGCCGTACACCAGTGGTCCGACCGGATGCAGGGCGAACTCGAATCGCGTGACGACGCCGAAATTGCCGCCGCCGCCGCGAATGGCCCAGAACAGATCTTCGTGCGAATCGGCGCTCGCGTGGACCAGTTCGCCCTCGGCGGTGACGACGTCGGCTGACACCAGATTGTCCACGGTCATGCCGTATCTACGGCTCAGCCAGCCGAAGCCGCCGCCGAGCGTCAGGCCCGCGACGCCGGTGGTGGAGTTGATGCCGAGCGGCGTGGCGAGTCCGAAGGCCTGCGCTTCATGATCGAAATCGCGCAGCGTCGCGCCCGGTTCGACATACGCGCGACGGGCCGCGGGATCGATGCGCACCGATTTCATCTGCGACAGGTCGAGCACGACGCCGTCGTTGCACAATGCGCTGCCGCCGATGTTGTGGCCGCCGCCGCGAATTGCGAGCGGCAGGCCGTTGTCGCGCGCGAACGCCACGCCGCGGCGCACGTCGGCTACGCCTGCGCAACGCAGGATGATCGCCGGACGCCGGTCGATCATCGCGTTCCAGATGCTGCGGGCTTCATCGAAGCTCGCGTCGCCGGGCAGCAGAACCTGGCCCCGCATGGCGGTTTTCAATTCGTCGACGGCGCTGCTGGACACATTAACCATGGCTCAAACTCCTGAGATAGTGGTGGAGATTTGCAGAACACTATTCAGCTGACCAAAGCAAATCGGAAGTGTTCTGAAAGCTTGTTTTGCGTCCAGTAAACGAGTCTGCCTCCTGAAGTCAAACAAAGGTAAACCCGCGTTCTTTACCGATTGTGCGCAGGAGCTCGCGCGGCAAGCGTCCGCGGGCCTTGGCGGTGGCGCTAGCCCATCCCGGCGCCGCGGATGGTGGAAATGCTTCGGAAAAAGATGCTGACAGGAAGTGTTGGTTGTGCCGCGGCGTGGTGGGTGCGCAGCGACACTTCCTGGTTTGGCTCGCGCGAATGGGAGGCGCACGAATGGTGAGCGAACCGCTCAGCCCTTCACGAGGCCGCCGTCGACGATCAGGTTCTGGCCGGTCACCGCGCGTGACCACGGCGACAGGAAGAACAGAACGGCATCCGCGAACTCTTCCGGTGTCGTGACGCGGCGCACCGGCGTGGAGCTCGCGATCAGGTCGAAGACGAATTCCGGCGTGGCCGCGCTTGCGTCGGTGGTGCGCAGCAGTCCGCCGGACACCATGTTCACCGTGATGCCGTCCGGACCGAGATCGTGGGCGGCGGTGCGCGTGATCGACAACAGCGCCGCTTTGGCCGCGGTGTAGTCGTGATAGGGAACCACGGGGTTCTGAAACAGATTGGTGCCCACGTTGACGATGCGGCCGAACCCTCGCGAACGCATGCCGGCGACCGCCGCCTGAATCGTATTGAGCGCGCCTTTAAGCGAGCCGTCGAGTTGCTGCTGGAAACGCGCCCAGTCGATGGAGTCGATTTTCGGGCGAGCGTCGCCGTCGAACTGGAAGTCGGCCAGCGCGTTGTTCACTACCGACACGATGGGTTGCCCGGTTTGCACCTGTGCTTTTTCAAACAGGCGCGTGACGGCGGCCGCGTCCGTGACGTTCGCCCGAAGCGGCAGCACACGATCGCCCAATTCCTCTTTCAACGCGAGAGCCGCTGTTTCGCTGTTGCGGTAGTTCACGACCACGCTCGCGCCTTCGCGCACCAGCGCGCGCGTGATCGCCGCACCGAGTCCGCGAGCGCCGCCCGTGACCAGCACCCATTGTTCGGATAGAAGCATCGGTTCTCCTGTTGTCGATGAAATTGCGATGCTCGTATTGTCGCTCGATTCAGGATTCGCGCTCGCTCCGTGCGATGGCGCATACATCGCGAACGAATTCAAAAAGGAATTGGTGGTGGATTCGCGCGGCAATTGGAATGCGGTGCGTGCCACAAGTTTTATATGGCGAGGAAGGGTAGTCGATCCGATGATGAAATGCTTCTGTTCGCTCGACGTCTTTGCGCCGTGCCGAAGTACGGAGGTGATTATGGTGCAGAGTAAATAGTCCGAGTTGTGCCGTCTGTGTGATTGCCCTCACTCGCGCATGGGCAGTTTCCTTTTTGTGTTCGCATGCACACGTATATGAAGCATTCGAGCGCATCGGCTTGATTCATCTGATCAAGCGGATTAAGGAAAACGTAAAAAAATAATAGTTTGGACTGCGTATCTAAAGGCTCGAATCTTCGACTCTTTATAAGGCCGGTAACTGACGATCTTTGACAGTTCCGCTGCGCAATTAATCGTAAAAAACGCGGTGATATCGCATTGCGTGGGGTAGCGCACGGTCACTGAATGGCACTCCGCATAACTTCAACGTCCATCAGGCCCAGCTGTGCGGTTTTAAAAAACAGGCTCGCGCACAGCCAGTTGTCTTCTCTCGAATCACGTTGAATCGGACCGGGGTTTTCCGCGCGAGAGAGGCCGAGCGTCATGTGGTTTTAGCGTAACGCGAGGCAAAGACGACTGGGCGTTGAGGTTTCATCTTTGACAGTGAACAGAGATTCACCTGTTACCAGGGCCGGTCACTCAAAGCATATAGTTAGGAGAATGAAATGAAAAAGCAAAACGGGGACGCGCTGGCGCTGGGGACGCGCCGGGCGGTATTCGCAGTTGCTGTGAGTCTGTATGCGGCGATGGCGGGTGCGCAAACGAATCCGGCTGCGTCGGCCGCGCCGTCGGTCAGCTCGAACAAGATGATGTTGGCGCAAGCCTTGCCGGCCGATTGTCTGGACTCGCTTGGGTGCAAGCGGGAAATCGGTAGCCTCGTGATGCCTGGTGGAAGTGGAATCGCCGCGGCTGCGGGTGGGTCGGTATCGGCTACGGGCAGCGGCGGCAACGGGCCTTCGTCGGTGGGGGCGACGGGCGCGGGCAATAGCGGCGCGAATGGTGGGGCTAACTCCGGCTCGTCGGGGTTGGGCTCCGGCAGTACGGGTAGTGGCGGCGGCGGAACCGGCACAGGGGGTGATGGCGGTGATGGCGGTGGCACCGGCGGCGATGGAGGTGACGGTGGCGACGGCGGCGATGGCGGCGGTCATGGTCATGGCCATGGTGGCCATCATGGTCACGGCGGTCATCACGGTCATGGCGATGGTGATGGTGATGGTGGTCATCATGGCGATGGTGGCCATCATGGTGACGGCGGTCATGGCGATGGTGGCCATGGTGATGGTGGTCATGGCGATGGTGGTCATGGTGATGGCGGTCATGGTGGTAGCGGTCATGGTGGTAGCGGTCATGGTGACGGCGGTCATGGCGATGGCGGCCATGGCGACGGCGGCCACGGCGATGGCGGTCATGGCGATGGTGGCCATGGTGATGGCGGTCATGGCGATGGTGGCCATGGTGATGGCGGTCATGGTGGTAGCGGTCATGGCGACGGCGGTCATGGTGACGGTGGACATGGCGATGGTGGTCATGGTGGTAGCGGTCATGGTGACGGCGGTCATGGCGATGGCGGCCATGGTGACGGTGGTCATGGCGACGGCGGCCACGGCGACGGTGGTCACGGTGACGGTGGTCATGGCGATGGTAGCCATGGTGACGGTGGTCACGGCGACGGCGCTCACGGCGATGGTGGCCATGGCGATGGTGGTCACGGCGACGGCGGTCATGGCGCTAGCGGTCACGGCGACAGTGGTCATGGTGACGGCGGCAAGGGCGACGGCGGCAAGGGCGGAAATGGTCCCGGCACAGGCGGCTCGGGCAATGGTGGCCATGGAGAAGGCGGCCACGGCGACGGCGGCAATGGCGGAAACGGTCCTGGCGCGGGCGGTCCCGGCAGTGGTGGTCACGGAGACGGCGGCAAAGGCGGAAGCGGTCCTGGCGCAGGTGGCTCGGGCAATGGCGGTCCTGGCGCAGGCGGCCCGGGCAATGGCGGCTCCGGCAATGGCGGTCCTGGCGCGGGCGGCTCGGGCAACGGCGGTCCTGGCGCAGGCGGCCCGGGTAACGGCGGTGCTGGCGCGGGCGGCCCGGGTAACGGCGGTTCCGGCAACGGCGGCAAAGGCGGAAGCGGTCCTGGCGGAGGCGGCGCTGGCAATGGTGGCCCGGGCGCAGGTGGTTCGGGCAACGGCGGTGCTGGCGCAGGCGGCCCGGGTAACGGCGGTTCCGGCAACGGCGGCAAGGGCGGAGGCGGTCCTGGCGGAGGCGGCGCTGGCAATGGCGGTCCTGGCGCAGGTGGCCCGGGCAATGGTGGTCCTGGCGCAGGCGGGCCGGGCAACGGCGGCAAGGGCGGAGGCGGTCCTGGCGCAGGTGGCCCGGGCAATGGCGGTCCTGGTGCAGGCGGCCCGGGTAATGGTGGCTCCGGCAACGGCGGCAAGGGCGGAAGCGGTCCTGGCGCAGGTGGCCCCGGCAATGGCGGTCCTGGTGCAGGCGGCCCGGGTAACGGCGGTCCCGGCAACGGCGGCAAGGGCGGAAGCGGTCCTGGTGCAGGTGGCCCCGGCAACGGCGGTCCTGGCGCAGGCGGCCCCGGCAACGGCGGTCCCGGCGCAGGCGGCCCCGGCAACGGCGGTCCTGGCGCAGGCGGCCCCGGCAATGGCGGTCCCGGCGCAGGTGGCCCGGGCAATGGCGGTCCCGGCGCAGGCGGCCCCGGCAACGGCGGCCACGGCCGCGGCGGTAACGGCCCAGGCTCCGGCAACGGAGGCCAAGGCCACGGCGGCGGCTTCGGCGGCGGCTTCGGCTCAGGCCGCGGCGGCTTCGGTGGCGGCTTTGGCGGCCACGGTGGCGGCTACGGCGGAGGCGGCGGAGGAGGAGGCCACGGCGGCGGCAACCACTAACGGAGCGACGCTCCTTCATCGCACGGAGGCCGGGAGACCGGCCTCCCTACCGATGCCAAACGGAGCGAGCGAACGACCCCCGTCCGCTCGCTCCCACCCTCAACCTCCACGAACCAGTTGCTCAAGAGATCAGAACGAAGTCCCGCATCACACCACTTCAATCACCTTCTCCTGCACCACCAGGAAAACCTTCTCCCCGGCCACGCGACCATCCTCACGCGCGCCTCCAGTAAAACTCCCGAACGCAGGCAACACCCCACACGCCGTCCCAAACCGGAAACACGGAACCCGTACCGAATCGTTGCGCGTCGCAATCCGATACACCGGGTGCATATGTCCCGCGAGCGCATACGCACCTTCCACCCGCTGCGGGTGATGACACAACGCCCACGGCCCCACACGCCAAGGCTCCTGCACATACTCGACGTCGAGCGTCGCCGGCAGCGCGCCCGCATGCCGGTCGTGATTGCCCTCGACCAACACAACCCGCAGCCCCGCATGCCGCGCGCGCCAGACATGCAATGCGTCGAGCGTCTCGCTGGCATGCGACTCGCGCGCATGCAGCAGGTCGCCGAGAAACACCAGCATGGCCGGTTCGAACTCGGCGATCAGAATATCCAGGCGCATCAGGTTGTCGGCGGTCGAGCCGATCGGCACCGGAATGCCGCGTGCGCGAAACACCGCGTCCTTGCCGAAATGCGCATCGGCGACGAACAGACAGCGCAGCGCCGGATCGAACATCGCGCGCAAGCTCGACAGCACAAGAGCATGCCCGGCGATCTCCACCGGCAACGATGCCGGCTTCATGTGCGGGCCGCCTTCTCGAGTTCGGCGAGCATCCGCTCGACGCGATCCGCGAGTTTCTCCGTGCTGACCTTTTCCCGCAGGCGTCCGACGATCAGCGGAAACGCAAATGGCGTCGGCTTTTTCGGTCGCGTGACGACCACGCGGCTCGCGTTCATGCGTTCGAGCGCAATGCGAATGCGGCGGGCGTCGAGTTCCTGCAGCAGCACTTCGTCGTCGGCCTGGTTGAGCAACAGGTTGCCGCGATCGTGATTGCGAAAGATTTCGTAGAAGAGGCCACTCGACGCCTGCAATTGCCGCGCGCTTTTCTGCTGCCCTGGATGCCCCTGGAACACCAGCCCCGACACGCGCGCAATCTCGCGAAAGCGCCGCATCGAGAGTTCCGAAGAATTGAGACTGGCGAGAATGTCGTGATCCAGTTCTTTGGGCGAGAGCAAACCGCTTTCGAGTTGCGCAGCCCAATCGAATGGTTGCGCGGACAGCAATTCAAAGCCGTAGTCGTTCATCGAAATAGAAAACGTGCCGGGCTTTTCGCGTGCGACGCGCCATGCGAGCAATGCGCCCAAACCGATATGCGCCGTGCGCCCGGCAAACGGATAGCAAAAGAAATGGTGTCCCTCGCGCGATTTCACTAACTCCACCACCAGCACGCCCGGCTCGGGCAAGGCCGACCACTTCTGCTGCAATTCGAGCAGCGGCCGCACGGCACGCATTTCGGGTTCGTCGTAGATGCCGCCGGCCGCGCGTGCGAGCATCGTCAGCGTGGCGTCGGCGAGTTCGGAGGACAGCGGCATGCGGCTGCCCGCCCATTGCGGCATGGCTCCACGCGATGATGTCGCGCGCCGAACCCACGCGGTCATATCCTGCACGCGGATCAATTCGAGTGCACGGCCGCCGAAGGTAAAAATATCGCCCGGTTTCAGCCGCGAAATAAACGATTCCTCGATCGCGCCGAGCCGTCCGCCCGAGAGATAAGCGACGTTCAAAGTGCCGTTCGCGACGATCGTGCCGATGTTGTTGCGATGCCTTCGCACCAGATCCTCTCGCGGCACGCGGTACAGGCCGTCGCTTTCGCGTACCACGCGATGGTAGTCAGGATAGGCGCGCAATGCCGTTCCTCCGCCTTCGACGAAGCCGAGCGCCCAGTCGAACTCCGCCTGCGTCAGCTGCCGGTAGGCGTAGGTGCTGCGAATCTCGCCGTACAGTTCGCGCGCGTCGAAACCGCCGCCGATCGCCACGGTGACGAGATGCTGCACCAGCACGTCGAACGGTTTCTCGGGCGTCTCGCGTCCTTCTATCTGACGCTTCTCGACAGCCTCGCGCGCGGCGGCGGCCTCGACCAGTTCGAGCGCATGCGTCGGCACGATCGTGACACGCGACGGCCGCCCCGGCGCGTGACCCGAACGCCCCGCGCGCTGCATCAAACGCGCGACGCCTTTGGGCGAGCCGATCTGGAACACGCGCTCCACCGGCAGAAAATCGACACCCAGATCGAGGCTCGATGTGCACACAACCACTTTCAACAAGCCACTCTTGAGGCCACGCTCGACCCATTCGCGCACTTCCTGATCGAGCGAGCCGTGATGCAGCGCGATCAGGCCGGCCCATTCGGGCCGCGCTTCGAGCAGCGCCTGATACCAGACCTCGCATTGCGAGCGTGTATTGGTAAACACGAGCGACGTTTGAGCCTCGCCGATCGCTTCGGCCACTGCGCCGACCTGGCGCATGCCCACATGGCCGCCCCACGGAAACCGCTCGATGGTCTCGGGAATCACCGTATCGACGATCAGTGCTTTCGGCAGCGCGCCATGCACGCTCACGCGTGGCGTCTTCACGGGCGCGAGCAAGACATCGGCGGCGAAGGACAGATTGCCGAGCGTCGCCGACAAGCCCCATACCTGCAATTCAGGCCGCCAATGCGCGAGACGCGCGAGCGCGAGTTGCGTCTGCGTGCCACGCTTATTGCCGAGCAACTCGTGCCATTCGTCGACGATCACCAATCGCACGTGCGCGAGCACGTCGCGTGCATCCGGGCGAGTGAGGATGAGCGAGAGACTTTCAGGCGTCGTGACCAGCGCCGACGGCATGCGCCGGTTCTGCCGCGCGCGCTCGGCCGACGACGTATCGCCTGTGCGTAACCCGACGCTCCACGGCACGGCGAGTTCCGCGGCCGAACTTTGCAACGCGCGCGCGGTGTCCGCAGCGAGCGCGCGCATCGGTGTGATCCACAGCACGGTGAGCGGCTCCGGCTGTGTGCGGGGCGTGCGTTTGCGCGTGGTTGGCAGGGCGGCAAAAGCGGCCAGTGCGCCGAACCATACCGCCCATGTTTTACCTGCGCCGGTCGTGGCGTGCAGCAAACCGCTCGCGCCACGGCCGATTTCCTGCCAGACCTCGCGTTGAAACTCGAATGGCTGCCAACGGCGCGCGTCGAACCACTCGGCGAGTTTTACGGCAAAGGGGCGTTGTGCAGCGGTTTCGTCGATGGAAAAAGGCAGCGGCTCGAACGCCGGCTCACGCGCGTCGAGCCGCGCCTGTTGCTCGCGGCTGCGCGGAATCCGGCGCGGCCGGGGCGCGCGGCGCCGCTCCGGAAGAGCAGACGGCGCCGGGGCCGTGGTCTCGTCGGAATCAGCCGGCTCGGTCATCGAAAAGCGCTCTTTAGCATCGGATTCGCGTGTCGGCGAACAACTCGAAGGAGGGGGTCTTCTATGTCGACCGCCAAACCGCACAGGTGGTTCACCACGCATCTTCGCACTTACACGCGGCGTGCTGCTCGTGTTTAAATGCCGAGGCGTTGCCCGCCTATATCCGGGGTTGAACGTAGGCGGGCGCATCGCAACGGTTCATTCATCACGGAGTGCGCGTTGAATCACACACAGGCATTGCTGCCGCAAACTTCATTGCGAATCGCGGCTGCGCAAGCTCAACCGGTCTCCGGTGACGTCACGGCCAACATCGCCAGAACGGTCGAATTGACCGCTCTGGCCGCAAACGCCGGTGCAAAACTGGTGGTTTTTCCCGAGAAATTCCTGAGCGGCTACGAACCCGGCCTGATCGCCGGCGACCCCGCGAAATACGCGTTCGACGCAAACGACGCACGCCTCGAACCGATTCGGAACATTTGCCGGCAGCGCGAGATTGCCGTGATCGTCGGCGCGGCGACGCGCGGCGAGGGCGGCTTGCATATTTCTTCGCTGGTGTTCAGCCGTTCCGGCGAGCGACTCGATCCGTATCACAAGCAATACCTGTACAGCAGCGAAGCAAAGATCTATCGGCCGGGCACGCAAGGCCGCATGCTTGAAATCGACGGATGGCGTCTCGCGCTCGGCGTGTGCTACGACTCCGCCTTTCCGGAGCACGCGCGTCTTGCGGCGGTCAACGGCGCGCACGCGTATCTGGTGAGCGCGCTCTTCAGCGTGAAGACCGGCTACCACCAGTCGCGCATCTGGTTTCCCGCGCGGGCATTCGACAACACCGTGTACGCGTTGTTGTCGAATCACATCGGCACGACCGGCGGTTGGGCCACGTGCGGTGCGAGCGCAATCTGGAGCCCGTCTGGCGACGTGGTGGCGGAAGCGAGCCGCGAGCGCGAACAAGTGATTACCGCACTACTCGATCCGGCCGTGCTGGCCGATGTCCGCGAACGCGAGACGGTGCTCGCGGACTTCAACGCGCGCGGCGAGGCGACGACGGGAGCCTACGCGGTACAAAGTCTGGACTGACTAAAAACGCTCGCCGTAAGTCAATTCGAAGCAACAGGCTGCACCACGCTCAAAGTGTTGCGCTGCGACGCGGGCGTCGCTCGGAACAGTGCGATCATGCCCGCGCTCAGTAACGTGAAACGGGCCGCCTCGCTTATGAACGGGCCGTAATAGCCGGCGTCCGCAGTACAGCTTCGTCCATGCAAGCCAGCAGTGCTGGTGCGTCACATGCGATCCGTTACAATGACGCGCACTACCCATCTGGAGACTCGCTTTGAAATCTATCGTTGCATTGGTCGCAGCAGCTCTTCTGTCTTCGACGGCAATGGCCGCCGCGCCCACCACCGAAAAACTGCCTTCCGGCGTCGTGGTTGAACACCTGACGCAAGGCACTGGCGCCCAACCGGCCGCAGAAGATGTCGTGAAGGTCAACTACCGCGGCACGCTCGCCAACGGTACCGAGTTCGATAGCTCGGCGAAACACGGCGGCCCGGCCACGTTCCCGCTGAATCGCGTGATTCCGTGCTGGACGCAAGGCGTGCAGAAGATGAAGGTGGGCGGCAAGGCCAAACTGACCTGCCCGGCAGCGACCGCTTACGGCGATCGCGGCGTCGGCGTGATTCCGCCGAACAGCGACCTGACCTTCGAAGTCGAACTGGTCGGTATCGTCAAGTAAACCAGCGCGACGTGAATTGAGACTGAGCCCCGCTCCGGATATCGCAGCGGGGCTTTTCTTTTTCCGGGCACTGCGTCTGCCCGCTGCGAGGTACTCCCGAGATGAAACGTGAAACCAATGCCGTGCAGGTGGCCACCATCGGATTTACCGGCAAGACGGCCCAGGAATTTTTCGATTTGCTGAAAAACGCACAGGTGCGGACGGTACTCGACATCCGCCTGAGCAATACGTCGCAACTTGCCGGCTTCGCGAAAAAACAGGATCTGCCTTTCTTTCTCGACAAGTTGTGCGGCGCTGCTTACGAGGAAATGCCCGACCTGGCTCCGGAGCCCGATTTGTTCAAGCGCTACAAGGCCAAAGAACTGACGTGGGACGATTTCTCGGCGGCTTACGTCGAGTTGATCGCAAAGCGCCGGGTGGAAAGCAATCTGGACGTCGATCTATTCCGCTCGGCCTGCCTGCTTTGCAGTGAACATTTACCACACCACTGCCACCGGCGGCTCGCACTCGAATACCTGAACTCGCGTTGGAATAGCCGCCTGAAAATTACCCACCTGTCGTAACCGCCGACTGGATGGCGGCGCCTTTGCGCAACGGGAGAAGGCCGGATTCACTCGGATGGCGCGAACAGCATCGAGATATAAATGATGGTGGAGACGACAGTAATGCCGACGCCGATGAAAACTTTGGTGCGATTGAATTCCAGTCCGCCGTTAATGGCCACGCAGATCCCGACCACGGACGCCAGCGTGCCGATCGTGGCCAGCAGGACGTGAAGCTTGCTGCGTAGCAGCTTGCGCCGTTCCGGACTTGCGCCTTCTTTCCAATTGTCGAGTTTCACAGGATTTATCCTTTGAGTTAGCGTGTACTGCCCGAAGGTTTGGACTGGAGAGTGGTGCGGCCCGGTTATGCCCTTTCGCATTACGAATAGTTTCCAATGGCACAGCATAGCTGAGCCGCCGGACAGTGCAAATAATAAAAACGGGTAAATGCAGCGCCCGATTGTCACAAGTCTACTTAGTGGAGCGGCGTGTATGGGCCGGACTCCGCATGAAGCAGGGCGGCGTGCGGTTTTTTAAAGTCCCGGCGCGTTCGGTCGTCTACTATCTACTCACGCGCCGACGCGGCATCCACCTCGCCGCGCAGTCCAGAATCCCCCGTCGTCATTCGTCGCGCGTCAGGAGCGCCTGCCATGAATATCGACTTTCATTATGGTGTCGTCTATATTGCCGCCCGCGTGGCCGGCATGCCGGCCGGCGACGCGATCACCGTGGCGCATGCCTGCCAATACGTGGACGATGCGACGACCGCGGGCATTTTGCGCTTCAAGGGCGGCGAGACGTTCGAACGCTTTGCCACCGCGCACAAGTTATTCGACTACGCCACCACGGAGGACGACAAAAACCGGCTGGTGTGGACGCCCTTTCATTTTCTGCCGGCCGCCGTTGGTTCGACGTTGCACGAAAAGGCCGTGTGCCGCCCGAATAGCGCGGTCGCGCGCGAGGTGGTGCGGCGCGCGATCCTGCGCCGGGACACCGAGACAGGATTGCATCGGCTGGGCGTGACGCTTCACACCTATGTCGATACATGGGCGCATCAGGGCTTCGCCGGCATCGAAAGTCCATGGAATCGGGTTCATCTGCTGGAGGCCCAGGACTGTACGCGCAAAGGCTGGTTCGCCAAACTCAGGCTCGCCAGCGAGCACCTGATCGAGCACATCGAAGAGGATGTGCTGACCGTTGCGTTGCCGGTCGGTCATGGCGCTGCCTTGCACTATCCTGACCAGCCGTGGGCAAAATGGCATTACATCGACGGTAGAAACGAGTTCGTCCAACGACACAATCTGCCGGAATTCGTGCAAGCGGCCGAGATGGCATGCCGCGCGGTGCGCGCCTATCTGGCGGGGCGGCAAGATTTCGAGAACCTGCCCGGCATGCCGGACGATGTGAGAGACGTGCTCACGAACCTGCTCAATACGAACCGGCTCGAGGACGACAACGATCGCTTGCGGCACATTTGCCGCGTCGTGAAGGCCGGCGGTATTCCGGGTTTGAAAGAGTCGATTCCGGAATACGTGCCTAAAGGTCCCGGCTCCTGGAAGTTCCTGGCCACCGGTTTGAAGTTCGACGACGACACCGGAGACAAGCCGGTATGGACGGACGCCTTTGAGAAAAGCGATTACCGGCTATTTCACGACGCGGTCAAGCAGCACCGCTTCGTGACCACGCAGGAGATTCTGCCGACGCACGGATTGCGAATCGCCTGAACGGGGCGCCAGCGCCCCGAACCCCGGTTATTCCACTCTGGCTTGCTGACGTTGCGCGGCCTGTTCTTCCGCATGTTTTTTGGCCATATGCCGCCCCACCAGACAGCCGCCGACCGCGCCGACCACCGCGTGGTGTCCGGCATAGTGACCCGCCACTCCGCCTACGACCGCTCCCTTCATGCAGCCGGCCGCGTTTGCCGTGCCGACCGCTGCTGAAGTGAGTGCGACCGCCGCGAGGGCGGTTTTGATGTAACCCGCTTTCATCTGAAAAGTACCCGTTCAATTGAGGTGTTCTAACGTGGCGCTATTCGGCGTCATTTCAATAGCCGCCCCAGTGCCGTTCACGCCATTCGTGTTCGCGCCAATGCTCACGGCGCCATTCGCGTTCCCGCCATTCACGGCGCTCGCGCCACTCGCGTGCGCGCCAGTCGCCGTCACCGCCATAGGCAACCGGGACCACCGCCGGATCGCGCGCGACATAAACAGGCGGCGGCGCTGCAACCACGCCGACTGGAATGCCGACTCCGACGGCCACATCCACGTGCGCCGAGGCCGCCGACGATGCCGCCAGTACTGCCAGACCCAATGCCGCGCCGATAATCTTCTTGTTCATTTGCCTTCTCCTTGCATATCGAAGTGCGATGCTTCCGATTGCCTCAGGTTCGCCCTTGCGAGCTTTCCAGAGCTTTGCGTCGAGTTACGGTTCGGAGTGTAGGAGGGTGGTCCGGACACAGGTGAAACAGCGCTGCGAGATTGGTAACGCGGGGTTACGGAGGTTCGGGCTAGCGCGTTGCATCTCGGGAAACCTGGATTTCCTGGCAGGCAAAAAGTGTTTTTATAAAAAATGACCGGCGCAAACGTACGAAAGCAATAAAAAATGTACTGCTGTCCTTTGAATCTTCGAATGCTTGCCTATAGTAGAAGCGACTAATGCCGCGATGCACAGCGGCTGCCTTTCTTGATGCGTGTGACGGGGAAACGAAAATGACACCATCGAATGCTGCGATCTATCAGTCCCGGGCGTCGACGCCGGAGTCCTTACGAGCGCTTGCCGGCTATCTCGAACTGGCGCTCGACGAAGGCGAAAGCGTGGTCCTGATGCGAGTCGGCACGCATGTGCGCAGTGTTTATGTCGGCGACCCGTCCGGCGCATTGGAGGAATTGACCGAGCATGGTGTGGTGGCCGCCTGTCAGGCTGACGAGATGCTGTCGTTGACCCGGATGGGCCTCAACCGCATTACCGCGGATGACCAGCAGTACCGGTTCATGCGCAGTGTGCGGTATATCGCCGACCGTCAGGCCGTCGTGTTTACGCCGATGTGATCGCCGGCCCAACAATTGGAAAGACAATAGAAGAGAAGGGGGAGTGGCAAAGGAAAAGACAGAAAAAGTGCGGCAACGGAGTAAAGAACCCAAAAAGTTCGTACTCCACCGGATGCATGATCGACTCCGACTCGTGTTTTTATAGCCACGCCGATCTGCCTTTCTCGCGTCATTCGTGGCATAGTTCGATCGATTACCACATAAGGAGCAATCAAATGCCCACGTTAGAGCAAATCCAAGCAAAGCTTAAAAAGCTTCAGGCGCAAGCTGACGTCCTTATTGCCAGGAAAGCGCAAGTCGCGGTCGACCAGATTCGTGACCTGATGCTCAAACATGGCCTGACTACCGCGGATATCGAAGCCCAGGCAAAAGCCCGGCGCGCCGCGAGAGGCCTGAATGGCAATGGCAAGGTGAAAGCCGGCAGCTCCGGTAAGGCAATAGCAAAGTACCGCGACCATAAAACCGGTGCGACCTGGACGGGTCATGGCCGCGCGCCGGGTTGGATTGCCGGCGTGAAAGACCGCACACAGTTCCTGGTCGAAGGCGCGAGCGAACTGAAGTCGGCGGCCAAGGCGGCTGTCACCCATGCGAAAGGCAGCAAAGGTCAGCCGAAAGGCGCGCAACCGCCCAAGTACATCAATCCGAAAACCGGCGCGACCTGGAGCGGCCGCGGCCCGGCGCCGGCATGGCTCGCCACGGTAAAGGACCGCACCAGATTCCTGATCGATAGCGCTTCGGCAAGCGTTGCGGATGCTGGTCACAAAGCCGCAAAGAAGGCCGGCAAAGTGAAGTCGGCGGCAACCAGCGGCGTAGTGAGCAAGAAAGCCGCAGCCCGAAAAGTCGTGGCAAAGAAAGCCGGCGCGGCCAAAAAGACAGTTGCAAAGAAAGCCACGGCGGCCACCAGGAAAGTAGCGGCAAAGAAAGGCGCCGCAAAGCCGGCCGCGAAGAAGAGCGCCGCGACTAAAGCAGCCAGGAAAGCACCTGTGCGCAAGACCGCAGCCAAAAAAGCCGTCGCGGCGACTGTCGCGGCCACACCGCAAGCCGCGCCGGCGTCAGCCGGTGCATGAGCGTAACCGAGTCGTGAAGTAGATGACCAGTACGCTTGAAACACCCCAGCAGGAAGACCAGGTCGTCCTGCTGGACTCCGTTCCTCATCCGGCAGAAGATGCCGGCGAACCCTTCATCGTCGCGAGTGACCGCCGGGTCATTCTCTCTTATCCGATTGCGGAATCCGACTTTGAACGGTTCGGACCATTCGATCCCGACGACGACCCATTTTGCGCCGTGCTATTTCCGGACACGGTATTTCATCGCCTGGGTCCGCCCGGCGACGGCGATCTTGAGATCCATCCGCTCGCCTCGCAGGGTCTCACTAGCTACTCGGTTCATGAAGTCATGAATTCGTCGCTTGCCGCCGAGCTTGCGGCGGTCGCATCGACGGGACCCGCGCTGCGCCATTTTGTCATCACGTTTCAGCAGTCCACCTTCGAATGCGTAGCGTCGGACTATACGGTAGTCGGTGTCTATGGCGCGGGTGAAATAGCCATCCGGGAAGCGTTCTCGCTGGTCAGGTAATGAGGTTGAGTAGCAAGGTGCGGGCCTGCAACGGGCACGCGCAATGCGTCCTGCGTTCGTCGTAACAGCCGGGGCTGAGGCCCGGAGTCTTCGTCAAACCGCAGGACGCGCATCCGACGCGTCCCGCCGATTAGCATCGAGGCCACGCATGCTGACGATTTCCATTACCGCCTTCGTCACGCTCGTCATCATCTTGGTGATTGCCAATTTATCGAGCGGCGAGAAGAAGATCGAACATAAGATCGAACGCCTTTATGCGAGCGACGATCCGCAATTCCTTCGCTCGATGGGTTTGCTGCTCGGGCCGCCGGTCATCTCGGGCAATCGCTTCGAGATGCTGCTGAACGGCGACCACATTTTTCCTTCGATGCTGGAAGGCATCCGTTCCGCACGGCAAACGATCACGTTTGAAACTTTCATCTATTGGTCCGGCGAGATTGGCGAGCAGATTGCGCAGGCACTCGCGGATAAAGCGCGCGAAGGCATCGCGGTGCACGTGCTGCTCGACTGGGTCGGCTCGTCGAAAATGGATAAGCGCTATTTGGATCTGCTTCGCGATGCCGGCGCGGAAGTGATTCAGTATCACAAGCCCCATTGGACCGGCCTTGGCCGCATGAACGATCGCACGCACCGCAAACTGCTGGTGATCGACGGGCATATCGGCTTTACGGGTGGTGTGGGTATTGCGCCGGAGTGGACCGGCCACGCACAGAATGAAAAGCATTGGCGCGATACGCATTTCCGCGTGGCGGGTCCGGTGGTCGGCCATATGCAGGCCGTATTCATGGACAACTGGGTCAAGGCAACCGGCAATGTGCTGCACGGTCCCGGCTATTTTCCCGATGTCGAGTCAATGGGCGACGGCCTCGCGCATATGTTCAGCAGTTCGCCCTCGGGCGGCAGCGACGACATGCAGTTAATGTATCTGATGGCGATCACGGCAGCCACGCACTCCATTCATCTGGCGAGTGCCTATTTCGTTCCCGACAAGCTGACCATCAACGCGATTGTCGAGGCGGCGAAACGCGGCGTGAAAGTGCAGATCATCATGCCCGGCAAACGGATCGACACGCATACCGTGCGCGAAGCGTCGCGCGCGTGCTGGGGCGATCTGCTCAGAGCGGGCGTGGAAATGTACGAGTATCAGCCGACCATGTTTCACTGCAAATTGCTGGTGGTGGACGAATACCTGGTTTCGGTCGGCTCGACCAATTTCGACAATCGTTCGTTCAAGCTCAACGACGAAGCGAATCTGAACATCTACGACCGCGACTTCGCGAAGCAACAAACCGCCGTTTTTGCCGAGGATCTAAAGAAGTCGCAGCAGGTTACGCTCGAAGCATGGATGCACCGGCCCTTTACGGAAAAGCTGATCGAAAAGTTCGTGCCGCTGCTGGATACGCAACTCTGACGGTTCTTTTGATTACCGATCTGCGCCAGAGAGATAGGCTTCGATAGGTGATAGAGAAGAGGGAGTGCCGCTTTCCACTTCCATGGCAGGGAGTGGTGTGCCAAGAAGCGTTTGTGCACGTTGATACGCATGAGCGAATCCGCGCAATTCCTGAGTCACCGGACGATCGTCCAGTCGGCGGCGCAAAAGCGCTTGCTTAATACTGCGGTCGATCAACGCGAGTTGGCTGTCGATATAGTCGAGACACAACTGGCGACAGCGCGCGGAAGTACTGGCCACGGCCAACAGCGCCGGCACGATCGAGATCGTCAGAAAGCCGCCCGGCGGAATACGCGCCAACGCGGCGGGCGAGTCGAACAGATCTTTGCGCAGCGATTCGAATACGGCACGGCCCCACACCTCACGTTCTTTTTCGAGCGCGCGGCGGCGACGCGCCAAAGCGTTCCTCGCATTCGCGTCTTTTATCTCGCCTTCCGCGGTCATTAGTGCGGCGTCCGCGCGTTCACCTTCCTGAATGCAGTCGGCGCCCAGGTACGAGGCACTCTGATTGCGGCCGGCCAGCACGAGATGTTGCAGCGTATCCGGCACGAGCGGATCGAGCGGCACGACTTCACACGTGACCGGCTTGCCGTTCAGATGGATCGCACAGCGTCCATCATCGGCGAGCGCGGGACAGCGCGCCAGAGAAGGGTAATCGTAGCCCTGCGTCATGATGCTGAAGGTGTCGCCCGCGCGATGGAGCAGGGTGTCCGCGATCGATTCGAAGGCGGCGATATCGGCCTCGTCGAGCACGGCTTCGTGCCGGCCGACGCGCACCCGCTCACCGATGCGCCTGCGCGGCACGCGGCCGATCGCAAGGCAGCCGATGAACCGGTCGCGATGCCGGAACAGCTCGGGTAACGACATGGCCGGCGGACTATTGCAGCACTTGCCGCACGCCGTGCACGCGAACGAGAAAGCGTTCACCACGGCCGGCGCACCGAGTCCTGATAGCGCGTCAGAATGAAATGCGCGACGTCGTTCGAATGGTAAGCCGCCACCAGTTGCGCAACCCAAGGCCGAGCGCGGTCGGAATCGCGCACCGTCAACACGTTGGCGTAAGGCGAGCGGGCATCTTCGAGACCGAGGCTGTCGCGCGCCGGGTAAAGACCCGCGCGCGCCGCGTCGTCGCTATCTATCACGGCGAAGGCCACGCTGTTCAATGAGTCGAATAGACGTGCGCGCGGCACCTGGCGGATCCGCAGATTTAGCCGGTTGCTCGTGATGTCGGCGAGCGTCGCGTGCAGGCCAGCCGTGTCCTTGAACGTCAGCAGCGTGAAGTTCTGCAGCAGGATCAAGGCGCGCGCCGTGCCTTCCCGATCATCCGGAATGGCGATCGTCGCGCCGCGTTGCAGTTGGCCGAGGTTCGTCAGTTTGCGCGAGTACAAGGCGATGGGAAACGTCACGGTGGTGGCGACGCTCGTGAGCGCAAAGCCGTGCTGTTTGCGCTGTGCGTCGAAGCGGGCCTCGTCTTCGAAACTCGCCGCATCGATCTGCTTCGCGGCAAGCGCGGCGTCGATACGCTCGGGCTGATCGAATACGACCACGTCGAGCGTGAGTCCGCGACTGGCCGCGACGCGGCGCACCTCGTCCATGATCTCGGCATGCGCGCCCGCACTCACACCTATCTTGATGACTTGCGAAGCGGCAGCTTGCACGTGCTGAACCATCGAAGCGGCGACCAGCAGCACGGCCGTTGCGAATAACCGTGACTTCATGACGCATCCCTCAACACCGTGCGAAAACCGATATGCGACGCCGGCAAATCCGCTTCCTGCTGTTCGCGCGACGCCGCCCGATAGCGCACGCAATAGTCGCGCGAGCATAGGAACGAGCCGCCTTTGATGACCATCGGCGTGTCGTGTTTGCGGCTGAGCGGCGCGACCGCCGCGGTATCGCCATTGGTGTGGGACTGGTGCGGACCGCTATAAGCATCCTTGGTCCATTCCCACGCATTGCCGATCATGTCGTAGAGCTTGAAATCGTTGGCGGCATAGCAGCCGACGGGCGCGAGGCCGACGTGACCGTCCTCATTCGTGTTGAGCACGGGAAACACGCCTTGCCAGTAATTCGCGCTCGGCTTGCCGTGTTCATCGCGCGGAGCGGTATCGAGCTCCGCGCCTTCGCGGCCCGCCTTGCCCGCGTATTCCCACTCGGCTTCGGTGGGCAGATCGCGGCCCAACCAGCGCGCGTAGGCGAGCGCATCGGCTTGCGTGACCATCGTCACCGGTTGGTTCATGCGGCCTTCGAGCGTGCTGCCAGGTCCGGTGGGATGATTCCATGCGGCGCCTTTCACCCACGTCCACCACGCGAGATCGCGTGCATTCATCTCGTCGCGTGTCGGCGTATGAAATACCACTGCGCCGCCTTGGCGCTCCGAATCGCTGACGTAGCCCGTGGCCTTCACGAATGCCGCGAACTGCGCATTCGTCACATCGGTCTGATCGATCCAGAAGCCCGCGACGCGCGTCTTGCCGTCGCCGGCCGGACGCTCGTCTTCGTAGCCGAGCTTGCTGCCGAGCACGAAGTCGCCGCCATGCAGATGCACCATGCCGGCTTTCGGATCGTCGCGCCAGCGCGCGGGCAGGCCGGCGTAACGCTCGCATTGCCGCTCGGAGCCGAGCGCGGCCAACGGACGCGATGCATTGAGTTCGTCGAATGCCCCTTGTTTGCCGCCGCTAAAGACCGCCGAAGCGGCCGTCGCGGCGGTAAATGCAGCGGCGAAGGCGACCGTGGCGATCGCCGCGTAGACGCCGTACAGCGCCGCGTTGCTTTTGAGCTTGAATCTGACGGTCATTGCGTGCTCAGTAGTAACCGCGCGGACGCAACGGTTCGACGCCGCCGACGCTGCTCATATAGTTGTTCCACTGCTGCACGAGACCGTCGATCACCGAGGGATTCTGCGTCGACACGTCCTGCGTTTCGCCACGGTCGGCGCTCATGTCGAACAGTTGCCAGTGACCGTCCACGGGACCGAGCGGCGGTTCCGTCCACAACGCTTTCCAGCGGCCGTCGGCGCTGCGCAGATAGCCGCGGCCATAGGCTTCGTCGCCGAACGATGCGGTGTGCACGGCGCTCGTGGTCTGATCGTTCAGCAATGGCAGCAGCGACTGTCCGGTCACCGGATACACGTAGCGATTGTTATAGACCACCTTGCCCTTGTTCTGATCGACGCCGGTCAGCGTATTGATCAGCGCCGGCGCGGCCTGCGTAGGCGGCGGAATCTGTGCGACGGCGAGGAACGTCGCGGTGTTGTCGGTCACGTGCGTGAAGTCACGCAGCGTCGGCTTCTGCGTGGTCTGACCCGGCTGATGGACGATCAACGGCGTGGATACGCCACCTTCGCCCGAATAACCCTTGGTCAGACGGAACGGCGTGGCGCTCACCTCGGCCCAGCGCAAGCCGTACTGCAGACGTTGCGCGTTCTGCTTGCCGTTGTCGGTGCCGAGTGCCGAATAAACCGGGTCGGCGGCGTTGGCGGTATCGGTCGCGGTCGGGTCGGCGCCGGAGTCGATCGGCCAGCCTTCCGCGCCGTTATCCGACTGGAACATGATGAACGTGTTGTCGTACTCGCCGATATCCTTCAGATGCTGGATCAGCAGGCCGATGTTGTGGTCGAGGTTTTCGACCATGCCCGCGTAGATTTCCATATAGCGCGCCTGGGCCTTCTTCTCGGCGGGCGAGAGGCTCGCCCACGTCTTGTTCACCGTGCCCGGACCATAGTCGGTATAGCCTTGCGCCGCGCTATGCACGGCGCTCACGTACTTCGCGTTCACCGTGCCGTTGTTCGCGGTGGCCGCGGTCGCGGCGAGCGTTTCCGACGCGCCGCCGTACGGCACGAAGTCGTTCGGGATGATGCCGAGCGCCTTTTGCCGCGCAATGCGCGCGTTGCGGATCGCGTCGTAACCGGCGTCGTATTTGCCGGCGTAGTTATGCAGATAAGGCTCGGGTACTTGCAGCGGCCAATGCGGCGACGTGTAGGCCGCATAGGCGAAGAACGGCTTGCCATCGCCTTTGTTGGAGTCGATGTACGAGATCAGGCGCTGCGTGTAGAAGTCGGTCGAATAGAACACCGCTGGGCTGCCGCCCGCGCCGCCCGGTTGTCCCGGCTGGCCGGGCTGCACGTATTTGCCGTCTTCGGTGTAGTTCTGCGAGTTCGCCGGTTCGTGCGCGAAGTGATTGGTCGCGGCGCCGCCGAGCAATGCATAGCTGTGTTCGAAGCCCCATTGGTCGGGCGTCTGCCCACCGCCCGTCGTGCTGCCGACAATGCCCGAGCCGATATGCCATTTGCCGGCCATATACGTGTGATAACCGCCGTCCTTCAGCAGCTGCGCAACGGAGAGCGCGCGGTCGTTCAGATAGCCCTCGTAACCCGGCAGGCCTTTGCGCTCATCGGTCGGCACACCCATGGTGCCTTCGCCGACCAGATGGTGGTCGGTGCCGGAAATCAGCATGGAACGCGTGATCGCGCAGACGGTGCCCGTGTGGTGATTCGTCAGGATGCGGCCCGATTGCACTAGCGCGTCGAGGTTGGGCGTGTTGATCTCGCCGCCGAACGCGTGGATGTCGGAATAGCCGAGGTCGTCAGCCATGATGTACAGAATGTTCGGGCGTTTCTGCGCGACTACGGGTGCGGGCGTCGGGCTGGGCAAATTGTCGTCGCCGCACGACGCGAGTGCGACGAGGCTGGCAACGGCGGCGCCGATCATGCCAAGGCGAAGAGAAGGGCGCTGCGATCGTTGTGTTGTCATTGTTGTCGTGACCGGATATGTCGGGTCGCCGATGGTAGCAATGACGTCGAAACGCCCAAAGTTCGATTTCTGCGTTGCTATGTTCGATCGCCGATATAGGCGTTGCAGCGTGATACCGGATATCACGCGCGCGCTGCATTCGCTCGTCGGCCTGTGTGGCTAGTTGCCTGGATCGAGTACCGGCTTGTCCGGATTCGCAAGCGTTTTGTAGGGGAGCTGTGCGGCATGCGGATTGGTGGTCGTGTCGTCGATCACACGCTCGACGTCCGCGGTTTTCGCGAGTTCGGTGAGGAAGGCCTTCTTGTCGAAACCTGGCGCAACGCAACCTTCGACATAGATGAAGCGGCGTTGCAGCGTCAGCCAGAGCGTCGACTGTTCGCGCCAGTGCGTGGCGAAGTTGATGTTGGTGAGGCGTCGCTGCAGGGCGTCGGCGATTTCCACGTCGTACAGATAGGCGTTCGACAAACGGCAGCGGCCTTCCACCCAGCAGCTATTGCCGCGCTCGATCCGGTAATGGCTGTCGTCGAGCCATTCCTGCTCGGTTTCGAGCGGGCCCAAAGGCACCGGACAGTCGCCGATCGCTTTGGAGATCTGAAAGAACGGATCGTGGCCGCGATTGACGCGCGCCGGTTCGGCATGCGCGTGAGTGGCGGCGAAACAGATCAGCAGACTCGCTAGCCGCAATGGGATCGAGCGTTTCATCCTCATCAGCTCCAGGTGTCGGGCGTTGAGTAGATCAGACGGAACGACGGCAGTGGTTTGAGTGGATGCTGTGCTAATTATGCTGCGATCGCGCACTCGCGTCAGTCAGGTTTTTACCGGCTCGTGCGACGATTCTCGACTGCGAACTTGATCAACTCGGCCTGACCTTCAATATCGAGCTTGCGTTTCAGATTCAGCCGATGCGTTTCCACCGTACGCACGGAGAGATCGTTGCGCTGAGCGATCTGCTTGCTGGACAGGCCTTCCGCGAGCGCGTCGAGAATGTCGCGTTCACGCGGCGTGAGCCGCTCGACGGGCGACTGCGTTGCCGAAGCCTGAATCAGACGTGCGCCCAGTCCCGCGCTGAAAAACTGTTTACCTTCGAGCACCGCGCCGATCGCCTGGATGATTTCGGTGGCGGGCGAATCTTTGAGCACGTAACCGCTCGCGCCCGCGCGCACCGCCTGGGTCACGTACTCGAGATTGTCGTGCATCGACAGCATGAGCACGCGAATCGCCGGGAAGCGTTCATGAAACATGCCGGCCAGTGCGATGCCGTTCATCCCGTTCATGCCGACATCCATCAGTACGAGGTGGGGCTCCTCACTCGCGGCGAGGGCGAGCGCTTCCTGCGCATTGCCCGCTTCGCCGACCACTTCGAGGTTGCGCACCGCTTCGAGCCGTGCGCGCAAACCGTCGCGCACGAGCGGATGATCGTCGACGAGAATCAGACGGGCGATAGCGGGTGAGGCGTCGTTCATGGTCAGGTTTCCTGCAAGGCCGGCAATGTCGGCTCGGTCGATCCGAGCGGCACGCGTGCGGTGACGAGAGTGTGGCCGGCCTGTGAACTGAGCGACAGCGTGCCGCCCAGCGCTTCGAGCCGTTCGCGCATATTGCGCAGACCCACGCCCGAGCGCCGGCCGACGAACGCATGCGCCACGTCGAAGCCGTGTCCGTTGTCCGCGATGTTCAGCGTGACGGCGTCGTTCGAGACTTCCAGCGCGAGCGCCGCGCTCGACGCCTGCGCGTGGCGCACGATATTCGTCAGCGCTTCCTGGGCGATCCGGAACAGCACGGTGTTGACCGCGTCGGGCAAAGCCGCGGCGTGCGTGTGGGCAATCTGCGTGAAGCCGATCTCGATGCCCGACTGCTCGCTGAGTTCGCGCGAGAGCTGCTCCAGTGCGGCCGCCACGCCGAGATCGTCCAGCATCGACGGACGCAGCGCATGGGAAATGCGCCGCACTTCGCGCAAGGTGTCGCCAAGCCGCGTGAGGCTGGTGGTGAGCGCGCCCTCTGCCGCGGGCACGCGCACTTCGCTGCGCTCGAAGCGCGCCAGCGCGGATTCGAGCAGCAGCTTCACGGAGACCATCATCTGGCTGATGCCGTCGTGCAGTTCACGCGACAGGCGCGCCCGTTCGTTTTCCTGCGACTCCACCACCTGCTGCGCAAGCCGCTTCAGTTTGGCGTCCGCACTGCGATATTCGGTGACGTTGAGCACGAGCGCGCATAGCGCGATCACAGCGAGTCCGGCCACGGCGATTGCGTCGATCCATTTCATCGTACGATCGATGTTGGCGGCCGCGCCCTCGTCGATATGCGCGAGTGTGCTGTCCACGTCGTCGAGATAGATGCCGGTGCCGATCATCCAGCCCCAGCGCTCCAGCGGCACCACATAGCCGAGTTTCGAAGCCACCTTGCCCGTCGACGGACGATGCCACAGGTAGCGCACATAGCCGCCGCCGCGCGAGGCCGCGGCGAGCAGTTGCTGGATCGTCAGCGTGCCTTCGCGGTCGCGCATTTCCCACAGGTCGCGCCCCACGAGGTCGGGCTCGCGCGGATGCATCAACGAACGGCCGTGCATGTCGTAGACGAAGAAATAGCCGTCCTTGCCGAAGTCCATTTTTTCCAGCACGTCGAGCGCGCGCATGCGCAGCATCGAGTCGTCGCGCGCATTGTCCTGGCCAGCGTTATAGAGCGGCGCGATCGCGGTAGTGGCGAGTTCGACGTAATGCTTGAGCTCGATCTCCTTGCTGGCCATATACGCGGCCTGCGTGGTCGCGTGCTGCGTCTCGGCGAGCGCCGTGGCTTCCTGGCGCACACCGATTTCGATGCTCGCGATGGCGGCCAGAAAGGGCACGATCGCCAGCAGGACAATCTTGGCTTTGAGTTTCATCGTTGAAAAGACGGCCGACCGGCTACGTAGTATTACGTAGCCGGCTTACGTAGTTGCGCGCTTGTGAGGACGCTCACGAAGGCGAATACTACATCCCCGCGGCGTAGTGCGCCTTGAGGGCGTTTGCGCGGCGCGAGGAGCGCATTCCGGTTTCGCCGACTAATATCACGAAACCGGTTTCCGCGTGCCGGGCCACAAGCCCTGGCGCGCGGTGTCGATAATAGACTTAGGAGATGATTGTGGAGACCTCCCACCCTGCCGGCCGTTCATGGCTATGGCTGATCCTGCTGATCCCGTACATCGCATTGCTGTGGCTGCCGTTCTATAACGACACGCGTCCGTCGTTCGCCGGCTTTCCGTTCTTCTACTGGTATCAGTTCTTGTGGGTGCCGTTGACCTCGCTACTGATTTACGTCGTGTACCGAGGTGTCAAATGAGCGATACGAATCCTGTGAATCCGGTTGCGATGACCGTCTTTATCGCGTTCTTCGTTCTCGTTACCGTGATCGGCTTCTTCGCCGCGCGCTGGAAACGGGGCGACCTGACGCAATTGCACGAGTGGGGCCTCGGCGGCCGCCAGTTCGGCACGGTCATTTCGTGGTTCCTCGTGGGCGGCGACTTCTATACCGCTTATACGGTGATCGCAGTGCCTGCGCTGGTCTATTCGGTGGGTGCGTATGGCTTCTTTGCGTTGCCGTACACGATCATCGTCTATCCGTTCGTGTTCGCGGTGATGCCGAAACTGTGGAAGGTCGCTCAGGCGAAAAACCACATCACGGCAGCGGACTACGTGCAGGGCGAATACGGCGGCAAGTGGTTCCCGGCGGCCGTCGCGATCACCGGCATTGTCGCGACCATGCCGTATATCGCGCTGCAGCTGGTGGGCATGCAGGTCGTGATCAAGGGGCTCGGCGTGACGGGCGAAATGCCGCTGATCGTCGCCTTCGTGATTCTCGCGCTGTACACGTATGCGAGCGGCCTGCGCGCGCCGGCGATGATCGCGTTCGTCAAGGACATCATGATCTACATCGTCGTGATCGCGGCGGTGTGGCTGATTCCGGCCAAGCTCGGCGGCTACGCGCATGTGTTCGACGCGGCCGATACGTATTTCAAGGCCAAGGGCGGCGCGACCGGCATCATTCTGAAGCCGACGCAATTCACCGCGTATGCGTCGCTGGCTTTGGGCTCGGCGCTGGCGGCGTTCATGTATCCGCATACGATGACGGCGGTGCTGTCGTCTTCGTCGGCGAATACGGTGCGCAAGAATGCGATCTTCCTGCCGGCGTACACGCTGCTGCTGGGTCTGATCGCGTTGCTCGGCTATATGGCGATTGCGGCCGGCGTGCATGTGAAGTCGGCTTCGGACATGGTGCCGGCGTTGTTCAACACGCTGTTCCCGTCGTGGTTCGTCGGCTTCGCGGCGGCGGCGATTGCGATCAGCGCGCTGGTGCCGGCGGCGATCATGTCGATTGGCGCGGCCAATCTGTTCACGCGCAACCTGTGGCGTCCGCTCGTTTCGCCGAATATCTCGCCTGAAGGCGAGGCTTCCACGGCGAAGATCGTCTCCCTCGTCGTGAAGTTCGGTGCGCTGCTGTTCATCGTGTTCCTGCCGACGCAATACGCGATCGACCTGCAACTGCTGGGCGGCGTGTGGATTCTGCAGATCTTCCCGGCGATCGTGTTCTCGTTGTACACGCGTCGTTTGAACACGCCGGGTCTGTTCCTCGGCTGGCTGGCCGGGATCGTGCTCGGTACCGGGCTGGCGATTTCGCAAGGCCTCAAGCCGGTGTTCGCCCTGCATCTCGGCGATGCGGTCTATCCGGTGTATATCGGCCTGATCGCGCTGGCGGTCAATATCGTCGTGAGCTTTGCCGTGTCGGTTCTGTCGCCGCGTAGAGTGGTGGCCGCGGCCTAAGCAATCGATGTCGAGATAAAGGAACGCCGCGGAGCTTGTTTGTCCGCGGCGTTTTTTTATTGTGGCTCGGAGCGCGACCCGCGCCGTTAGAACCGTTCCACGCTGAACGGCCGCGGGTCCACCACGGTTTCCTCGCCGGTCATCATCTCGGCGATCAGACGTCCGGTTATCGGACCCAAGGTCAGCCCGTGATGCGCGTGGCCGAACGCGAACCACAAGCCCGCGTGTTTTTTCGCGGGGCCGATGATCGGCATCATGTCCGATGTACAAGGGCGTCGGCCCATCCAGGGTTCGTCGTCGAGACGCTTGCCCAAGGGAAACAGCGTGCGGGCAACCGGCTCGACCGCCGCAAGTTGCGCCGGCGTCTTGGGCGCATCGAGGTCCGCGATTTCCGCACCGGTCGTCAAGCGGATGCCGCGCGCCATCGGCGCCAGCACATAGCCGCCTTCCGCGTCGAGCACCGGATGATTCAGACGCGCTGTCCCCTGCGGCTCGTAGTGCATGTGATATCCGCGTTTGACGGCGAGGGGCAAGCGGTAACCCAAGCGCGTACTCGCGCGATCCGACCACGGCCCCAACGCCACGACCGCGGATGAAGCCGAGATCGTTCCCGCTTCCGTATCGACCTGCCAGCCATCGCGAAGCGTGTCCGCATCGCCGATAAAAAACCGTCCGCCGAGCGCTTCGAAGTATCTGGCGTAAGCGGTGACGAGCGCGTTCGGGTCGCTCACGGAATCGGATGCCGGATAACGCAGGCCGCCCAGTAGCGTCTTGTCGAGATCGGGCTCCATCTGTTGCAGACGGGCGGCGTCGAGCGCTTCGAACTCGACCTCGTATTCGCGATGCCACTGTTCGGCGAGCCGCAATTCCGCGTCGCGAGCCGCTGCGGTGCGAAACACTTTCATCCAGCCGATCGGGCGTAAAAGCGCGCTTGCGCCGGCATCGACGGCGAGCGCCCGGTGCTCGCTCACGCAATGCTCGATCAGCGTCGCGTACGACTTCGCAATGGCGGCGTGCCGCGCCGGATGTGAGTTGCGCCAGTACTGCCACAGAAACGGCGCTGTCTTGAGGATGGCGTCGGCATGATAGCGAACGTCCGCCGACTGGTTGCGCGCATAGCGCAGCAACGTGTCGAGTCCCCGAGGAAACGCGTAGGGATAGACGCCTTCACGCTGAATCAGTCCGGCATTGCCGAACGAGGTCTCGTTGCCGGGCAGCTTGCGATCGACCAGCGCGACCTGGCGGCCGCGTTTCTGCAAATGCACGGCGACGCATACGCCGACAATGCCTGCCCCGAGCACAACAGTATCGAATTTCATTCTGCTTATAGGCCTCGCATGAAGTCGCTTTGTTCGAAGAGTTCCGCGATCCAGTCGACGAACGTTCGGGTCGCGCCGCTTGCGTTTCGGCCGTGCGGATAGACGATCGAAACAGGCACAGCCGACGATCGCGCACTGGCGAGTACTTCTTTCAGACGCCCTGATTTCAGATACGGCAGCGCGACGAATTCCGAGAGCTGGATCAGTCCCAATCCTTCCAGGCCGCATTGCAGATAGGCCTCTGTCTCGTTGACCGAGAAGCGGCTCGGCATGGTCATCGCGAGATCTTCGCCTTGTACGTGGAAGCGCCAGTCGAGCGGCCTCCCTGTCGCGTTCGAGATGTAATTGATCGCACGGTGATCGTTGAGCGCGCTCACGCTGTCGGGCTCGCCATATTCTTTCAAATATCGCGGCGATGCGCACGTGATCCAGCTCAGTTCTCCGAGCCGCCGCGCAATCAGGCTCGAATCCGCCAGTGCGCCGGTGCGGATCACGCAATCGATGCCGTCGTAGATCAGGTCCGCGGGCCGATCGCTCAGACCGAGCACGAGTTCGATGCCGGGAAAGCGCTGCTCGAATTCGCGCAGCCGCGGCAACACCATCGCGCGCCCGATCACGCCCGGCATGTCCGCGCGGACACGTCCACGCGGAGTCGCCGCGTCGGCGGACAACTCGCTTTCCACGCGCGCGATCTCCGCGAGAATCGCCCGGCAGGACGTGTAGTACCGCTCGCCCGCATCGGTCAGGCTGAGCGTGCGGGTACTGCGCCGGAGCAGGGCGGCGCCCAGCTCGTGCTCCAGATTCTTGATCATCGTCGTCACCGACGAACGAGGCAGCGAAAGCGTCTCCGCGGCCTTGCTGAAGCTCTGAGCCTCGACGATGCGCATGAAGGTCGTCATCGCTTGAAGTTTGTCCATGAGCGGGGCACCTGTCCGGGTTCGCACTGCGCCGTCCACAGGCGCGTTGCAGCGGGCGTTCATCTTACATGGAGTCGTTCGCTTATCCGACTTGAGCCGGCTGGTTCGAGGCGGGCGCTTTCTCAATTCCGTGAGGGCGAACAATGGCGGCGACTTGCGCACCTAGACTCCAATTCGTCCGGCTGACTTCTGCCTGAAGCTACACCGCAGCAGCGTGTTACCGGTGACGGCGGATCGCACGAGCGAACGCCACTCGATCCATTCCCGAACTTCGAAAAGGTCTCACACATGTCGCACACTCAATCCATTCTCGTGCTCGGCGCCGGTGAACTCGGCATGGCCGTATTGCGCAGTCTCGCGCGGCGCGCCGCGTCGACGCCGGGCGTCTCGCTCGCGGTTCTCCTGCGACCGTCCACCCTGCAATCGAGCGATGCCGCCAGGCAGAAGGAAATCGCCGAATTGCGCGCGCTCGCCATCGAACTCGTGCCGGGCGATCTGGCCGCGCAGTCCGAGGCCTCGCTTGCGGCGCTGTTTCGGCGCTTCGACACGGTCGTGTCCTGCACCGGGTTTGTCGGCGGCAAAGGCGTGCAGTTGAAGATTGCCCGTGCCGTGCTCGCGGCTGATGTCGCGCGTTATTTCCCGTGGCAGTTCGGCGTGGACTACGACGTGATCGGCCGGGGCAGTGCGCAGGACCTGTTCGATGAACAACTCGACGTGCGCGACCTGCTGCGCGCGCAAGACCGGACCGAATGGGTGATCGTGTCGACCGGCATGTTCACGAGTTTTCTGTTCGAGCCGTCCTTCGGCGTGGTGGATCTGGAGCAGAACACGGTTCACGCGCTCGGCAGTTGGGACAACGCGGTGACGGTCACCACGGCCGACGACATCGGCAGACTGACCGTGGAGATCATGTTCGCCGAGCCGCGCATCGCGAACGAGGTCGTGTTCGTCGCCGGGGATACGGTGACTTATCGGCAAGTGGCGGAGGCCGTCGACGCGATGCTCGGGCGCAAGGTTCGCCGCGTCGAATGGAGCGTGCCGCAATTGCAAAGCGAACTGGCCGAGAAGCCCGACAGTTCGATCAGGAAGTACCGCGTGGTGTTTGCGGAAGGTGAGGGCGTGGCATGGGATATGGATCGCACGTTCAACGCGCAGCGCGGCATGGCGGTTTGCAGCATGGCGCAGTGGATGCGCGAAAACCTTCTGATGAGCGAGGCCGTGTCGCTTCAGTGAGCGCGCAATCGGGCGGAGCGGCGAGCCGGAGCGGAAGGTCGAAGCGGAAGGCCCAAGAAGGCCAAAGCAGCAGGCGAATCATCAAGCCGGAACGCCCCGCCGAGCACGGCTCCGCTCAAGTAAAATGCGCCTCGCGCACGGTCCGCGGATCGACTTGCGGCCGCCCAGGCGCCGACAGCGTGTAAACTGGCGACTTTTTTGTCTCCGGTGGTATGTTGCAAGCCCCCCAGCGCACCGCCCTCAGCGGCCCGGCGCTCATTCGCTTACTGGCACGCCTCGCGGATGTCGATGTCCCCGAATCCAGGCAATCGCTCTCGGACCGGCTCAGCCAATGGCTCGGCTGGACCGACGCCATTGCGCTGTCCTCGGCACTGAGCGGCAATCCGCCGGCCGTCGCCGCCGGCGCGCGAAGCTTCGGCAGCGCCGAAGAGTCGGAGTACGTGCGCGCGCGCAGTTCGCTCGCGAAGAACATCACGGGCGATAGCGTGTTCGCAGCCGACAGGCGGCGTGGTCCCGCGCATGCGTCCGCACAGGCGGCGTCGCAGAATACGCCCGCGGAGCCGGTGGCCGATTACGCGGTTTTCCGTCAACGCTACCTCTCCATCCAGCAGTCGATGGAAATGGCGATCGGCAATCTGCGCGGCCGCCTGCGGAGCATGCTGGCCGCGAGAACGCCCGCCATGGCGCGGCTCGCCGTGGTGGATGCGGTGATGGAGCGCGCGCTGAGCGAGCGCGAGCGCAATCTGCTGGCTGCCGTGCCCGTGCTGCTGGCCGCGCACTTCGAGCGCTTGCGCGCGGCCGAGCAGGCGACGCTGGCCGCCGCCGAGGCCGCCGAGGCCGCCGAGGCCGCCGAGGCCGCCGAATCCGCGGACGACGCCGGAAGCAATGCGGCAAGCAGCGCCGCAAGCAACCCAGCGGCGCCCACGCCCGGCGCATGGCTGAATGTGTTCCGCAAGGACATGCAAAGCGTGTTGCTTGCCGAACTGGATGTTCGTTTACAACCGGTCGAAGGGTTGCTCGCCGCCCTTCGCGCCAGCTAACTGGGACACTATGTCCAGATATCGTATTGATCTCGTTGTGTTTTTGGCCGGTCTGGCCGCTGTGTGCTGGATCGCCGCCGGCTACCTCGGTTCGAACCCGCTGGCGCTGGCCGTCACGTTATTGATCGGCGTGTGCTACCTGGCGGGCGCGCTCGAATTGCACCGCTACAACCAGGCCACCGCCACGCTCGCGCACGCGGTCGCCGGGCTGTCCGGGCCGCCGCCGAATCTCGGCGCATGGCTCGAGCCCTTGCATCCGAGCTTGCGCAACGCGGCGCGCCTGCGCATCGAGGGCGAGCGGGTGGCCTTGCCGGGTCCGGCGCTGACGCCTTACCTGGTCGGCTTGCTGGTGCTGCTCGGCATGCTCGGCACGCTGCTCGGCATGGTGGTGACCTTGCGCGGCACCGGCATGGCGCTGGAAAGCGCGACCGACCTGCAAGCGATCCGCGCTTCGCTCGCCGCGCCGGTCAAGGGCTTGGGCTTTGCGTTCGGCACCTCGATTGCGGGCGTGGCCACCTCCGCAATGCTGGGGTTGCTGTCCGCGCTGTGCCGTCGCGAGCGCCTGCAGGCAGCGCAGATGCTCGACGTGAAGATCGCGACGACCCTGCGCATCTACTCGCAGAGTCATCAGCGCGAAGAGGCGTTCAGGCTTTTGCAGCGTCAGACTGAAGTGATGCCCACGCTGGTCGACCGGCTGCAGACGATGATGTCGGCCATCGAGCAACAAAGCCTCGCGTTGAACGAGCGGCAGATCGCCAGCCAGGAGGCTTTCCACGTCAGGGCCGAGGCCGCTTATACGCGCCTCGCCAGTTCGGTCGAGCAGTCGTTGAAGGAGAGCGTGGCGGACAGCACGCGCGCCGCCGGCGCGGCGCTGCAGCCGGTCATGGAAGCCACGATGGCCGGCCTCGCGCGCGAGACGACGGCCTTGCACGACACCGTCACGCACGCTGTGCAACGGCAACTGGACGGCCTGACGAACGGCTTCGAGATGAGCACGACGACCGTCGCGGATATCTGGAACAAGGCATTGTCGGGACATCAACGTTCGAGCGAGGAACTGGCGCAGCATCTGCGCGCCTCGCTGGATCGCTTCACCGACACTTTCGAGCAACGCTCGGCCGGTCTGCTGGATGGCGTGTCCGCGCGGCTGGAAAGCACGGCGGGAAATGTCTCGCAGGCGTGGAACGAGGCGCTGTCGCGTCAGGAGAGCGTCGGCGAGAAGCTTGCGGCGAGCAACCAGCAGGCATGGGCGGCAGCCGCTGCGACTTTCGAGCGGCACGCGGCGTCCCTGCTGCGTGGCGTGGGGCAGTCGCACGCGGATTTGCAGACCGAGCTGGCTTCGAAGGATGAACAGCGGCTCGCGGTGTGGACCGAGACGCTCGGCGCGATGGCCGCGACCTTAAGCAAGGAATGGGAGCAGTCGGGCACGCAAACCGCGAGCCGTCAGCAGGAAATCTGCGAGACGCTGGCGCAAACGGCGCGTGATATTTCGGCTCAAACGCAGGCACACGCCAGCAAGACGATTGCCGAAATCGACCGGCTGGTCGAGGCCGCGGCGGAAGCACCGAAGGCCGCGGCGAATCTGCAGGCCGAATTGGCCTCGCGGGACCAGCAACGGTTGGCAGCCTGGACCGAGACGCTCGGCGCGATGGCGGCGACCTTGAGCAAGGAATGGGAGCAGTCGGGCGCGCGCACTGCGAGCCGTCAGCAGGAAATCTGCGAGACGCTGGCGCAAACCGCTCGCGACATATCGGCTCAAACGCAAGCCCACGCTAGCAACACGATTGCTGAAATCGACCGGCTCGTGCAGGCCGCGGCGGAAGCGCCGAAGGCTGCTGCGAACCTCCAGGCCGAATTGGCCTCGCGGGACCAGCAACGTCTGGCAGCCTGGACCGAAGCGCTCGGCACGATGGCCACGACGCTGAGCCAGGAGTGGGAACAAGCGGGCGCACGCACCGCGAGCCGTCAGCAGGAAATCTGCGAGACGCTGGCGCAAACCGCGCGCGACATCTCGGCCCAGACGCAGGCCCACGCCAGCGACACGATCGCCGAGATCGGCCAACTCGTGCAAGCCGCCTCGGAAGCGCCGAAGGCCGCGGCCGAAGTCGTCGCCGAACTGCGCCAGAAGCTCTCCGACAGCATGGTCCGCGACACCGCGATGCTGCAGGAGCGCGCTCGCTTGCTGGAAACGCTGGAAACCCTGCTCGACGCCGTCAATCACGCGTCCACCGAGCAGCGCACGGCGGTCGACGCGCTCGTCGCCACGTCGGCGGATTTGCTGGAGCGCGTCGGCACGCGCTTCACCGACAGGATCGAACTCGAAACCGGCAAGCTAGGCGCGGTTGCCGCGCAAGTCACTGGCAGCGCCGTCGAAGTGGCAAGTCTCGGCGAAGCGTTCGGCACCGCCGTGCAAGTGTTCGGCGAGTCGAACGACAAGCTGGTGACGCACCTGCAACGTATCGAAAGCGCGCTCGACAAATCCCTTGCGCGCAGCGACGAACAGCTCGCGTACTACGTGGCGCAGGCGCGGGAAGTCATCGACCTGAGCGTGATGTCGCAGAAGCAGATCGTCGAAGACCTGCAGCGGCTCGCCGGCCGGCGCGCATCGGCGGGAGCTGAAGCGGCATGAGCGAGGACATCGACGGCGGCGTAGAGCAGGTCGCGCCGATCTGGCCGGTTTTCGGCGACCTGATGTCGGTGCTGCTGGGCGCCTTCGTGCTGATCCTCGTGGGCGTGATCGGCGTGCAACTGGAGCTTTCGAGCAAGCTGGAGCAGGAGGTCAAGCAGCGTCAACTGGAAACGCAGCGCCGCAAGACGCTCGAGCAGGCGCTCGCGGGGCCGCTCGCCGCGGGGCGCGTGACGCTGGTGAATGGGCGCATCGGCATCAGCGGCAATGTGCTGTTTGCGCTGAACTCGGATCAGTTGCAGCCGCAAGGCCGGGATCTGCTGAAGAGTCTGGCCGGGCCGCTGTCCGCGTATCTCGGCGCCAATGACGAAATCCTGATGGTGAGCGGCTTTACCGACGACCAGCGGTTGCGCGAAGGCAATCGCCGTTTCGCCGACAATTGGGAACTGTCGGCGCAGCGCGCGCTGACGGTGACGCGCGCGCTGATCGACGACGGCGTGCCCGCGTCGTCGTTGTTCGCGGCGGCGTTCGGCTCCGGGCAACCAGCGAGCTCGAATACGGATGAGCAGGGACGCGCCAAAAACCGTCGTGTGGAAATCGCGCCGGTGCCGAGGCCGTCGATTGCAACGGTGAAGCCACGTGATTAACGGCGGCGACAGCGATCCGGCAAGCGGAGCCCGTGCGACGCTCGACGCGTGGCGCGAGCGCGGCGCGGATCGCCTGGATCCTGTGCGCTTCCATTTCATCGATGCGTTCGAGCGGCGCGCGGCCGCCCACGGCGGCGAAACACGACGGATTCTGGACGAGCGGCTGTCGGGTCTGCTGGACGCGTATGCCGCGCAAATCGAACGCGCGGCCTCTTCGGCTAACGACGCAGCTGCTCACGGCGCGGGCGAATCCGCGGATGCAACGCTGAAAGGCCTCGTCGATTACATCGCGAGTCAGGATCATGTGCCTGTGGCGAGCGGATTGCCGCACTCCGCTTCGTATCCCGAACTGCCCGCGCTGGATTATTTCAGGGAAGTCTGGTCGAAAGTCCGTACCGAGAAGCAGATGCGGCAGTCGCTGGAACAGGTGCCTGGAAACGCCGGCCCGCTCAACTCGAGCAGCCTCGTGCACCGGGCGCTTTCGCTCATGCGTGAAGTTTCGCCAGGCTACCTCAAGCAGTTTCTGTCCTACGTCGACGCCTTGTCGTGGATGGAGCAGATGAATGGTGGCGCGGCGCCCACCGGCAAAGACGCGCCTCGCGGCGGCAACGCCGGCAAGAGCGCTCGCGGCAAAGCACGCTAGTGCGATATGCGCCGGAATGTTCCCGGCGCTTCTTCCCTCACGGCTGACGACGCTCAGTCGAAATCGAACACGTCGAAAATCGAGCGCTTTTTCTTCTGCGTCCGATAGTCCGTTCGACGGTCGTCGTATCCACGCTGGTGGTTATCGTACGAATGCTCCCGCTCCCGGTAGCCGTCGCGGCTTGCACCACGCGGCGCGGGCGGTGCGTCGGCACTTGCCGCGTCCTGCGCAATCAGCTTGTCGAGTTCCCCTCGATCGAGCCACACACCCCGGCAGTCCGGGCAGTAATCGACTTCGATCGAGCGACGCTCGGTCATCAGCAGGTCGGTGGTCTTGCAAACGGGGCATTTCATAGTGTCGCTCCTCAAGAGTAGAAAGACATCGAATGCTGGACCGGGCGAGCCGCCCGATCCGGAAACAAACCATCACACGGTATCGACTGTTGCCCGGTGCTGAGTGCGCTTCGATTTCGCGCGGCGCACCAGCATGTTCATCGCCTCGACGAAACCGGAGAACGCCATCGCCACGTAGATGTAGGCCTTCGGCACGTGTGAGCCGAAACCTTCCGCAATCAGTGTCATGCCGATCACGAGCAGGAAGCTGAGCGCGAGCGTGACGATGGTCGGGTTGCGATCGATAAAGCGCGACAGCGGGCGTGCGGCGAACAGCATTGCCAGGACCGCGCTGATCACCGCGACGAACATGATCGGCATGTGTTCGGTCATGCCGACCGCGGTGATGATGCTGTCGACCGAGAACACCATATCGAGCACCAGGATCTGGCCGATCGCGGCCGCCACGGTCAACTGGACGGTGCTGCCCGTCTTGCTGCGTTCCTCTTCGGCATGGACCACGTGATGGTGAATTTCACGCGTCGCCTTCCAGACGAGGAACAGGCCACCGCCGAGCAGAATCAGATCGCGCCACGAAAACGCGTGGCCGAAGAGCGTAATGGCCGGCGCGGTCAACTGCGCGATCCACGCGACCGTGCCGAGCAGGCCGAGCCGCATCACGAGCGCGAGCATGATGCCGATGCGCTGCGTGCGAGCACGTTGCGCTTCCGGCAGCTTGTTGCTCAGGATCGAGATGAAGATCAGGTTGTCGATGCCGAGCACGATTTCCATCACGACCAGCGTGAGGAGCGCGGCCCATGCGGCGGGGTCGGCAACGAGTGTGAGCAGAGTGTCCATGGTGTCCGTTGGCGAATGAATGCGGGTGACGTCGGATTAGCGTCATGATCGCCATCTTCTGGCTTCGGATAAATCAGTGATACTCTGAGCGACGTATCGTATTTTTCGAAGTGTTACGCCATGCTCAACTACCGTCATCTGTACTATTTCTGGATCGTCGTGAAAGAGGGCGGCTTCGCGCGCGCGGCCGAACGGCTCGACATGGCGGTGCAGACGATCAGCGCGCAGGTTCGGGAGCTCGAAAAATCGATCGGGCGTCAATTGCTGAAACCGGCGGGGCGCGGCGTCACGATGACGGAAGCCGGCGAGACGGCGTTCAATCGCGCGGAACAGATTTTTCAGCTCGGCGAGGCGCTCCTCGACGAGATGCGCGAGGCCGGAGGGGAAGGCGTGGCGCGGCTCGCCGTCGGTCTGTCCGACGGCATTTCAAAGCTCGCGGCGCACGCGTTGCTGGCGCCGGTGCTCGGTACGCCGTCGCTGCGGCTCTTGTGTCACGAGGGCGAGCACGCCGAATTGATGTCGGAACTCGCGCTGCATCGGCTCGATCTGGTGCTCGCTTGCCAGCCGGCGCCGCACAATGCCGACCTGCGCGTGCTGAGCCAGCGCCTCGCCGGTTCGCCGGTCGACTGGTATGGCCCGACGGAAATCGTCCGCAAGTCCGCGCGCGCGGGCTTTCCGCAGTGCCTCGCGGACGTGCCCGTACTTTTGCCGACCCGCCACGCCGCCTTGCGCGCGCGGCTCGACCGCTGGTTCGACGCGCAGGGCATCCGGCCGCGCATCGTCGGCGAATTCGAGGACAGCGCGCTGATGGCGGTGTTCGCCGCGCGTGGCCTCGGCGTGTTTCCGCTCGCGGAACTCGGCGCGGAGGACCTGTCGCTGCTGCGGGGCCTGCGCTGGCTCGGCCGCGCGGATGGCGTGATCGAGGAGATTCACGCCATCCGCTCGCGTCGCGGGCAACATCACGGGCTCGCTTCTCAGGTGGTGGCCGGCGCGCGTTGATAACTGCGCATGACGCGCGACGGAAGCCCGTGACGGTTGGCGGCAGGCGTCAGATTGGGTCCCCACGCGTTCAGGATGGCCGCGAGCAGGGCGATTTCGCCGTCCGCCAGATAATCGTCCGCGACCGTAACGGCGACACATAGGCGAATGATCTTGCGGCGCAACGCGGGATCGTCGATTTCGTCGATCAAGGTCGTGAGCATGGCCGGATCGAGACGGCCCACCGGCGGCGCGAACGACAGATGCGCGACCGAATGGTCCTCGCACAGCGTTTGCACGATCTGCTCGAACTGCGCGGGGGCGAGACCGAGTTCGCCGGCGATATTCAAGCGCTGCAGCACGCGCTCTTCCGAACTGCACACGTGACCGTCCGAAGTGAGGGCCAGCGCAACGATGCGTGCTGCGGCTTGCGGGCTGTTACGCGGATAGGTTCGCATGATTTTTTCCTTGCGTGGACGATGTCCGTAGTGAAGATGAGCTCCAGTCTGCGGTGCGTTCAGGATCGGATAAACCTGCTAATTACGAAGCGAAGGTTCGGAAAAGACGAAGCTCGGCGAGGCGATCACGAAGGCGATGTTTGAAGAATGCTCGTGTGCCACGGCACGTCCCGCGTTCGCGCTCGAACGTTTGCAGCGTTTGATTACATCGTGACGGCTTTCTATGTTGAAAGCTGCTCATACCGGCATCCCGCGCGGCTAGCGGGAAGTTCTTTCCTCCGACAAATCACGGCCTCTCAAGCCCGCGACTACATTCCGCGAGTCATGTCCGCAATTCCGTCCAGTCTCCGGCAGCAGATACGTTTCTGTACCAGCAGCGACGGCGTGCGCATCGCCTATGCGGTTTCGGGCACCGGTCCCGTGATCATCAAGGCGGCGAACTGGCTGAGCCATCTCGAACTCGATCTGAAGAGTCCCGTGTGGAGTCATCTGGTCGAGGAACTGAGCCGCAATCACACGCTCGTGCGCTACGACCAGCGCGGTTGCGGCTTGTCTGATCGCGACGTAGCGGAGATTTCATTCGAAGCCTGGCTGCATGATCTCGAGGCGGTGATCGACGCGAGCGGCGTCGAGCGCTTCACGTTGCTGGGCATATCGCAGGGCGCGTCGATTTCCGTCGCTTACGCGGTCGCGCATCCGGAGCGCGTGAAGCAATTGATCCTCTACGGCGGCTATGCGCGCGGCAAGCTCAAGCGGCACGGCGGCGACGCGATGCGCGACGAGGCCGAAACGCTCGTCAAACTCGCCGAACTCGGCTGGGGGCAGCAGAATCCGGCTTTCCGGCAATTCTTCACGACGCAGTTCATCCCTGGCGGCACGCCCGAGCAGCATCGCTGGTTCAACGAACTCGAACGCATGACCACCACGCCGCGCAACGCCGCGCGAATCATGCGGGTCTTCAACGAGATCGATGTCGTCGATCTGCTCGAACAGGTCACGTGCCCGACACTTGTGCTGCACGCGAGTGGCGATGCCCGCGTGCCCTTCGAAGAAAGCCGCCTGCTTGCGGGACAGATTCCAGATGCGCGATTCGTGCCGCTCGAAAGCGAAAATCATCTGTTGCTCGATACGGAACCCGCGTGGCTACGCTGGCGCGAAGAAATCAGAAACTTCCTTTCCGCCGACGTCGCCATCGACCCCGTGTTCGCCACGCTGACGCCGCGTGAGCGCGACATTGTCGAGCTGATTGCGGGCGGACGCGATAACGCGCAGATTGCCGCGCGGCTCGCGCTCAGCGAAAAGACCGTGCGCAATCACATCACGAGCATCTTTGCGAAGCTCGAAGTGGAGAACCGTTCTCAGGCCATCGTGCTCGCCCGCAAGGCGGGTTTCGATTCTCCCGCCGCCTGACGGTATCGGACCAGCCTGGGCATCCGGGACACAGGTCCCCCTGGCACTGCACTAATTCGCGCTATCCGGGCTGCTTGCCGGGACCGCCGCCTCATGTGCGCTACGACCCCCACACGGAAAATTCGATTCAGACGGTGACCCATGCGAAGTCTCGCTGCGCCGCTCGAATCCCTTTTCCATCGAGGAGTAGTGCCATGAATGCCATCCAGGCTGAGTTGCCGTCCCAGCGTTACGCGAGATGTATTGAAGTGTCCCGGCGTATCCGCTGGGATATCGACCGCGACGTGATTCGCGGACGCCGCTTCGATCTCTCGCACAAGTTCCTGCCCGACGGTCTCACGGAAGTCGACCGGCTGCCGTTCCTGAACGCGGACGAGCGCCGGCTGATGTCGCAGGTGCAGGGACGCACTTACGCAAACATGTTCCGGCTGGTCGAGCGTTTTGTCGGCGCGAAGATGCTCGAAGTAGGCCGCGATCACGCGCTGGGTGACCAGATCGCGCTCGAAGCCGTGATGCGTTTCACCGAAGAAGAACTGAAGCATCAGGAACTGTTCCGCCGCATTGAGATACTGGCCGGTGAGGACATGCCGACGGGTTACCGCTTCTTGCCGCCGACCGACGACGTCGCGAACTTCGTTCTCGGCAAATCGACGTGGGCCATTCTCGCGCTGACCTGCTGCATCGAAATCGTGACGCAGGTGCATTACCGTCAGAGCATGGAAGTCGATGACAGTCTGTCGCCTCTGTTCAAGGACGTGTTCCTGTTTCACTGGAAAGAAGAGTCGCAGCACGCGATCATCGATGAACTCGAATGGCTGCGCGACGATGCGAAGCTCGATGCCACGGCGCGGGATGCGGCGATTAGCGACCTGATCGAATTGATCGGCGCGGTGGACGGTTTGCTGCAATTGCAGGCCAAGGCCGACGCGGAGTACTTTCTCGCCAATGCCGGACGCACGTTCACGGATCACGAACAGGCGCGCGTGAAGGCCGGGATGCTGGATGCGTATCGCTGGCAGTACATCGTGTCGGGGGTTGAAGAGCCGCGCTTTTCCAAACTTCTGACGAGCCTGATCGACGAACCTCAGGGCGAGCGGCTGGGCGCGTCGCTCGCGCCGATCGTGCAGCGCACATTGAACAGTGTGATGCTGAATCAGATGTGATGACGACTGAGGCAGCAAGGCTGCCTCGGTTTTTGACGGCAGCGGGGTCTTGCCGAAAAGTCCGGATGAGTTAACACTCGCGGGTGAACATCTGCCCAAATAACTCATAAGGATGGACCATGCTTCGATTTATCGTGACCCGGGGCGTATTGATGTACGGCGTTTCCAGCGCACTGATTTCTCTTGGCATCCGGTGGTATGTTCACTCGACGATCAGCGTCAGAGAAGTATTGTGGGCATTCGTTGTATTCCCGTTGGGCGGCGTTGCGTGGGGAGCGATGACGTGGTGGTGCGACCAGCCGGTTTCTCGTCGATAATCAGCGATTGATAACAACTCGAATAACCGCAAACCGGAGGCAATTCTGGAATCGACATCGACACTTCGAAGCAGATCACTCGCCGCTCTCACGACTGTACCCACGCCGGTTCTCATTTTTGCCGGGGTAGCGTCCATCCTTCTGGCGCAATATGCAATCTCTATTTGCCTCGGCGGAGTATTCGGTTATCCGACGCCGGGTCTCGACCCGTTTGCCGGACGCCCACTGTGGCTCAAAATTCTATGGGTCGCTTTATTTGCGCCGCTGTATGAGACTTTTCTTTTTCAGTGGCTGATCATCAAGTTCTTGCGAGGGCCGCTGCGTCGTTCGTGGGGAGTTGCCGGCGTCGTATCCACCGTGGTGTTCGGCCTCGGACACGGGCATACCGATTGGCGCGCGATTAGAATGCTGTCGACCGCGGCAATTCTGACTTCGCTCTTTATCATCGAAGCCAGACGGTCGGGGCCCGCCTTTCGCGCCACATTTGCAACGCATGCGCTTTTCAACAGTTTGACGATCGCATTGAGCCTGTGACGATCAAGGCTGCTGCGCGTCATCGTTATAAAAACAATCGGGAATTCAATGCAGCCCACTTTGAACCGGATTTTGCTGTATGTGAAAGACGTCGCTAAGACCTGTGCGTTCTATGAACGACACTTCGGATTCGCCCGCAAAGTCGACCCAGATGACCGCATCATCGAATTGGTGTCGCCGCACGGCTGCGCCATCATCATGGTTCATCAGGCGGGGAAGGCAGTGAAGTCCGGACAAGTGACCGTCAAACTCGTTTTCGATATTCGGGACGTGGAGGCGTTCAAGGAGCAATGCGCAAAGAACGGCCTGCAATTCGGCGCAACGCATCGGGCGGACGGCTACACATTTGCCAATGCCAAGGACCCCGACGGCAATTCCATCTCGATCTCCAGCCGCAGTTTCGCTTCCAGCCGCTAGACGCGAACGCCCGCGTGCGGTGAGTTCGATGCCGGCAAAAAAGGAGCGTCGATCGGAGGAAGACCGACGCTCAAAAGGAGAACCCGCTGTCCACAGGTTCACACACACCGGACCGCCATCAATGCATGGACATGTTTTGCATTGCCGGCTGGTTATCGCTCAGCGCGCTCTGCTGGGCTGCGTGCATGGCGGCTACTTTTCTTTCCGCTTCCTGAATATCGGCGGGATAGTCGCTTTCGTCGCCGCGAGACGGGTCGTAGCCGGCGGCTTCCAACTCCTCGAGTTCATGGCGCACTTCTGCGCGCGTGACTTGATGCGTGCCGGGCGTGGCCGATGTTTGCGCATAGGCACCGCTCGCCGTCGCCAGAAGGGCGGCGCTTGCGACGAGTGCGCCGGCCAGGGCGCGGACCATGAGACGGTTCATAGAGATCAGTTTCATGTCAATACTCCTCGATATGCGAGCGCAAGGTTCGAACTCGACGCGAGTCGGCATCAGCACGCTCTGAACCGGTAAACCAGCGGAGTGGATTTCTTATTCCCGGCAGCGCGTTGAGAAAAGCGCGGGAATAACCAGCTCGGATTCCGCGTCTTGCAGTGCGTGAAGACACGAATTGGGGGTGATCAAAATGGACATCATCGACATGGCCCGTCAATCGGGAATGGCGGTTATTCTCGACGCCCGGATCGGCCGGGAGGAATACCACAGCGTGTGCGGTTCGCTGTCGGCGCTACAGAAATTTGCGGACGCTATTCGCCAGGCGCCGGCGAATCACAAAACGGGTGGCAACCGGCAGGAACGGCCTCGCGCGTGGGGGCCGAAATGAATCGAACGCGCATTGCGACCTGGAAGCCTCTGCTTGCGGGCGATATGCTGCGAGCCGCCGGGCGCGCGCCGCTGATGCCTTTTCGGCGGCCGCTGAGTTTGTCTGCTCGCGTTGTGAGGGAATCGACCGTCCATACTTTTCTGCGCCGCTGTCAGCTCGTGTCCGGGGTGATTCTGCTGGTCTATCTTTCCCTGCACCTGGTCAATCACGCACTCGGAATCTGGTCGCTGGATCTTGCGGGGCGCGGTCTTGTGCTGGCGCTGCGGGTGTGGCGCAGTGCGCCGGGAACGGTGCTCCTTTATGGCGCGTCGTTATTGCATTTTTCGCTGGCGCTGCGAACGATCTATGGCCGCCGTCACTGGAAGCTGCCGCTCACTGAATGGGTTCGGCTTTGGGCGGGACTGAGTCTGCCTCTACTGCTGATCCGCCATGTGGTGTCCACCCGCCTTGCCTCGTCGCTGTATGGTTTCGAACCGAACTACGAGCGCATCGTGATATCGCTCATCACCAGCGGCACGCAAGGTTTGCAGCTTGCACTGCTTGCGCCGGGCTGGGTGCATGGTTGTCTGGGACTGTGGCTGCGTATGCGTCATCGTGAAGGGGCGCGGCGCGCGAAGCCCTTTCTGATTGCTCTGCTCGTTCTGTTGCCTACGCTGTCCGCTGTAGGTTTTGTTCGAATGAAGCTGGCGGTCCTGGCACTTCGTGTCGGACCATTGCACGCAGACCCGAAGCTGGTCGGGCATCAACTCGCGCTCGATGCATGGCGCCACAACATCCTGATGCTGTATCTGTCGTTGCTGATCGGCGCGTTCGTGGCGGGCCAGCTACGTAACTGGCTGGAACGTCGGCGGCTTCGGAAGGCGATGATTGACGCCTGATTCTCGACGTTCATCGCGTGTCATTCACGACCCCGGATGTGCCGACGAGCTTCAGTGTGCAGCACAAAGAGAAGTGCGGACACTGAAGCTCGTCGGTTGTTGCGCGGCGAGATACCGTTCAACTAACAGCGCAACTCGCCATGGCGAGGAGCGTATGCATCAGAAACGATGGCGAATGCCGACGCGGAATGCCAACTGGTTGTCCGAGCCCGGACCCGACGGACCGAAGAAGCTCGTGCTCGAGCCGATCTGCGCTTGCACATCGCCCGTTGCCGCGTTGTGGCCCGAAGCGATCTGGTAGATACCCAGCGCATACACGTCAGTACGCTTGCTCAGCGCGTAGTCGACGCTCAGGTCACCCTGATTCCAGTGGCCCGTGTTCGCGTTGCTCAAATGCATGTACGTATAGCCCGCGCCGACCGTCAAGGCCGCGGTGAACGCGTATTTCGCGCCTGCATCGTAAGCCGTGAACGTGGTCGCCGCGCCCGTCAGCGTTTCGAAACGCGTATTGGTGTAGAGCGCCCACAGCGTGGCCGCGCCGATCGTGTAACGGCCGCCGACACCGTACGTACGCAGGTCGCGCACGTTGCCTGTCGTCACGTTTGCAAGGGTGGTCGAGAAGGTCGGGACGGCCTGGCTCGGGAAGCGGATGTCCGTGTACGCGGCGCCGACGCTGATCGGGCCGTTCGCGTAGTTTGCCCCGAAGCTATACGCGCGCGACGAACCCGCGACCGGTGCCGCGGCCGTGCCGCTGGCCGGTGCGCCGGCAAAAGCGCCTGCCTGGTTCGAGAAGCCATACAACGCGCCGAACGTGAAGCCGGAGAAGTTCGCGCTGCTGAACTTGACCGCATTGTTGATACGGCTGGACGTCAACTGGTCGACGTCGTTGATGTGATAAGCGTAGTTGCCTGCAACGGTTTGGCTGCCGGTCGAATACGTGCCGCCCAGGTAGTCCGTCGAGAACGAGTACTGGCGGCCGAACGTCAGCGCGCCGACGTTGTTCTGCGACAGACCGACATAAGCCTGACGGCCGAACAGTGCGCCGCCTTGGCTGAGCGTGCCGTTGCCGCTGTTAAAGCCGCCTTCCAATACGAACAGCGCCTTCAGGCCACCGCCCAGATCTTCCGTGCCGCGCAGGCCCCAGCGGCTGCCCGACGCAACGCCGTCGTCGTATTTGACGAGGTGGTCGTGGCCCGTGCCGGCTCGGGCGTTGTTCACGTAGCTGATACCGGCATCGATCAGGCCGTAAAGCGTGACGCTGCTTTGTGCATGTGCGTTGAGCGTCATGCTTCCGAGGACGGCGGTTGCGAGCAGGGTCTTTTTCATCGTTTCCTTCTTCTTATAGGGTGGCTGCGCGGCGCAGGTTGTTGCGCGCGGCGCGAACCGGGTTGGCAAACGGCACCAGACATGAATCGAGCGTCCACGGCAAAGCCGCACGAGGCCGCGCAGGGAAAGATCGATGTCTGAAGAGTGCGATTGAACGGGGGCGAGACGACGACCACGTTGTGCGCGATCGGCGCCGCCTGGTGACGGACGCGTCGGAGCATCGGCGAATCGGTCCGGCGCGCGAGTGTCTTTGAAAAAGCGAGCCGTCTTGTCCCGTTATGTCTTGCGGAATATATCGGCCTGTTAACTTCTCGTAAACGAATTCGTAGGTAGTTGTCGTCTTTATGACACACAGTAAGGTGACGTGCGCCGTGGACACTTGCTGTCCCGCTCGCTATGTTCAAGCGGACATAACCGGAGAGATGGGATGGAAGCTGCGGCAAAGCAGGCGGTCGGAAGCAGATACGTGCTCGAGTCGATGAAATACGCGCAGGGCAAGACGTGGGAAGCCGTGAACCGGCTGGCGCAACGGGTACAGCCTGGCATGCTGGAGACAGAGGCAAAGGCGGAATGCCATAACGTGCTCAACGAAATGGGCATGGACCGTATCTGGCATCCGATTCTGGTGCGCTTTGGCGAAAACACCCTGAAGGTGTTCAAGCAGCCATCGGAAGGCGACCCGCGGCTCAAGGAAGACGATATTTTCTTCGTCGACCTCGGTGTGGTTTGGGATGGGCACGAAGGCGACGCGGGCGCCACCTTCGTGGTCGGCAACGACGCTGAGATGAAGGCCTGCGCGGATGCCGCGAAAACGGTATTCGACGAGGTGGAACATCATTGGCGCACGACCCGCGCTGGCGGAAAAGCGCTATACGACTTTGCGGAGCAGCGCGCGGCCGCGCTCGGTTGGCGTCTGAATCTGGATATCAAGGGCCATCGAGTCAGCGACTTTCCGCACGCGATCTACAAGGCCGGCAACCTGGGCGATTTCGCCGATTGTCCGGACGCCGGCCTGTGGATTCTGGAAATCCAGCTTGCCCATCCGACCCGGCCATTCGGGGCGTTCTATGAAGACTTGCTGGTCTGAGCCTGAATCCGCAGCGAAGCAAGGCGCTCTTCGTTAAGTAAGTTACATCAGGACACCGGCGGCACTCGACCGGGTAGCGGCCGTCGGCAACTCGAAGCAGAAGGTCGTGCCCGTTCCCGCCGTGTCGAGCAGGCGTATCTGGCTATGGTGCAATTGCAGCATGCGCTGGACGATCAGCAGCCCCAGTCCACCGCCCCGATGCGCGCCGCCCGAACTGAATGGACGCTCGAACAGACCTTCGCGCTGCTCGGGCGGAATGCCGGGGCCAGTGTCGCTGACCGTGACCGACACCTTGCCTTCCTTATGCGCGAGATCGACTTCGATCGATCCTTCAGCGGGTGTATGTCGAATCGCGTTGTCGAGCAGATTCGTCAGCACGCGCTCGATCATGCCGAGATCGGCGCAGACGTTGGGCAAGCGTGGCGGAATATTCGCTCGCAACTGAATGTGCCGCGCTTCGGCCGGCAATTCGAATTTCTGAAAGACGTCCTGTACCAGATCGACCAGCGAGAACTGTTCAAGCGCGGGCTGCACGTTGCCGTGTTCGAGCCTCGCCAGTTCGAATAAGGCCTGCGCGAGCCGGCCGACCTTGACGCTTTGCGCGAGCGCGATCGCCAGATAGCGTTTGCGCTCCGTCTCGCCGAGCGTGTCGGACTTCAACGACAGCGTTTCGAGGTAGCCGTGCAGCGAGGTCAACGGTGTGCGCAGGTCGTGCGAAATATTGGCGATCAGTTCGCGGCGCTGCTGGTCCTGCCGCGTCAGCGCACGCCATTGTTCGCCGATGCGGTGCGCCATCTGCGCGAACGTCGCTTCGAGCACGGCGATTTCGTCGCGCCGACCGGCCGGCGATGAACGCGGCACGCTCGGCTGGGTGTCGGGCTCGCCCTCCGCATCGAATCGGCGCATGGCGTCGGTCAGGCGGCGCAGCGGCCGCGTGATCAGGCCGAACGCGGTCAAACCGGCGAGCAATCCCAACAGGGCGACTAGCGCCATTGACCACAACGTCGTGCGCAGCACGGAACTGGCCGCCACGCGCGCGGCGAGCGCATCGTGTTCCTCGCCGAGCAGGACCACGTAAATATAGCCGGACGGCGTCTGTCCGCTCAATTGCAGCGGTGCTGCGCTGAACACCTTTTTACCGTCGACGCTGCGCGGGTCGTCGCCGAGAATCGGCAACGCGTCTCCCGCGATGAACTGCCGGATCGGCGCAAGATTGACCTGCTCGCGCTTGACGTGTCCCGCGGGCGCATCGTCGCCTTTGATGCGCCCTTGATTGTCGAGCAGATAGACCTCGACGCTCGGATTCACCCTCATCAACTGGCCGAACAATTGCCGGACCGCGTCGGGCCGCAAGCCGTTGGCGTCCATCAGCGAATTGCCATGAGCGATATGGTCGGCGAGATTGCGCGAGAGGCTCTGTATCACTTCCTTCTCGTGCAGATCGCTCGAGCGGATTTGCAGGAGGGCCGACGCGCCGCAGCATGCCAGCAACAGTACGGAGAAAACGAGCGAGAGCCGCTGGGTCAGCGTCAGATTCACGATGGGTCCTTCGGTGCGCCGGCGGGCGCCGGTGGCTCGCCGGGCACGGCGAGCTTGTAGCCGCGTCCCCAGACGGTCAGGATGCGCTCGGGTTGGGCCGGATCGGCCTCGATCTTCGCGCGCAGCCGGTTGATATGAGTGTTGACGGTGTGCTCGTAGCCCTCGTGCTGATAGCCCCACACCGCATTGAGCAGGTCCATGCGCGAGAACACTTTGCCGGGATGCTGCGCGAAGTAGTACAGCAGGTCGAATTCGCGCGGCGTGAGTTCGATCGGCTTGCCGTCGACGGCGGCCTCGCGCGTGAGCGGATCGATCGACAACCCGGCGATGCGCAGACTGCCGGCTTCGATTTTCGAGTCTTTCGCCAGCGCGTCGACGCGGCGCAGCAGCGCCTTCACGCGCGCCACCAGTTCGAGCACGGAGAACGGTTTGGCGAGATAGTCGTCCGCGCCGAGTTCAAGGCCGAGAATCCGGTGCACTTCGCTCGAACGGGCGCTGGTGATGATGATCGGCGTATAGCGCGTCATCGCGCGGGCGCGCCGGCAGATTTCCAGTCCGTCGACGCCGGGCAGCATCAGATCGAGGATCAGCGCGTCCCAGCCGCCTTGCTCCAGCAGGCGCAGCCCTTCATTGCCGTCGGCGCTGTGCACGACTTCATAGCGCTCGTCGCGCAAATGCAGGCTCAGCACGTTGGCGATGTCGACGTCGTCTTCGACGATCAGGATGCGCTTCAAATTGTCCATGGTGGGCTTCAGCCGCGGTTCAGGGCGTGGTTGAGGAGAGGGGCCGGGCATGGCCGCCGGGAAAAACGGCCCTTGCGCCATTGTGCAAAATTTCCCGGCAGCGAGTTATCACATTTAATTTAACTTTTCGTGAGGACTTCGACACCGGCGGCGCTCTAGGATGTGGGCACTTTCCGCAGTATCAGGCTTTGGATGAACTGCACACCGGCTGCCGCCTGAGCCAGCGTGCCCACTTTAATCGACCTAAACGAACGTTCGGAACTGACATGTTACTCATCGTTCTCGCCTATCTCGGCGGCGCCCTTACGATCCTCAGCCCGTGCATCCTGCCGGTGCTGCCCTTCGTTTTCGCGCGCGCCGACCAACCTTTCGTGCGCAGCGGCTTGCCCTTGCTGGCGGGCATGGCGCTGACCTTCGCCCTCGTCGCGACGCTTGCCGCGGTGGGCGGCGGCTGGGTCACGCAAGCCAACCAGTACGGCCGCTGGCTGGCTATCGCACTGCTCGCGATCTTCGGGCTGACGCTGCTGTTCCCGCGCTTCGCCGATCATCTGATGCGGCCGCTCGTCAGTGCCGGCAATCGCCTGTCGAATTTCGCGCAGGCCGAAGGTCAGCAGGTCCGCGCGGGTTCGTCGTTTCTGCTCGGCATTGCCACCGGCCTGCTGTGGGCGCCGTGCGCCGGTCCGATTCTCGGTCTCGTGCTGACAGGCGCGGCATTGCGCGGCGCGAGCGTCGGCACGACGTTGCTGCTGGCGGCCTACGCGGCTGGTGCGGCGACTTCGCTGGCGGTGGCGCTGCTGATCGGCGGCAAGGTGTTTACGGCGATGAAGCGTTCGCTGGGCGCGGGGGAATGGATCCGCCGCGGCATCGGCGCGTTGATGTTGTGTGGCGTCGCGGCGATCGCGCTCGGTTTCGACACCGGCATACTCGCTCGTGTCTCGACGGTCGCAACTGGCGGGCTCGAACAGAAACTCGTGGATAAGCTGTCGCCGAACGCGGCGCCGGGCAAAGCGTCGGCCGCGGGTAATTCGGCCGACGCGTCCGGCGGCGCGATGGCGAGCGCCAACCCTGCACCGCAACCGGCCGCTAACGCCGATGCGGATTCCACCGTGGCCAATGCCGCGCAGGGCGGCGCGATGATGCGCACCGCCGCCGAGGCGGCGCCGCTGCCCGTCGAAGGCGTGCTGCCCCCGTTGAACGGCGCGGTCCAATGGCTGAATTCGCCGCCGCTTACGACGCAGGACTTGCGTGGCAAGGTCGTGCTGGTCGATTTCTGGACTTACTCGTGCATCAACTGCCTGCGCTCGCTGCCGTATGTCAAAGCATGGGCGCAGAAGTACAAGGATCAGGGGCTCGTCGTGATCGGCGTGCATGCGCCGGAATTCGCCTTCGAACGCAATATCGACAACGTGAAGAAAGCCACGCACGACCTCGGCGTCGACTATCCCGTCGCGATCGACAACAACTATGCAATCTGGCGCGCGTTGAACAACCAGTACTGGCCCGCGCACTATTTCGTCGATGCGAAAGGGCAGATCCGTTATCACCATTTCGGCGAAGGCGATTACGCGGAATCCGAGAAGGTGATCCAGCAACTGCTGACCGAAGCGGGCCATGCGAATGCGTCGAAGATCGCTATCGGTATTGCAAACGGCGGCGCGCAAGGCGTGCAGGCCGCGGCCGACAACGCCGACATGCAATCGCCGGAAACCTACGTCGGTTATCAGCGGGCAGAGAATTTCGCGTCGCCGGGCGGGGAAGTGGCGGACAAGACGCACACGTATGCAGCGCCGTCGCAACCTGGCGTCAACGACTGGGGTCTCGCCGGTTCATGGAACGTGGGCGCGGAGCACGCCACGCTCGCGGCCCCGTCGGGACGCATCGTGTATCGCTTTCATGCACGCGACCTGCATCTGGTGCTCGGTCCGGGCAAGGATGGCAAGCCGGTGCGGTTTCGCGTGAGCGTCGACGGCGCCGCGCCCGGCGCGTCGCACGGCACCGACGTCGCCGCCGATGGCAGCGGCACCGTGACCGGACAGCGTCTCTATCAACTGGTGCGGCAAACCGGCGAAGTCGGGGATCACACTTTCTCGATCGAGTTTCTGGACCCGGGCGTGCAGGCGTTTGCCTTCACCTTCGGCTAAGGCGGCGCGAGCGAGCCGCCTCAACAACTCTCAACTGACCAAAAGGACTGACCATGCGCACGATATCTACCAGCACAGCGTCGCTGCGGAAGCGTTTCTCCGTCACTCGAATCATGGGCCTCGTCGTCGTTGCTCTGGGCGTGGTGGCCGCGCAGCATGTCGCGCATTCGGCCGAAGCCGCCACGAAGATCCCCGCGCCCGTACAGGACGAGAAAGCCGCCGCGACGCACAGTGAAACGGCGGTATTCGCGGGCGGCTGTTTCTGGGGCGTGCAGGGCGTGTTCGAACATGTGCGCGGCGTGAAGCAGGTCGCGTCGGGTTACAGCGGTGGCGCGGCATCGACGGCGCAATACGAAATCGTCAGCGACGGCGATACGGGACACGCGGAGTCGGTGCAGATCACTTACGATCCGACGCAGATCACGTATGGACGTCTACTGCAGATATTCTTCTCGGTCGCGCACAATCCTACCGAGTTGGACTATCAGGGCCCCGACCACGGCACGCAATATCGTTCGGCAATTTTTCCGGTGAATGCAGCGCAGCGCGGTATCGCGCAGTCGTATATCGCGCAGCTCGACAACGCTCATGTGTTCTCGGCGAAAGTCGTGACTCGCGTGGAGGACTTCAAGGGCTTTTATCCGGCGGAAAGTTATCACCAGAACTTCCTCGCGCTGCATCCGGATTACCCGTACATCGCGATCAACGATCTGCCGAAAGTGACTGACTTGAAGCGGATGTTTCCGGATCTTTATCGCAACGATCCGGTGTTGTTTATGACGGCGGCGCGATAGGGCGTGAACTGACGCGCGGACGGGCCGCACATCCTCTACGATGCGGCCGTCTTCCAGCCTGATATAACGGTCGGCGGCGCTGAAATAGCGATCGTCGTGCGAAATCGCGATCAGCGTTTTGCCCTGACGCGTCAGGTCCGGCGGGATCTTGCTATAGAAAATCCAGCGGAAGCTCGGGTCCTGGTTGGCGGCCCATTCGTCGAGCACTATCACCTGCCGGCGCTCCAGATACGCGTGCACCAGCGCGAGCCATTTGCGCTGGTCGGTCGACAGATCGGAAGTGGCGCACGCCGTCGCGAACCGACACCTTGTGGACGATTTCGAGGCGTTCTAGATAGTCTTGCGCTTCCGCCGTCAGCATGCCCTCGCCGGAGATCAGCGTATCCAACAGCTAGTAGTTCGAGAAGATCGCCGAAAAGAGCTGTCGGCGGATGTGTTGCCGGTGCAGATGCCGCGTCGACTTTGCTGGTCGCTGTTGGTTCGTCATCCAAACTAAATGCGGGGATATCGGCGCATCGATTTTTCAGTTCCATTGTGTCCTGGGGCCGACTGAATTTCCGATAAAAAAGGATGCGAACCTATTTCTGCATTTCGTTCGAATTGGCCGGTTTGTTCGGACCAGCGGTTGGCAACGGCTTCAGCGTATTTGTATTACCAATATAAGAATTCCGCGCGAGCAAAAACGACGAACAAAAATACCCTCAATGAGCTGACAAATCAAACATTTACGTTTTCACGCGCGCCATGAGGTAGAGCTTTTCCGTTCACTCTCGTTTGGAAAAGCTTCGGACGGATACTATTGAAATTTTTTGTAATTATCACTTATCGCCCTTGAATCGGACACGTTACGCGGATGAAACGTTTATAATTCGTCTGCCAAAAACTTCTGTAACTAATACCGGACAGATTGGTCGATCACTGCCCCTTCTGTAACAGTTACATCACCGGTTGCTGCGCTGCGATAGGCCGCTTTTCTTAGCGCGAAGCGGCGTTGGCGGAGGCGTGGCTCGCTTCGATTTTGACGCGTCAACACTTTCGCTGCCGCTGGATCGCGCGAAGAAAATCCGCGGGTCGATCGGTTTTTTGGGTTCCGAACCCGACTCGCGAGGCGAGGGCGCCCCTCGGTCGCTGTCGAGTCGACGGGTTCACGTCAATAACGGGCTGTCAACGGTGGACGAAAAAAAATTGCATTAATTTTTCGTTATCCTAACTTTTAAGTCGCGCATATTGGCGCGAAATTTGTTTATCAAATTGAGGTGCACTGACCTGTCAGTGCGAGCCTCGCCAGATGTTCGAGTCGCGTCAGCGGCATGCATTAACCCCTTGTGATGTTTTCCCAGTCATTCGATCGGCGGGATTCTTCATCCCGGCGTCGACAGAATTTTTCACGCTATCGGTGCGCACAGGGTGGAGTTGGTGCACGTTGCGCCGCTGCTCGGCGAAAGTCGGCATGCGAGCGGATGGCAAGTGCGTCCGCTACCGGATAGCAGCACATCAAAGCTTCAGCTTCATCAGCAATGAGCGCGGTCAGCGCGTTCTCAGGTTCACCTCTCTCTGGACTCAATAACGTCAAGGCGGGACGACTGATCGATCTTGCTGAATTCTCGGGGACAACCTGCTTTTAGCGAAACATACGGACAATGACGAGATACTTGAAACTATTGGGCGTTGCATCGGCAACAGTGTTGGCATCGTTTGCCGCGGAAAGCGCGCAGGCTCAGGCAAGCACCATCACGGTCTCAGGGCAGCAATACAAGTTGTGTGCGCAGGAAAATGGCAAGTGCTCATTCCTCGGAACGGGTTCGGTGGTGTTCGGTGCGGTTCCGCCCACCTCGCCCTCGGTGATGTTGAGCGCGCCGCGCACGTTCAGCAACGGTGTCGGCTGCTACGTCGGCGCAGTGTCGCAGTCGGACCCCGCGTTCGGCTATGGCAAGTCTTGCTGGGTTAAAGCGGTTGCCGCAACGCCGACTCCGGCCCCGACCCCGACCCCGACCCCCACGCCGACGCCCACGCCGACTCCCACGCCGACTCCCACGCCGACTCCGGCCCCGGCCCCGACGCCCACGCCGACACCGACCCCGACGCCGACTCCCGCGCCGAGTCCGACTCCGAGCGCGACGCCGTCCCCGACGCCGGGCGGCTCGGCCATGTCGTGCAGCGCGCCGACGCAAACGGCCGGCGGAACCGCGAACGGCGTGATCAGCGCCGACACGCCCACCACCGACGGCCTGCGCGTGTTCCAGAACAACGCCCCGTTCAAGCTGGCGATTACCACGAACGCACCGAGCGCGGATACCGTCGTCTGGTCCGTAGCGGATTCCAACGGTGCGATCAAGACGCAAGGCAGTTTTGCAGTCAAGGCAGGCGTACAGACCAGCACGATTCCGTGTACGTCGACGTGGTCCGGCTATGGCGCACTCACCGCCACCTTGCGTTCGAACGGCGGCACGTTGCCGAGAAGCGGCACGCGGCCGGTCGGTATCGCGACGTTCGGCGTGTTGCCGAACCTCAGTTCGGCACTGGGCACCGTGACCTATGCGCATCAGGATCAGCACCGCTTCGGCATGCAGGGCTTCAACGGCAACATCGCCGCGCTGCACGCTCTGGGCATCTCGTGGACGATCGACGACCGTCAGGTATCGGCCATGGAACCCAACGGTCCCAATACGTATACGCCGAACGTGAACGACCTCGATCCGTTCTACAAGGCCAATCCTGATCAGATGCGTATCGTGCGTCTCGATGGACTGCCGGCGTGGGATTCGAAGACTGGTCAGTTCAACGACAGCTACTATGCGCCGTCGAACATGCCTGAGTTCCAGACCTTCATGAGCAAGGTCGGCACCGATACGAGCCTGATCCGCGCCGCCAATTACCCGAATCAGCAAAAGAACTACTATCAGGTAACCTGGGAACCGAGCCTCGGCTGGGCGGATAGCGACGCGAACTTCGTCGCCATGTACAAGGCTGCTTACCAGGGCATTCACTCGACCGATCCGAATGCAGTCGTGATGGGCACCGGCAATCCGTTCGCCGCGAATTGCGACACCTGTACGACGGGTTATCTGCAGAAGTTCGGCGCACTCGGTCTGTGGAATTACATCGATGCAGTCTCAACGCATGGCTACTGGAATGCGGGTACGTACCCGGCCCATCCGCCTGAATTGCAGGACTCCGATCCGAATCCGGCGAACCAGGCCAACGCGCTCGACAACCAGATGACGCAACTGCGTTCGGTCATGCAGGCAGGCAAGCCGAATATGAAGCTTTTCTTCACGGAAGCCGGCGTGAGCTACGATCCGGGTCTTAACTACGGTCCGAATGTGCCGTCGCAGAACCAGTTGTTCGCGCATGCGGCGGTCGGCGTGCGGGCGCATATCATCGTGCTGGGCGGCGGTGCACAGGTCACGACTCTGTTCTACGGTCCCGACTATCCGGGCGAAGTGGGATACGGCTCGTTCTTCGACCTGAACAACGCACAAGGCGCGTTCGGTGCGACGAACCTTTCGCCGAAGCCTGAAGCGATGGCCTTCGCAACGATGACGCGTGTTCTCGACGGCACGAATACCCTGGGCCGCATCAAGAGCGCGCCTGCCGGAGTCTTTGCGTACGGGTTCCAGCAACTGGGCAACGGCAAAGTCGTGACCGCGGCGTGGACGCACAACAACGCGCAGTGGCCGACGAGCAACGGCACGTATAGCCAGAGCTATTCGACCAGCTATTCGCTGCAGGTCGACAACGCTGGCACGTCGGGCAATGTGACGAAGATCGATGGTTACGGCAATGTCAGCACGGTTGCCTACACCAACGGCCAGGTCGCGCTGACCCTCACCGAAGTGCCGCAGTACATCGTGTCGAACAACGCCACGGTTGCCAAGGCCAATGCGACTGTTCCGCTCGGTTACACGGGCCAATAAGCGGCTCAACTAGCGCGCTAATAAGCAGTCCAATAAGCGCTGAAAACGATCGACGCGCCGCCGAAATGGCGGCGCGTCGATTACGCATCACGGTCAGGTCGGCGACGGCACCCTTTAGTCATTGCGCGCCGACGTCGATCGTAACCATGAAGTCCGACCGCGCTCGCCGCGCGTAAAGACGGAGAGAGCGGCACGCGCTGCAAGATTCTCTACCCTGCGCAACGCCTACCGCTGCGCATTCAAAACCTCGACACCCTTATCCGTAAAGAAAGCGAGCCCGGCGCCGAGCATCGCGTACTGGCTCTTGATCACCGGCATATCGTGCGGAACGGCGTCACGTAGCGCCGCAAGATACTTGGGCGTGAAGATGCGATTCCAGTCGGCGGCAAGCTGATTCGCCGAACCTATCATCTCGTGATGTGTCGCGCTCCAGTTCACACGCAGCGGAAAGTGCACGAAACGCGCCGCCTGCTTCGGGTCGCCTTTCAAAGCGGCGAAATAGAAGCCCTGAGCGCGTGCTTCGAATGCGTCGTCCGTTTCGTCGGTGATCATCCCGTAGCGGTGTCCGGCATTCGCATCTGCGAATGACATTCCTTCGAGAGTGAATTTGACCGGCAAGGTCTTTCCGCCGCCAGTCCAACTGCCGGCAAGGCCCACGCTATTGGAAAAATCGAGTGGCTGGGCGCCGTTCGATCCATTGCCCACGAAGTGCAGGTTGAACGTGCCGTTCGCTTCCTGCAACGTCAGATCGCTGCCGGACTTTTGGCCGGTCAGTGCAATGTCCTTGAGGTAGCGGTAGTAGAAGTAATGCCCTTTGCCGACCACCTTCCCATGCAGCACGAGCGTCATGCCGACCTTCGCTTCGCCGACTGAGCCGGAATACTCGACGCTAGTCGTGTTCTCAGTCTGCGCGAGGGCAGAGTGATTCAGGCTGGTCGAAATGGTCAATAACGCGGCAAGCATCGCGATCGTGCGTCGCCGGGTCAGGCCATGAAGGCGCAATCGACGTGTGTTCATGCGACGTCCTGTAATTGGAAGTCACGAGGCTAGCATGAACAGCACAGCGCGAGAATCGACCCAGTTCAGACCACTGAACTCCCGGCCGGCCGAAATCGACGGGAAGCCGCTCGTCACATCAAAGCGGCTGCGCAACGTTCGCCATCGCCTCGCGGATGAAAGCGAGCAGCGTTTCATCCGCCCATGTGCCGGCTATCAACTCCGGCTCCGTTTGCAGCGCATGGCGGAACTTGGCTTGCGTACGTGGATCGTCGCCCGCGTAGCTTCTGAAAAGTTCGAGCCAGCGAAGCGCAAGCTCGCGCGCTCGCGATGTCTGCGGTCCGACGCCCGCGTCGATCGCATCGCGCACGTCGGCCATCAGTTGCGGCCATTCCATCGCGCGCTTGCCGTAATTGGCGCGCATGAAGCGAATCTCCTCGGGCGACAGATACTTCTCGTAGATCAGCAGCTTGGTTTCGCTAAAGGCGCGCAGCGCGTAGTCGCGCAACTGCGTCGAAATACCGACGTGCGTCTGCATCGACGGTTCGTTGTCGTGCATCAGATTCAGCTTGGCGAGCAGGCGCGCGTCGCCATTCGTGTCGCGCACGAGCATCGTCATCCAGCGCATCGACAAGGCGCGCGCCTCGTCGCCCTCGGGTGGCGCGCCGCTGTCCATCAAGGTGCGGACCTGGCCGATGAGTTCGGTCCATTCCGGGTTCGGCGTCTGGCTATTGCGGTACATCGGCATGCGTGCGAGTTCGTCTTCGGAGAAATACTTGTCGTACATGGTCATCAACTCCAACGTGATAAGCCAATCGGTCAGCTCCGGTTCCTTGCCGTCAAGCAACACGCCGTGCAGGTCGACGAGGCGTTCGCGCAAGCGCTTCGCCTGGGCAATCTGGCTGTCGAGCATGGCGATCTGCCGCGCGACGATCGACACCAGCGGCGTCTCCGGTTGCGTCAGGCAGGTGTGAATCTCGGCGAGCGCGAGTCCGAAACGGCGCAGCGCCTGGATCTGATGAAGCCGGGCGACGTCGTTGCGGTCGTAGAGCCGGTAGCCGTTCTCAGCACGTGCCGAAGCTGTGAGCAGTCCGATTGCGTCGTAGTGGTGAAGCGTGCGGACGGTCAGTCCGCTGCGCTTCGCAGGTTCTCCCACTTTCAACAGCATTCGAGCCTCCGGTCAGTGTGCACCTTGGAGGTTAGAACCTTACGCTACGTGAGGGTCAAGGGAATCGAGGCCGGATTCGCGCGACCGGCGAACCCCGGGACATGGCATATTGGCGAACGGAGTCATCAACAGGAGCACACCATGCGGATCCAGACCTCTTTCCTTTTCGATCTCGACGGAACGCTGGTCGACAGCGTCTACCAGCACGTGCTGGCCTGGAAAGAAGCGCTCGACAGCGAAGGCATTCCCTTGTCGGTCTGGCGAATTCACCGCAAGATCGGCATGAGCGGCGGGCTCTTCACCAATCAGCTTCTGCGGGAAACGCACGGTGAAATCAGCGCCGAGCGGGTCGAGCGTCTTCGTCATGCTCACGCCGCTGCCTATCAGCGATTGCGCGCGCAGGTATGTCCGCTGCCGGGCGCGCGGGCCTTGCTCGACGCGCTGACGCAAGCCGGAACGCCGTGGGCCGTGGCGACGAGCGGCCGCATGGAGACGGCGGCGCTCAATCTGGAGGCGCTGGGTGTCGATCCCGCGGAGGCGGTGGTCGTGACGCGCGACGACGTCAAATATGCAAAGCCGGATCCGGATCTGTTCATCGCCGCGGCCGGGCGGCTCGGCGTGCCGGTCGAAAACACGGTCGTGGTCGGCGACAGCATCTGGGACATGCTCGCGGCGCGGCGCTGTCGTGCGCTGGGTGTGGGCTTGCTGTCGGGCGGGTACGGCACGGAGGAACTCGAACGGGCGGGCGCACTGCGGGTCTACGACGATCCCGCCGATCTGCTGGAGCATCTGGACGAGGTTGCGTCGCGGCCGTAAAGGGCGGCTCTTTATCGCGGATTCCCAGAACGCATAAGCGCTGCCGTTGATCGCCGTGGCGAGTTCGCACGATCGGTGTCAAGGCCCTGTACTATATTGTTCAGCGGAAAACCGCCTTGGCGACCGGCGTGAGAGAATTCTGCCTATAAGCAGGTCCGAGGCGCGCCGGAATGTTCCATATGCGAACATGCGGGAACCGGAGGCGGCAAATAGGGCGCTGCCGTGCGGGTTGCTGTGACCCTACGGCGGGCGGCCTGCCGCGGTTGTCCTCCAGCGGGGGCGTGACGAACCACGTGAAAATATGAACAATTTTATCCGACCACCTGTTATCTATCCGTCGACGGTTGTTTTCGTGGATGACAACGACAGCTACCTCGACGCCCTGCGGCGTTTCTTTCCGGACACCGCCACCAATCTGTTTTTTACGCGGCCGCAAACCGCGCTTGCCTTCATCCGTCAGCATGCTCGCGAAAATTCGCTGGAGTTCGCGCCGGCGTCGGCATGCGTGAGCGAGACGGGTTTTGAGCGCTACATGGAAACCGCCGCGGAACGGGACATCCTGGCCCGCCGCTCCCGTTTCGCGGAAGTAGCAGCGGTGGTCGTGGATTTCGACATGCCCGGCATGAACGGCGTGGAATTCCTCTCGTCCATCTCCAATCTGCGCTGCGCGAAAGTGCTGCTGACCGGAGTCGCGGACGAAACCGTCGCAGTCAAAGCCTTTAACGCGGGAATCGTCGATTTATACCTGAGAAAGACGGATACCGACTCCGCTAACCGGCTGGCCCATTTCCTGAAGGACGCCAAAATCCGGCATTGTTCGGAAGGCGGCTGGCTGGCCTTGGGCGAGAACGGCATGACGTATTGCGACTCGCGAACGCGCAAGGTCATCGACGAGGTGGTGGCCGCGAACGGTATCGTCGAGTACTACTGGCGCCCGGAACAGGACGCCATTCTGATGTTCGATCGCGCCGGCAACTCGAGTGTTTTCGTCGCGTGGGCTGAGAACGACTGGATTTCCCAAGGCGAAATCGTCGCGGACGAGGACGGCCCGGCCGAACTCCTGAAGCAAATGGCGGTGCGCGAGGTGATGCCGATCTTCTGGCCGAACCTGGCGTATCGCTCCGGCATGACCGTCAGGACGCTGACGCCGCGGACCATTCCGGGCTGGGATGACGTTTTCTATTGCTGGACCCCGATCGACAGGGCCGACGTGGGCCTCGACCTCGTGACCTTCGCGCAATGGCGGAATGAGCGGACCCGCTAAAGTTTGCCGACACGTTGAGCCACATGTACGCCATTCCGCCTGCCTTCGTGTCCGCGATGTTCGTGGTGTTCGCACTGTACGTCCTGATTACGCAGGGCGCGACGCGTCTATTCACGCCGTTCATCCTGATGTGCGTCGCGACCTTCGCCTGGCAAGGCGCATGGACGCTGCTGTTTCAGACTGAAAACCCGCAGACCGCGGACCTGCTGGTCAGATTCGGCTACCTCTTCATTCTCTTTCTGCCGACAACGTTCTACCACTTCGTGACGGAGGTGGCGGCGCAGCGCCGTGAGCGGCCGATATTGCTCGCGTCGTACGGTCTGTGTTTCGTTCTCGCGATACTGCTGCCCGGTAACGAAGTGGTGGCCGGCTATCAGCACTTCTTCTTCGGCTACTATCCGGTCGCGGGGCCGCTGCATCCCGTGCATGTCGTGCAGACCGTCTTGCTGGCCGGGCGCAGCGCACAGCTTCTGCTCGCCGCGCGCCAGAAGGCGGAGGGCGACGCGCGCCGGCGTCTGGATCTGTGCCTGGCGAGCCTTTGCCTGTACTCGTTTGCCGCGATGGATTACGCGGTCAACTACGGCTTCGGGTTCTATCCGCCGGGCGTGCTATTCATCGGCCTGAGCCTTGGGCTGCTGGCGATCACCATCGTCCGGTATCACCTGATTCACCCGTATGCCGTGGCGGCGACCATCGCGCACGAGATCTCGACGCCGCTCGCGACCATCGGCATGCACGCCGACGAAATCGCCAGCGTATGGGGCCACGTGTTCAAGGGCTACCGGACGGCCGTCACGCACGGGCTGTATGACGATCACGACGAGTCCGGACAATCCGAGCGCATCGGCCAGCTTGCGACGGCGATCCGGCGCGAAGTCTCCGGCACCAGCGCGATGGTCGAAATGGCGCTCGCGTCTTTCACGCTCGATCGACTGGACCGCGGCGGCTTCAGCCGGCATTCCGTGCACCAGTGCGTGATGTCGGCGCTGGAGCGGTATCCGTTCAGCGGCGGCGAGCGTGAGCGTGTCACGGTGATACCCATCGATCCCGCCATGTCTTTTTCGGGCTCGGATACGGTCGTGGTTTACGTGCTGTTCAACCTGCTGAAAAACGCGTTGCATGCCATTCGCGTGGGTGGCGATGGCGAGATCACGATCAGCGCCGTTCAGGATCAGGACTTCTGCGTGCTGCAATTCCGCGACACCGGACCGGGCATCGCGCCTGATGTCCTGCCGTATATCTTCGACGCCTTCTTCACCACTAAGCGGCATGGCAGTGGCGCTGGCATGGGACTCGCGTTCTGCCGGCGCGCGACGGAGCTGCTGGGCGGGAGCATCGAGTGCAGTTCGATACGAGGCATTCACACGACCTTCACCGTGCGGTTGCCGGCACCGGACACGCCCGCCGATCGCGCACTGCGCAAGGCGCCCGCACGCTCGCCACGCCGCCGTCCAAACTGATAGTCCATGAGTTGAAAGCGGTGGCCGTTGCGACCGACTATCGGGTGGCCTGAACTCGAATTAATGAGCCGCGGACGACGCCGGCGTCGCATGGGTGGACAGAAAACGGCATACCTCTTCGTGGAACCTCTGGACGCCGGGGCTCGATTCGATGGCGCGCCAGCATCCGTGCACGAGCCCGGCGCCGATCAGGAGCCGCGCCTCGCCACCGGCCGCGTTGATACGCTCGACAAACACGCGCGCGTCGTCCCTCAACGGATCATGTTCGACGCCGATCGCCAGCGTCGGCGGCAGGCGGTCGTAGCGCGTCGCATCGAGAGGGATCGTCCACGCGGGGTAGGGCGGATGGGTGCCCCAATAGTGATCGCGGAACGCATGAACGTCGGCCAGCTTGAGCATCGGCGCCTGCGCTTCGGTTTCGCGTGCGGGCAGTTGCGGTTCGGTGCCGAGCATCGGATAGACGAGAGCGAGGCCGCTTACGCCTTGAATGGCCTCGTCGCGCAGCCGCATCGCCGCGCTGGCTGCGAGCGTGGCGCCGGCGCTGTCGCCTGCCAGTTGCAGCGGCGCGCCGGCATGCAGATCGAACGGCAAGCGCCCTGCCAAAGCGGCGAGCGTGACCTCCATGCAATCGTCGTGCGCGGCCGGCGCGGGGTGTTCGGGGGCTAGCCGGTAGTCGACTGCGATCACATCGAGACCGGTGTCCGCGGCAAGGCGCGCGGTCACGATCTGATGGCTGTCCAGCGAGCCGAGCACGAAGCCGCCGCCGTGAAAGTACAGCACGGCGCCACGCGACGCCTCCTGATGCCTTGCACGGTTGCGGTACAGCCGCAGCGCGATCGAATGGCCCGCGCCGGTTTGGAATTCGGCGTCCTGCGTCACGACCTCATCCGGCAACGCAGGAGTGAGTGCCGCGGCGTAGCGGTCGTAAATCTTGCGCTGTTCAGCTGGCGTCAACGAAGTTGAATGCCCCGGATAAATCGCGGCGGTTCTTTTGATGAACGCGGCAATCTCTGGCTCAAGCATGTCCACTCCCACTGGGCTTTGTCGTCGCGGGCAAGCCGATCACGCGGCCGGCGAAGGCGGCGGGCGGCAGTGCGGCATGAGCGTCGGCCAATGCCCGCACGTGCGCCGCGACGTCCGGATCGAATGCGGCGGCGCGCGGGCCGCTGGTATCCACGTGCAGCAACATCTGCTCGCCTGCTGCCACCGGTTCGTCGCCATCGCCGGCAAACATCTCGAGGTACAGATGCAGCCGTTTCGCATCGTGCCCGAGCAAGCGCATGTCGACGCGCACTTGCGCGCCTTCCTTGATCTCGTGCAGATAGTTGATATGCGCTTCGAGCGTGTAGATCGAACGCTGGCGTTCTTTGCGCACTGCGTCCGGCAAACCAATCAGGTCGATCAGGACGTCAGTCGCGAAGCTGAAGATCAGCATGTAGAACGCGTCGCGCAAATGGCCGTTGTAATCGACCCATTCGGCGCGCACCGTGTCGCGATAGCTAGGCAGGGCAGCGGGTTGCGGCATCGGCAATCGTCTCCGTAGTTCGTTTCAAAGGCGGCGGCTGGGGGCGGGGTCATGCGTCGCTGACGCGTGACGCGGGTGGCGTGCCATCTGTGGCTTCCACGCCCTTGAGTACGCGCGGCCCTTCCGCCGTTTCCGTGCTCTTTGGTCCTTGCGCGCCTTCCGGTCCTTCCGCGCGGTCCCCCTCAGTCAGCCGGCAGCATTCCATGCCGCGCCTTCGCCTCCGCAATCGCCGCCAGCACGCTCGTAATGCAATCGTCGCGGTAACGTTCGAGCTGTTTGATCGACCGCGGCCCGACCTGCTCGGCCGTGCCGTCCACGACCCGGTCGATCAGTTCGTCCGTTAGCTTCGGCGCTACCAGTTTAGTCCAGGGCAGCTCCAGCGCGGGTCCGAATTGCTGCATGAAGTGGCGCATGCCCGCATCGCCGCCCGCCAGCGTGTACGTCAGGAATGTGCCCATGAACGACCAGCGGATGCCCGCGCCGAAGCGGATCGCGTCGTCGATTTCGCCGGTGGTCGCGACGCCTTCGTTGACCAGATGCAATGCCTCGCGCCACAGCGCTTCGAGCAGGCGGTCGGCGATAAAGCCCGGCACTTCCTTGCGAACGCGCAGCGGCCGCATCGACAGCGCACGATACACCCGCAGCGCGGCGTCGATGGTTTCCGGCGCGGTGCTTTCACCGCCCAGCACTTCGACGAGCGGCAGCAGATACACCGGATTGAACGGATGCCCGACGATGCAACGCTGCGGATTGACCGCCCGCGCGTAAAAATCGCTCGGTAACAGACCCGACGTCGACGAAGCGATGATCGCATCCGGTTTCGCCGCGCGGCTGATCTGCTCGTGCAAGGCGAGCTTCAACTCCTCGCGCTCAGGCGCGCTTTCCTGAATGAAATCCGCCTGCCCGACGCAGGCCTCGATCGTATCGACGAAGCGCAATCGCTCGGGCGACGCACCCTCGGCAAGCCCCACGCGCAGCAGCGCCGGCCATGCGTTCGCGACGTTATCGCGCAACTGCTTCTCGGCGCCCGGCGCCGGGTCCCACGCGATGACATCGAGCCCGTGCGCGAGCGCGCGCGCCACCCAGCCGCTGCCGATCACGCCCACGCCGATTGCCGCGAATGTTTTGATATCGACGATCACTGCCATTGCTGACGTTTCCTTTTTGCCTGTGTGTTGTCTGGTTCAGAAAGAAGCGCGTTGCATCGAACGCGCGGTGCGACTCTCGCAATCGACTAAGCGTACTGTCCCACCGCGCGCCGCTCCAATTGACGCTCGCCACGCGCGGGCAGACCGAGCTTGCGGCGTCCTTCGGCGGGCGTCAGCGCGCGTGCGCCGAGCCGTTCGATGATTTCCACCGCGCGTTGCACCAGCGTGCCGTTCGTTGCGGGCACACCTTTGTCGAGCCAGATGTTGTCTTCGAGGCCGACGCGCACGTGGCCGCCGAGCAGCATCGCCTGCGCGACCATCGGCATCTGCATGCGGCCGATGCCGAAGCCGGCCCATTGCGCGCCGGGCGGCAGGTTGTCGGCCATCGCTTTCATGGTCGTGGTGTCGGCGGGCGCACCCCAGGGAATGCCAAGGCAAATCTGAAACAGCGGCGGCGCGTCGAGCAGACCTTCCTTGAGCAATTGTTTGGCGAACCACAAATGGCCGGTATCGAAGATCTCCAACTCAGGCTTGACGCCGAGTTCCTGGATACGCTGCGCGCCGGCTCGCAATTGCGCGGGCGTCGATACATAGATGTAGTCGCCGTCGCCGAAATTGAGCGTGCCGCAATCGAGCGTGCAGATTTCCGGCAGCAATTCCTCGACATGCGCGAGGCGCGTGAGACCCCCGACCAGATCCGTGTTCGCGCCGAAGCGCATCGGGTCTTCGCCGGGACCGATCTCCAGATCGCCGCCCATGCCGGCCGTCAGGTTGATGATCACGTCCGTGCCCGACGAGCGAATCCGGTCGACCACCTCGCGATACAGGTGCGGATCGCGGCTGCCGCGTCCCGTTTTCGGATCGCGCACATGGCAATGCGCAACGGTGGCGCCGGCCTTCGCGGCTTCGATGGCGGCCTCGGCAATCTGCTTCGGCGTGACGGGAATGGCCGGATGCTTGCCGACGGTATCGCCTGCGCCGGTGACCGCGCAGGTCACGATGACTTCATGATTCATGCGAACTGGTTCCTGTGGATGAAATGCGCAACGCTCGGGATCAGAGACCCAGATAGGCCTTGACCGCGGGCAAGCCTTCCTTGCCGTCGTAGGTTTTCACGCCGGCAAGCCAGGCATCGAGTACTTGCGGGTTTTTCTTCAGATACGCCTTGGCGGCATCGGCGGGCTTTTCCTTGTTCATGACCGATTGCATCACCACGTTTTCGAGCTGCGTCGAAAAGCGCAGATTGCTCACGAGCTTGCCGGCGTTCGGGCAGCGCGTCAGAAAGTCGGGGGACGTCAGCGTATAAACGCGTGCTTCGCCGTCGTTCGGGCCGAATACGCCGTCGCTGCCGGTGAGATATTTCATGTCGATCTGGATGTTCATCGGATGAGGTTCCCAACCCAGAAAGACCACCCATTTCTTCTCGCGGATCGCGCGATCGACCGAGACCAGCATGCCCGCTTCACTCGATTCGATCAGCTTGAAGCCGCCGAGGCCGAACTGATTGTTGGCGATCATCTTCAGGATCGCCGCGTTCGCGCTGCTGCCGGGTTCGATGCCGTAGATCTTGCCGTCGAGTTGATCGCGGTGTTTGGCGATGTCGGCGAAAGTCTTCAGGCCCGCGTCGTATTCATAGCTCGGCACGGCGAACGTGGCCTTGGCGCCGGTGAGGTTAGGTGGCTGCAGCACCTGGATCGATTTCGAATCGACGAACGGTGCGATCGCCTTTTCCTGCACCGGCCACCAGTAGCCGAGCGACACGTCGAGCTGTTTGCTCTTCAGACCGGCGAACGAGATGGGCACGGAGGCGACGGTCGTCACCGGCTGATAGCCGAGTCCTTCGAACACGGTCGACGCGAGCGCGGTGGTCGAGGTGATATCGGTCCAGCCGATGTCGGCGAAATGCACCGCGCGGCAGGCAGCGGGATCCTGAGCGAACGCCGGGAGTGCGGTAACGGCGGCGGCCGAGACGCATGCAAGATGGGCGAGCAGGGCTTTGATGCGTAACTTCATGACGTTCCCTCTTCTGACACGGGTGATAGCGTGTTTCGAACCGGGCCGCTTCGCCTGAGCAAACGAAACCAGGCGAAGCGGCCCCCGGACATGCGATAGGGCCTGTGTGTGTGATGCCTGAACTGCACGAATGACGTAACGTTAATGCCCCATATTCCAGCCAAAGCGACCGCCAGCGACCCGTTCTTGCTTCCACGCGACAATGAGGGAAAACCTGCGTCGCCCGCCTTGCGATGCAACATCGGGTCTAAGCGCGAATTTTGGCGTGCCTTGCCGGCCCGGCTGCTGCTTGCTACGCTCGCCGGGAACCGCCCGCGCCCGCGTTTTTTGTCTCCTGATCGAGTCTGAGTACGATGCCCGAAGATATGTCGTTCCTGTTGCTGCCGGGCTTTTCGGCGATCGGTTTCATGTCGGCGGTGGAGCCGTTGCGCGTGGCGAACCGCTTTCGCGGCGACCTGTACCGCTGGCGCATTCTGAGTCTCGACGGCGCGCCGGTGGCCGCCAGCAACGGCATTTCGATCAACGCGGATGCCGCCATCGGCGACATCGACGCGGCGCGGACGCTCTTTGTCGTCGCGGGCTTCGAGCCGCTCGCCTGCTACACGCGCGCGTTGGGTGATTGTCTGAAGCGCCTCGAGCGCGCGGGTACGACGCTCGGTGGGATCGACACCGGCAGTTTCGTGCTCGCGGAAGCCGGGCTGCTCGGCGGCGCGGACAGTGTGACCGTGCATTGGGAAGCGCTGTCGGCGTTCCGCGAGCGCTATCCGTCGCTCGATGCGAGCCAGGAACTGTTCGAGATCGGCGCGCGCCGCATTACGTGTGCGGGCGGCACGGCGTCGATCGACATGATGCTCGACCTGATCGGCCGCGAGCATGGCGCCGCGCTGGCCTCCGCCGTTTCGGAGCAATTCGTGGTGAGCCGTATCCGGCAGCGCTCGGACCATCAGCGCATGGAGATCGCGGCGCGTTACGGCGTGCACAACCGCAAGCTGATTCAGGTGATCGGCGTGATGGAACAGCACATGGAGGAGCCGCTCGCTCCGGACCAACTCGCGCAGGAAATCGGCGTGACGCGCCGGCAACTGGAGCGGTTGTTCTGTGCCTCGCTGAAGGACACGCCGACGCATTTCTATCTGCAGTTGCGCCTCACGCGTGCGCGCGAGTTGCTGCAACAGACCGACATGTCGATTACGTCGATTTGCGTGGCGTGCGGGTTCGAGTCGCCCTCGCATTTTTCGCGGACGTATCGCGCACGTTTCGGCGCGAGTCCGCGAAGCGACCGGCAGGCGACGGGCGGCCGAAATGCTGGTGAACTGGCGCCGTCACAGGTCCGAAACCTCGCTGCCGCACCCCAATTAGCGCGATTGTCGCAACAGTGAATTAGGTGATTTGGGGTTTACCCTATATACATTGACTCCTAGACTGTATCCATACGCTGCGGACACAGGTTCGCAGCATGGCAAAAAACAATCTCTGGAGGTAGGTATCATGAAATCCCTGATCGAAGCTGTTGTTATCGCCGCTCTCATTTCCGCTCCGCTCGCCGCTTTTGCTCAATCGAATCAGCCGGTTACGCGCGCTCAGGTGCGTGCGGAACTGATCCAGCTGGAAAAGGCGGGCTACAACCCGGGCACCGCAAACGACGAAGATTATCCGGCGAACATTCAGGCTGCTGAAGCACGTGTCGCCGCACAAAAGAGCGCTGCTCAGACGAGCGGTTACGGTTCGGCCACCAATGGTTCGTCGCAGGCAGGCGGCGGTTCGGACACGACGAACAGTTCGTACTCGGCTCCGGTTGTGAATTACGGTCGTTAATCGATCGCGTAGTGTGTAGTTGCTGTAGCAGGGCGCTGGATTGATTGGCATGCCAACCGTGATATGTCCAGCGCCTATGAAACGGCCTGACACGTGGACCGTCCGATCTTATGGTCATACGCGTGATTACTGGCCTCGATGGAGTCGATGGAACATTCGGCCCATCGCTTCAACTCGGTGACAATCGGCAGCACGGTGCGAGCGAGCGGACTTAAGCGATACTCGATACGCGCCGGATGCTGGTCGTCGACGTATCGCTCGACAAGCCCATCTCTTTCCATCGATCTCAGCGTCTGAGAAAGCATTTTGTCGGAGACACCGTCTAATCGACGTCTGATCTCGGCAAAGCGCAGAGGCTTCTCACGCAATGCGATCATCGCCAATACGGTCCACTTTTGACCGAGGCGTGCGAGAGCGAGTCGGGACGGACAAGCTCCCGAAAATGCATCTGGCGGCGATCCGCTATCTCGCGACACAATTTGCGTTACGCAGTAGTCCCCAGATATTGCGGTGCTTGTAGATACCACCCGCATGTCTCTTGCGCCGTCACTCATCCTTGTTCCCGGCACCTGGTCGCACAAAGGGCGCATCGTGAATAACATCGCCCTGATAAAACGCCGGGAAGCGGTCGAGTTGGCGCTGCGCGTCCTCTGGATCGATGCCGTCTTTGAGTACCGCACTTGAGAAGCCGGTTCGCTCCATCTGAATCAACTGATCGACGAGCACGTCGCCTGTTGCTCGCAGATCGCCTTTGAAACCCAGGCGGCGGCGCAGGAGATACGCCTGGCTGTATGCCCGGCCGTCGGTGAAACTAGGGAAGTGCAACTCCACGCGCGCAGCAGTCGCGATTGCGTCTTTTTGCTCGATCGGGTCATCGTCGTTTGCCAGAGAGACAACTTGCCGGGACGGGTCCGATGCATGCTCGGGCAACGTGAGCAACCTGATACGTGTCATGCCGTTCATGCCGTTTTCTCCATGAGCGTGCGCACGCGATCCGCGGCTGTCCTGAACGGTTCGATGCCTGCCCGTCGAACCGTTTCGATGAACGACTCGCGCCTCTCGCCAACCGTCGCTCGCATGTCGAGGTAAGCGGACAGCAGCGCGTCGATGACCTCGGGCACCTCGACGGCGGAAAACGACGGGCCGATGACCTTGCCCGCTTGCGCGCGGCCACTGGCGCTCGAACCGTCCGAGCCGCCCAACGTCACCTGGTACCACTCCTTGCCATCCTTGTCGACACCGAGGATGCCGATATGCCCGCTATGGTGATGGCCGCACGAATTGATGCAGCCGCTGATATGCAGATCGATTTCGCCGATATCGTTGAGTTCGTCCAGATCCTGATAGCGCTCGGTAATGGCCTCAGCAACCGGAATGGAACGGGCATTGGCGAGCGCACAGAAATCGCCACCCGGGCAAGCGATCATGTCCGTCAGCAAATTCACGTTGGCGCTCGCGAGTCCTGCCTCGCGCGCGGCTTCCCAGAGCGGCAGGAGGTCGTTGACATGCACCCAGGGCAGCACGACATTCTGCGTGTGCGTGACACGCGCTTCGCCCGCCGAGAACCGCTCGGCCAGGTCGGCTACGCGGTCGAGCTGTTGCGCCGATGCGTCGCCGGGCGCTTGCAGAAGGCGTTTGAACGACAGCGTGACAATCCGCAAGCGCTGGTTCCTGTGCGGCGCGACATTGCGCTCGAGCCAGCGCTCGAATTGCGGCGTCTCGAGGGCCACGTCGTTTGACGTTGCGATCGCTTCGAGGTCGACCGGCGCATCCACGGAAGGCAGTTGGGGTAGAGCGAAGCACGCGCTGACGCGCTCGAGTTCGGCCAGCGGAATAGTGTGAGGGCCGCCGTCGAGCTCGACGATCTGGCGGAACTCTTCCTCGACGCCGTCGATGTAACGTTGACCTTCTGCCTTCACCAGGATCTTGATGCGCGCCTTGTACTTATTATCGCGGCGGCCGTACTGGTTGTAGACGCGCACCACCGCCTCGATGTAATTCATGATGTGCTGCCACGGCAAAAACTCACGCAGCACGGTGCCGATAACAGGAGTGCGGCCCATCCCGCCGCCCACCGTGACGCGAAATCCCAGTTCGCCCGCCTCGTTACGCAGCAGACGAAGGCCGACGTCATGCCAGTCCGTCGCGGCGCGGTCTTCGCTCGCACCGGTGACCGCGATCTTGAACTTGCGCGGCAGGAAGGCGAACTCGGGATGCAGGGTCGTCCACTGCCGCATGATTTCGGCGAACGGACGCGGGTCGGCAATTTCATCAGGCGCGACACCCGCGCGTTCGTCGCAGGAAATGTTGCGAATGCAGTTGCCGCTCGTCTGAATGCCGTGCATGTCGACGCTGGCGAGCAAGTCCATCACGTCCGCGGCCTTCGAGAGCGGAATCCAGTTGAACTGCACGTTGGTGCGCGTCGTGAAATGCGCATAGTTCGTGGGCAAGCGGACGGTGCCGAGCTTACGCTGCGCTTCGCTGGCGAGCCGGTAGACCTCGGCCTCCGGTTCATCGTATTCGCGCGCAATCCGGGCGAGCATGCGCAGCTGCCTGCTCGACAACTCTCCGTATGGGATCGCCACGCGCAGCATCGGCGCATGCCGCTGCACATACCAGCCGTTCTGAAGACGCAGCGGACGAAAGTCGTCCTCACTGAGCTTGCCGGACTGCCAGCGTTCGATCTGGTCGCGAAACTGCGCAGCGCGGCTGCGCACGAATGATTTGTCAAACTCGGTGTATTGGTACATGGTCCGGTGCGACTACCGCCCTACATGGCGCAGTCTGGCTGAGCGTCGGTTTCGTGGAAGGAGCCGTGGTCGCATCGGCGGCACCTGCTGTGCCGCGCTTGCCCCGAGGGCTTCTGGCGAACGATAGAGGCAATGGTGGACGCTGAAAAGCAGCAGATGCCGCTGAAAACACGCTAGCAGATGGTGAGTGAACCGGCGGCCCGGCGGACGGTCGGTCGCGCAAGACTGCTGCGCTGGAATTGATCGCAACTGCTACTGTTATGCGTGACCTGACGGGCTCAGACTATCGCGTGAGATACAACAACCCTGCCTTGAAGGTGATGCCATGAACCTCTTGAAGATGACGCGAATCGTGCTGTGGAGTTTTTTCGGCATCCGCCGTGGCGCGTCGCATCAGGCCGATATGGCGGGCGTCAAGCTGCCCCTGTTGCCGCTAGTCGCGGTAGTCCTCGCTGCCGGATTCGGCGCGACGCTGTTTGCACTCGCGAAGCTTGCGGTCAACGTGGCGCATTGAGGCTTGCGGTGCATTCGCGGGAAGAGCGTGGTGAACGTGGTTTATCGGCTCGCCTGATCGAGCAGCGAACCCAGCGTTAGGACAGCGTTTTCCGTGCTGTCGCTCCACGGATGACCGAAGTTCAACCGGATATGGTTCCGGAATTCGTGCCGCGCGGAGAAAATCGGACCGGGCGCAATGCTGATGCCGTTCTCTATCGCAAGGCGGTGCAACTGCATCGCGTCGACATGCGACGGCAGCCGGAGCCACAGAAAATAGCCGCCGGACGGCAGTGTCCAATGCGAATCGGCCGGCATGCAGCGGCGCAGCGCACTGTCCATCGAGGCGAGCTGATTGCGGAACGCGCCACGCAGTTTCCGCAGATGCTTGTCGTACCCGCCGTGCTGAAGATAGTCCGCTATGGCTGCCTGGGCGGGAATGCTCGCCGACAACGTGGTCATCAACTTCAGGCGCTGCACCTTCTCGGCAAAACGTCCCGCCGCGACCCAGCCAATGCGGTATCCCGGTGCGAGCGTCTTTGAAAATGAACTGCAGTGCATCACCAGCCCTTTTGTGTCGAAGGCGATGGCGGGCAGCGGGTAGGTCGCCGCATGATGCAGTTCGCCGTACACGTCATCTTCGATGAGCGGCACGTCATGCCGGGCGAGCAGTTCGACCAGCGCTTTCTTTTTGTCCTGCGGCATCGCCGCGCCGGTCGGATTCTGATAGTTGGTCATGAACCAGCATGCGCGGATCGGGTGCTTGTCGAGCGCATCCGAGAGCGCTTGCAAATCGATGCCCGAAACGGGATCGACTGGAATCTCCACGGCTCGCAGATCGAGCCGCTCGATGGCCTGCAGTGCCGCGTAAAAACCGGGCGATTCGATCGCGACCACGTCGCCGGGACGCGTCACGGCCATCAAACACAGGTTCAGTGCTTCCAGCGCGCCATTGGTGACGACAAGCTGCTCCATCGGTTGAGCAACGCCCATCCCCATGTAACGCAGCGATATCTGGCGACGCAATGGTTCATTGCCCGGCGGAAGATCGACGACGGTGCTCCACGGACTGATCAGACGGCTCGAATGCCCGAGCGATCTGGCAAGACGCTGGAGGGGAAACAACTGCGGCGACGGAAAGGCCGAACCGAACGGAACCACGTTGGGATGCTTCGCGGCTTCGAGCACCGAGAAGACAAGATCGCTGATCTCGACCTTGGCGGACTCCAGCGCGACCTGAGGGCGGGCCGCCGGTTGCTGCTTGAGCGCGGCACCCGGCGCCACATAGTAGCCAGAGCGTTCACGTGCTCGAATCAAACCCCACTCTTCGAGAAGGTAGTAGGCGCGAAACACGGTGGACTGGCTGACGCCGTGCTGTGTGGTGAGGTGCCGCAAAGATGGCATGCGGGTGCCGACCGGACGGCTGCCCGAGCGAATTTCATCGGCCATGGTGTTGGCCAGCATTTCGAAGCGTTTCATTTAACGGTCGTTATTCGGCTACGTGCGCTGCGGTCAACTGCCGCAATTGTGCCAGCAGTTTAACGACAGGACGCGGCAGAATAGGAATCCGTTGTGGTTCCCGGCGGAAGTGCAAGCGTTGTCACCACACAGCGCGTCAGTTTCCGCCGACCCAACGAAAAAACGGCCACGCCGGACATGCCGACGCGGCCGTTTCTTACTTCAAGCTTTGCGTTCAGATTCCGCCGACGCACATGTACTTGATGACCACGTAATCGTCGATGCCGTAATGCGAGCCTTCGCGGCCCAGGCCCGATTGCTTGACACCACCGAACGGCGCGACTTCGTTGGAGATGAGGCCTGTGTTGATGCCGACCATGCCGTACTCGAGCGCTTCGGCAACACGCCAGACGCGGCCGATATCGCGGCTATAGAAGTACGACGCGAGGCCGAACTCGGTGTCGTTGGCAAGACGGATCACTTCCTCATCCGAGGAGAAGCGGAACAGCGGCGCGAGCGGTCCGAAGGTTTCATCGCGCGCCACCTTCATGGCGGGCGTGACATCTGCCAGCACGGTCGGCTCGAAGAAGCCGTGGCCGAGCGCATGACGCTTGCCGCCGGTGACGATGCGCGCGCCTTTGGCGAGCGCGTCTTCGATATGCGATTCGACCTTGAGCACGGCCGTTTCGTTGATCAGCGGACCTTGCGTGACGCCGTCTTCGGTGCCGCGGCCAACTTTGAGCTGTTCGACGGCGACGCGCAGTTTCTCGGCGAACGCGTCGTAGACCTTGTCGTGCACATAGAAGCGGTTCGTGCACACGCAGGTCTGGCCGCTATTGCGATACTTCGACGCAATCGCGCCGGCCACCGCGGCGTCCAGATCCGCGTCGTCGAATACGATGAACGGCGCATTGCCGCCGAGTTCGAGCGACACCTTCTTGACCGTCGGCGCGCACTGCGCCATGAGCAAACGGCCGACCGGCGTCGAGCCGGTGAACGACAGCTTGCGCACGATCGGATTGCCTGTCATTTCCGCGCCGATGGCTTTCGGCTCGCCCATCACGACGTTGAACACGCCACGCGGCACACCGGCGCGTTCAGCCAGTACAGCCAGTGCGAGCGCCGAGAGCGGCGTGGCTTCAGCCGGTTTGACGATGATCGGGCAGCCCGCCGCGAGCGCCGGACCGACTTTGCGGGTGATCATCGCGGCCGGGAAGTTCCACGGCGTGATGGCGGCACAGACGCCGATCGGCTCTTTCGTCACGACGATGCGTTTGTCGTTGGCCGGCGTCGGAATGGTGTCGCCGTTTACGCGCTTGCCTTCTTCCGCGAACCATTCGAGGAACGACGCCGCGTACTGGATTTCGCCCTTGGCTTCGGCGAGCGGCTTGCCCTGTTCCGTGGTGAGGATCTTCGCCAGATCGTCGGCGTTCTCCATCATCAGGTCATGCCATTTGCGCAGGATCACGGCGCGCTGCTTCGCGGTCGTAGCACGCCAGGCTGGCCAGGCCGCATTGGCCGTGTCGATGGCGCGGCGGGTTTCCGCCGTGCCCATGCGCGGCACCGTCGCGATCGTTTCGCCCGTGGCGGGGTTCTTCACTTCGAAGGTGGTGCCGTCGTCGGCGCCTTGCCATTCGCCCGCGATGTACGCGTGGGTCTTCAGAAGTGATGGGTCTTTCAAGCTCAACGTGGTCATGTATGTATCCTTAGGCCGCAACGGTGACGCTGTCCTTGATCACGTCTTCGAGAATCGCCATGGCTTCGTCGAAGACCGCGTCCTGAATCGTGAGCGGGAACAGGAAACGCACCACGTTCGAATAGACGCCGCACACCAGCAGCAGCAAGCCGTGTTCGAGCGCGCGCGTCTGCACGCGCTTGGTGAACTCCGCATCCGGCTCCGTGCCGCCTGCCTTGCAGAACTCGACCGCGACCATGCCGCCGGGGCCGCGCACGTCGGCGATTTGCGGCACGTCGCTTTGCAGCGCGATCAGCTTGGCCTTGACGCGGTCACCCAGCACCGTGGCGCGCTCGCAGAGCTTCTCTTCGTCGATGATATCGAGCACCGCATGCGCGGCGGCAACCGCCAAAGGATTGCCCGCGTACGTGCCGCCGAGCCCGCCGGGCGCCGCGGCGTCCATCACTTCCGCACGGCCGATCACGCCCGACAGCGGCATGCCGCCGGCGAGGCTCTTGGCGACCGTCATCAGATCGGGCACCACGTCGTAGTGATTCATGGCGAACAGCTTGCCGGTACGCGCAAAACCCGTCTGGACTTCGTCGGCGATCAGCAGAATGCCGTGCTCGTTGCACAGCTTGCGCAAGGCGCGCACGAATTCGGCCGGCGCCGGATAGAAGCCGCCTTCGCCCTGAACCGGTTCGAAGATGATCGCGGCCACGCGTTTCGGATCGATATCGGCCTTGAAGAGGAATTCGATGGCCTTCAGCGAGTCGGCCGTGGTCACGCCGTGCAGCGGATTCGGGAACGGCGCGTGGAACACGTCCGACGGGAAGGGGCCAAAGCCGATCTTGTACGGCGCAACCTTGCCGGTGAGCGCCATGCCCATCAGCGTGCGGCCGTGGAAGCCGCCGGTAAAGGCGATCACGCCCGGGCGGCCGGTCGCGGCGCGGGCGATCTTGATCGCGTTTTCGACGGCTTCGGCGCCGGTCGTAAAGAATGCGGTTTTCTTCGGATGGTCGCCCGGCGCGCGCTCGTTGAGCTTCTCAGCCAGTTCGACATACGACGCGTACGGCACGATCTGATACGCTGTGTGGGTGAAGTGATCGAGCTGGTCGCGGATCGCGGCGAGGATCTTCGGATGGCGGTGGCCCGTATTGCACACGGCGATACCGGCGGCGAAGTCGATGAAACGGCGGCCTTCGACATCCCACAGCTCGGCGTTTTCAGCGCGCTCGGCGTAGAAATCGCACATCACCCCGACACCGCGCGGCGTGGCGGCGTCTTTGCGGCTTTTCAGTTCTGCGTTCTTCATGGTCATCTCCTTCGCTCCTCGGTTTTTGCGGACGCCGCACCCACAGCGCAGCACATGCAATGACTATAATAAGATTTGGCTCTTAACTTCAGAGCCATTTCAATAAAAATGTAGGAGCCAATCATGCGCGCAAGCGTTTTGTCCGACTGGCTGGCCCAGCGCCTCGACCGCGGCAACGGCCAGCCGATCTATCGCCAACTGCACCGGCTGTTGCAGCAGGCGATCCTGTCGCGCGAATTGCCGCCGGGCAGCAAGGTGCCGTCGTCGCGTTTGCTGGCGCAGGAGTTAGGCATTGGGCGCAATACCGTTACGCAGGTGTATGAGCAACTCGTGCTGGAAGGCTACGTGAGTTCGGCGACCGGGCGCGGCACGTTCGTCGCCGACAGTGCGCCGGACGAGATTGTCGGCGTGCCCGATGCCGAAGCGCCCGCCGCGCGGCCCGAGCCGGCGCCGCTGCAGGCGCGGCGCGCGCTTTCCACGCGCGGCGCGCGGCTGATCGCGGGTGCGGGCGTGTCCAAGCGGCAGTGGGGCGCGTTCATGCCCGGCGTGCCGGACGTCACGAAGTTTCCGGCGCGCGTCTGGAGCCGCCTGCACAACAAGTATTGGCGCCGGCTGCGCCCGGACCTGCTGACGTATGCGCCGGGCGGCGGCCTGGCCTCGCTGCGGCACGCGCTGGCCGACTATCTGCGCACCTCGCGCTCGGTGCGCTGCACGCCGGAGCAGATCATCATCACGACCGGGATTCACCAGTCGGTCGACCTTGCCGTGCGCCTGCTGTCCGATCCGGGCGACGTAATCTGGACCGAAGACCCCTGTTATTGGGGCGTGCGCAGCGTGCTGCACGTGTCCGGCCTGGAATCGCGGCCAATCGCCGTCGACGAGGAGGGCATCAATCCATCCGCCGACGACCTCGCGCAGCCGCCGAAGCTGATGCTCGTCACGCCTTCGCACCAATATCCGCTCGGCATGGTGATGAGTCTCGCGCGGCGCCGCATGTTGCTCGAATACGCGCGGCAGAACCAGTGCTGGATCATCGAGGACGACTACGACAGCGAATACCGCTACGGCAGCCGGCCGCTGGCATCGCTGCAAGGTCTGGATACCTCGGGACAGGTGATTTACGTGGGCAGCTTCGGCAAGACGCTGTTTCCGGGTTTGCGCATCGGCTACCTCGTCGTGCCGGAAGCGCTGGCCGAGAGCTTTGCCACCGCGAGCGCCGAGTTGTATCGGGAGGGGCAGTTGCTGCAGCAGGCGATGCTCGCGGAGTTCATCGCCGAAGGGCATTTCACGTCGCATATCCGCAAGATGCGCACGCTCTACGGACAGCGCCGCCAGACGCTGCTCGACGCCGCGGCGCACCGCTATGGCGACGCATTGCCGGCGGTGGGCGGCGACGCCGGTTTGCATCTCGTGATGCAGTTGCCCGATGGCAGCGATGACCGGCGGGTGGCGGCCGCCGCGCTGGAGCGCAATATCGTCGTGCGGCCGTTGTCGGGGTATTACGCGCAACCGGGCCTGGCGCCCTCCGGTTTGCTGATCGGCTACGCGTGCGTGCCGGATGAGGAGATCGCACCGGCTTTCAACACGCTCGCCGATGCGATCGATGCGACGTTGCCGGAGTTCGCGTGAGGGGCCTGACTTAAACCCGTATCAAAACCGCCCCCAGCGTCACCAGCGCGCACGCAACGATCCGCCGTCTGGTCAGCTTCTCCCCCATGAACAGCCAGCCGATCACCACCGCGAAGATCGAGCTCATCTCGCGCAGCGCGGAGACCATCGCAATCGGCAGATAGCGGTAGGCCTCGATGATCAGACAGTAGGCGCTCAACGCGAGCACGCCCGCCGCCATGCCCTTGAGCACCACCGCGCGGCCGATGAACAGCCCTTTGGCGCCGCCGCGCCAACGCCAGGCGAGCAGAAACTGCGGGATGTTCCAGATCAGATAGACCCACATGACGTAGCTCAGGCCATTGCCCGCCAGGCGCGCGCCGATTCCGTCGACAACCGAATATGCCGAGATGAAGAAGCCGGTGAGAAGTGCGAAAGGCACGCTCTCGCCCGAAAAGCGCATGCCGCGGCGAAACGCCAGCGAGACGATGCCGATCGACACCAGCGCCACACCGATCGCCGCGAGCGGCTTGAGCGCTTCGTGCGCGAACACCAATGCGCCGGCGAACACGAGCATCGGCGAAAGGCCGCGCGCAATCGGATAGATCTGCCCGAAGTCGCCGCTCTTGTAGGCGCGGATCAGCGCCAGCAGATAACCGAATTCCAGCACCACCGATGCAACGATGTACGGCCACGCCGCCGGCTCCGGCATGGGCAGCACGACCACGCCGACCGCGCTCACGACGAGATACGGAATCGCCATCATGCCGAGCAGCCAGACGCGATCTTCGGAAAGATGGAGAAACGCGTTCCACGTAGCGTGAAGCAGCGCGGAGAGCAGCACCAGCAAAACGACAAAGGTGTCCATCGAAGACCAGGGGAGAGGAGAAGCGAAGGCCCAGGTCCGGGCCATGAGCCCGTGATTATTCCAGCAGAACGCCGGAATAGAGGAGTGGACGACTCCAATGAAGGGGTTTTATTTGGAAAATTGAGGCGATTTGTGGCGTCAAAAAGACGCTGAAGGCGGGCGAAAACCGGCGAATGCGAATCGAACCGCTAGCGCAACGGCGCGCGGCGGAAAGCAGACGAAGCCGCGCTTCGTCAAACTTCCCGCCGGGCAATCAGGCCGCCAGCTTCAGGTCACGCGCTCACGCAGCCACGCGGACGCGAGATCGATCACCGTCACGACCACGATCACCATGATCATCACCGCGGCCGTCTGCGCATAGTTGAACGAGCGGATCGCTTCGTACAGCACCACGCCGATACCGCCCGCGCCGACCATGCCGACCACCATCGCCGAGCGCACGTTGGATTCGAAGCGATACAACGCGTACGAAATCCACAACGGCAGCACTTGCGGCAGCACGCCGTAAATGATTTCGTCGAGACTGGTTGCGCCGGTGGCGCGCACACCTTCGGCCGGACGCGGATCGATGGCCTCGACCGCTTCGGCGAACAGCTTGGCGAGCACGCCGGTGGTGTGCACCCACAGCGCCAGCACACCCGCAAAAGGACCGAGGCCGACCGCGACGATGAACAGCATGGCGAAGACCATTTCATTGATCGCGCGGCACGCGTCCATCATGCGGCGCATGGGCTGCACGATCCACATCGGCGCCATGTTGTGAGCCGACATCAGTCCGCACGGCACCGCGCACACGAGCGAAAGAGCGGTGCCCCATACCGCCACCGAGAGCGTCACGATCATCTCGTGCAGATAGCTGCGCCATTCGGTGAAGTCGGGCGGAAAGAAGTCCTTGGCGAACTGGCCCATGTTGCCGGAGTCGCTGAGCAGGTCCAGCGGACGCATGTCGGCGCTATGCCATGCGCCGCCCAACACCGCAAGCAGCGCGATCCAGCCGAGCAGCGACAGCCAGCTACGCTTGCCGGCAGCAGGCGCGGGATGACGCGCCGCCTGGGCGTCGAGCGCTTCGCTCGCACGCGCCGGCGACGTGATCAGATCGACTGTGTTCATTGCTTCGATTGCGCGGTGTTCAGCGCGCTCAGCTTCGCGTCGAGTGCGGCCAATTGGGTCTTGCGATCGTCATCGGAGAGATGCGCGTCGCTCTCGATCTTCTGCTTCTGCTGGTACAAGGCGACCTGACGGATCGGCAGCAACTGCGCATCCGACGATGCCGCGAAGCCGCTGTAACCGGTAATCGCCGCCATCACCGCTTTTTCGTGCGGATCGGTCTTCGCGTAGTTCAGGAAAAAGTTGCGCAGCTTGTCCTTGGTGGCTTGCGGCAGATCCTTGCGCCACACCAGCGGATCCGACGGAATCAGCGGCGACTTCCACAGCACACGCACTTGCGCGAACTTGTCCGGGTGTTCTTTCTTCAGCGTGTCGAGCATCTCGGTATTGTTGGTCGCGATGTCGATCTTGTTGTTCACCACTGCCAGCAGATTCGCTTCGTGGCTTGACGGCAGCATGGTCTTGAACGAAGTGTTGACCGGCGTGTTGTGCTTGGCGAACAGGTAGTAGCCGGGAATCAGCGTGCCCGAGGTGGAGTTCGGATCGCCGAAACCGAGCGTGACGTCCTTCGTATTCTTGAACACGTCGTCGAGCGTCTTGAAGCGGCTGTTCACGTTCGTGATCAGCACCGAGTAGTAACCGGCATCGCCGTTCGCATACTGGATCTTCGCGAACACTTCGCCTTGCGCGCGGTCCACCGCCTCGATCGCCGACGCATTGCCGAAATAGCCGACCTGGACCTTGTTAAAGCGCATGCCTTCGATGATGCCGGCGTAGTCCGTCGCGAAGAACGCCTTGACGTTCAGGCCGGTCTGCTTGTTCATGTCCTGAATCAGCGGCTCCCAGCGCTGTTTCAGCACGGAGGAGGAATCGGTCGAGATGATGCCGAGGTTGAGGTCTTCGGCTTGCGCGGTGGAGACAGCAGCAAAAGCGGCCGCGCCGACGGCCAGCGTGATCAATGAACGCAGGAATTTCATTGTTTGAGATCCGGTTGAGTTGACAGACTGAATGGGCGCGCTCAGTTCGAGTGCGCCGGATTGAGAGCGAACGCGTAGCGCGTCGAAGCAGATGCGGCGTTCTGAAGCGGAGTACCGCCGGCGGCATTTTTTGCGTCGATATCGTCCGCGCTTTGAGCGGATTCATCGAGTAATTCGCGGGCATCGTCGCCGTAGAGTTTCTTGAGCAGGGCCGGTGTGAGCGCGGCGGAGGGGCCGTCGTAGACCACCTTGCCGCGGCGCAGCGCGATCGTGCGCGGGCAGTACTGCATCGCGATATCGACCTGATGCAGCGACACCAGCACCGTGAGTTGATGCTCGATGTTCAGCGTGCGCAGCATCTCCATCACGCGGCGTGACGACTCGGGGTCGAGCGAGGCGATCGGTTCATCGGCGAGCACGATGCGCGCGCGCTGCACCAGCGCACGGGCGAGCGCCGCGCGTTGCTGCTGCCCGCCGGAGAGATTGGCGGCGCGTTCGCGCGCATGTTCGCCGATGCCGACTTCGTTCAACGCGGCCATCGACAACGCCCGCTCGGCGCGCGGAAAACGGCCGCTGAGACGGCGCCACCAAGGCAGCCGCGCGAGCGCGCCGATCAGCACATTGGTTTCGACGGTGAGGCGGTTCACCAGATTGAATTGCTGAAATACGAAGCCGATGTCGCGGCGAATGCTGCGCACTTCCCGCACGATGCGGCCGTTCTGCTGAATCGGCCGGCCCAGAATCGCGATCTGCGACGGCTGCGCGTCGGACGCCGTGAAGCCCGCGATATGGCGCAGCAGCGTCGACTTGCCCGAGCCGGAGGCGCCGATCAACGCAACCATTTCGCCCGGTTCGACGCGCAGATCGATTTCGTCCAGCGCCTTGCGGCCGTTGCTGAACGTCTTGCTCAACCGTTCGATACGAATTGCTTCCCGAATTGCTTCCATGAATACCCCTTGATGCATCCGGCCGCTGCCGGCATGTGTGGGGCTCATTCTAGAAAGCGTCTGTGACGGTTGAGTGAAGGCATCGCAACGTCTAGACGACTATATCTTCTCGTGTCTTTTTTTGCGTCGGCGGAAAGACAAATTGGAGTCATCCGTTCGAATGGAAAATGACATGGGTGTGACATGATTCGCATCGGCCCGCGCCACTTCAGCATGTCGGCGCCCGGCCAGGCTATATTGCGTGAATCGGTGTGCCGTCCCCATTAACCTTGCAATTGCTCGCGACATCGTCATGCAGCCTCTGAGCTTCCTTCCCGACAGTTTTGCGGAGTACGAAGATCTCAGGACGATCCTCGAGCAGGGCAGCGCGAGCTTCGCGATCTGCACCGTCTGCGAGACGACGGTGCGCGGCCGGCCATTCGCCGTTCAGACCGCGAGCATCGGTTCGACCGATCCACAAGCGCCGGCAATCGGCTTTTTTGCCGGCATTCACGGGCTCGAGCGGATCGGCTCGCAACTTGTGCTCGACTATATGCGCGCGCTGCTTGCGCGGCTCGAATGGGACGAACTGCTGGTGCGCCAATTGCAGTCGATTCGTCTGATCTTTATGCCGATCGTCAATCCGGGCGGAATGTGGGCGGCCACGCGCGCCAACCCGAACGGCGTGGACCTGATGCGCAATGCGCCGCAGAACGCCGACGAACGTGTGCCTCTGCTCGCCGGCGGCCAGCGCGTGGGCGCGTGGCTGCCGTGGTATCGCGGCCGCGAGGGTGCGCCGATGGAACCCGAGGCTTCCGCGCTCCTGCGAGTGGTCGAAACCGAACTGGCCACGCGGCCATTGAGCATCGCGCTCGATTGCCATTCGGGCTACGGCTGGAGCGACAGTATCTGGTTTCCGTACGCACGCACCCGCAAAGTGATGCCGCATTTGCCGGAAATGTACGTGCTGAAGACCATGTTCGAACGCGCGCATCCCCACCATGGCTACGCATTCGAACCACAGAGCCATCAATATCTGTTGCACGGCGATCTGTGGGACTTCGCTTACGACCGCACGCCCGCGCCCAACGTCTTTCTGCCGATGACCCTCGAACTCGGATCCTGGCTGTGGATCAAGAAGAATCCGCGCCAGTTGTTTTCGCGTCAGGGCATGTTCAATCCGGTGAAGGCGCATCGCACGGCGCGGGTGCTGCGGCGTCACGCGAACCTGCTCGACTTTCTGGCGCGCGCGGCCTTCTCGTCGCAACGCTGGCTGCCGCAAGGCAATCGTCGCGAGCAATTGCTGCAAAGCGCGATCGACCATTGGTATAAACCGGAAAGCGTATGAGTACGTGGATCCTGCTACGCGGACTCACGCGTGAAATCCGCCACTGGGGCCGCTTGCCCGGCTTGCTGCATGGCGCGGTCAATGAATCGGCCCTTCACATGGGTGTGCCCGGCCGTCTGCTGCTGCTCGATCTGCCGGGCAACGGCGAATTCACCCACTTGCGCGCGCCGTCGACGGTCGCCGACATGGTCGGCTTCGTGCGAAATGCTGCTCTGCAAAGCGGCATGCCCGGGCCGTACTGCGTGCTGGCGATGTCGCTCGGCGGCATGGTGGCGACGGACTGGGCGCAGCGGCATCCCTACGAGATCGAACGGCTGGTGCTGATCAACACGAGCATGCGGCCGTTCAGCCAGATGCAGGAGCGCTTGCGCCCTTCGGCATGGGCGGACCTGCTGGGCGTGGCCGCGCACTGGCGCGACGCGCCGCGCGCGGAACACGGCATTCATCGGCTGACGTGTAACAACGTGGAAACGCTGGGCGACGATCTCGACACCTGGAGCCGCATTCGCCGCAGCGCGCCCGTGAGCCGTGGCAATGCACTACGGCAACTCTGGGCCGCGGCACGTTTCACTGCGGACGCGGCGCGACCGGAGTGCCCGTTGCTGATTCTTTCTTCGCGGGCCGACAAACTGGTCGACCCCGTGTGCTCGGCGAAGCTCGCGGCGGCGTGGGGCGCCCTGCATTGCGAGCATCCGTGGGCCGGCCACGACCTGCCGCACGACGACCCGGCGTGGACCAGCGAACAGGTTCGCGCGTGGCTCGCGCAGGAGCACGCGGTTCCGGGAGCCGTGCTTTAAACGGCCGGACGCGCCGTGGCGGCGCATTTAGCGGCAGCGGGTATAACCTAAGTGCGGTCATCCGTCGCATGCCGGTCGGCAGGTGCATAATTCCCCTTCAGACGATGCATGCGAATCAAGCGAGTATTAAGCGATACCCGCCATTGCCGCCCAGCCGGGGGAGTTGATCATGCAAGCAAAGAACGAAGAAGCCGTCACGCACTTGCTGAACGATGTCGTCGAATTTGCGCGAGGGCGCCTGCCCGAGCCAACCTTCAAGGTCGTCGAGACCTTTCTGCGGCACTACTACGATTTCGTCGACGCCGACGATCTGCAAAGCCGCTCGATTGCCGATCTCTACGGCGCGGCGCTCGCGCACTGGCAAACGGCGCAACGCTTCGTGCCCGGCGCCGAACGGCTGCGCGTCTATAACCCGATTCTCGAACAGCACGGCTGGCACTCCGATCACACGGTGATCGAGATCGTCAATGACGACATGCCGTTTCTGGTCGATTCCGTCTCGATGGCGGTCAACCGGCAGGGCCTCGCGCTGCATTCCGTCGTGCATCCGGTGTTTCGCATCTGGCGTGCGCCCGACGGCAGTATCGCGCGGCTGATCCAGGGTGCCGAAGAAGCGACCGATACGCGCTCGCAGTTGACCTCGTTCATCCACTTCGAGGTGGACCGTTGCGGCGATGCCGCAAAACTCGACGCGCTGCGTGACGAAATCGCCAAGGTGTTGCGCGACGTGCGGGCGGCCGTCGAAGACTGGCCGAAGATCGTCGAACTCGCGCGCGTCACGATCAAAGGCATGAAAGCCGGCGAGGGCGGACCAGAAGGTCTGGAAGCACGCGCGTTCCTCGAATGGATGGTGGCCGATCATTTCACCTTTCTCGGCCAGCGCGATTACGAACTGGTGCAGCACGATATCGGCTACGGCCTGCGCGCGGTACCGGGTTCGGGTCTGGGCATTCTGCGCGATGCATTGCGGCCCGCCGGCGCCGCCGAGATCACACCCTTGCCGCCGGCCGCGGCCGAGATCATTTCCGGTTCGTCGCCGATCTTTCTGACCAAGGCCAATTCGCGGGCTACCGTGCACCGGCCGGGCTATCTGGACTATGTCGGCATCAAGATGACCGGCCCTGACGGCAAGGTGACCGGCGAGCGGCGTTTCATCGGTCTCTATACATCCACGGCGTATTTCGTGTCCGCCGCGGAGATTCCGATCGTGCGGCGCAAATGCGCGAATATCGTGAGACGAGCCGGATTCCTGCCGAAAGGTCATCTCGCGAAATCGCTGGTCACGGTGCTGGAAACCTATCCACGCGACGAACTCTTTCAGGCCGAAGAGAATCAGCTCTACGATATCGCGCTAGGCGTGCTGCGATTGCAGGAGCATCAGCGCACCCGGCTGTTCGTACGGCGCGACCGCTTCGATCGTTTCGTCTCGTGCCTCGTGTTCGTGCCGCGCGACAAGTACAACACCGATCTGCGCCAGCGCATCGCCAATCTGCTGGCCGACGCGTTCAACGGCGAGAGTGTCGAGTTCACGCCGCTGCTGTCGGAGTCCACGCTGGCGCGCATTCACTTCGTCGTGCACGCGAAGCCGGGCGGCATGCCCAACGTCGATACGCGCGAACTGGAAGCGCGGCTCGTGCAGGTCTCACGCCGCTGGCAGGACGATCTCGCCGATGCGTTGCTCGACGCCTTCGGCGAAGAGCAGGGCAACCGTCTGCTGCAACACTACGGCGATTCGTTTCCCGCCGGCTATCGCGACGATTATCCCGCCCGCACGGCGGTGCGCGATATCGAATTGATCGAACGCGTGCAAGGCAGCGAGCGGCTCGCCATGAACCTGTACCGCCCGATCGAATCGGGCCCGCGCGCGTTTCGCTTCAAGGTGTATCGCGCGGGTTTGCCGATCGCCTTGTCGCGCAGTTTGCCGATGCTCGAACATCTCGGCGTGCGTGTCGATGAAGAGCGGCCCTATCTGATCGAGGCGCTGGGCGCGACGCCCGCGTGGATTCACGACTTCGGCCTCGAACTCGCGGACGACGCGGAGTTCGACATCGAGCGCGTGAAGGATCTCTTCGAAGAAGCGTTCGAGCAGGTGTGGACCGGCGCGATTGAAAGCGACGATTTCAATCGACTCGTGTTGCGCGCGCAATTGAATGCGCGCGAGGTGACGATCCTGCGCGCGTACGCGAAGTATTTGCGGCAGGTGGGCTCGACCTTCAGCGACGCGTACATCGAACGCGCGGTGACCGGCAATCCGGCGATAGCGCGCATGCTGGTGGAACTGTTCATCGCGCGCTTCGATCCGGTATTGGGCGAGACGCGCGAGGCGCGCGTCGACGGCTGGCTGCGCTCGATCGACAGCGCGCTCGACCAGGTGCCGAATCTCGACGAAGACCGCATACTGCGGCAATTTCTCGGCGTCATCAAAGCCACCAAGCGGACGAACTACTATCGCTTCGATGCCGACGGACATCCAAAGCCGTATCTGTCCTTCAAGTTCGATCCCGCGCAGGTGCCCGGCTTGCCCGAGCCGAAACCGATGTTCGAAATCTGGGTGTACTCGCCGCGCGTGGAAGGCGTGCATTTGCGCGGCGGACGCGTGGCGCGCGGCGGCCTGCGCTGGTCGGACCGGCGCGAGGACTTCCGCACGGAAGTGCTCGGCCTGATGAAGGCGCAGATGGTGAAGAACGTGGTGATCGTGCCGGTCGGTTCGAAGGGCGGCTTCGTGGTGAAGAATCCGCCGCCGCAATCCGAACGCGACGCATGGATGCGTGAAGGCATTGCCTGCTATCAGACTTTCCTGCGCGGCCTGCTCGACCTGACCGACAATCTTGCCGTCACGAGAGTGGTGCCGCCGCCCGACGTGGTGCGTCACGATCCCGACGATCCCTATCTGGTGGTCGCCGCCGACAAAGGCACGGCCACGTTCTCCGACTATGCGAACGCGATCTCGCAGGAATACGGTTTCTGGCTCGACGACGCTTTTGCATCGGGCGGCTCGGTCGGCTATGACCACAAGAAAATGGCCATCACCGCGCGCGGTGCATGGGAGTCGGTCAAACGGCACTTCCGCGAAATGGGCGTGGATACGCAGACCATGGACTTCACGGTGGTCGGCGTGGGCGATATGTCCGGCGACGTGTTCGGCAACGGCATGCTGTTGTCGCCGCATATCAAGCTGGTGGCCGCGTTCGATCACCGGCATATCTTTCTCGATCCGAATCCCGATCCGGCGGCCAGTCTTGCCGAGCGCGGGCGCCTGTTCGTTCTCGACCGTTCGAGTTGGGCCGACTACGATCCTTCGCTGATCTCGGCGGGCGGCGGCGTGTTTCCGCGCAGCGCCAAGACGATCCCGCTGTCGCCGGCGGTGCAGTCGGTGCTCGGCATCAGCGCGCCGGCGCTCGCGCCCGCTGAATTGATGCGCGCGATACTGCAGGCGCCGGTCGATCTGCTGTACAACGGCGGCATCGGCACCTATGTGAAGGCGAGCCGCGAAACGCATCTGCAAGTCGGCGACCGCGCCAACGACGCGATCCGTGTCAACGGCGCCGATCTGCATTGCAAGGTCGTGGCCGAAGGCGGCAATCTCGGCCTCACGCAGCTCGGCCGCATTGAGTTCGCGCAGCGCGGCGGCCGGATCAATACCGACGCGATCGACAACTCCGCGGGTGTGGACTGCTCGGACCACGAGGTCAACATCAAGATTCTGTTGGGGCTCGTCGTCTCCGACGGCGAAATGACGGAGAAGCAACGCAACGCACTGCTCGCCGAAATGACCGACGAAGTCGGCTTGCTCGTGTTGCAGGACAACTACTACCAGACGCAGGCGCTGTCGATTGCGGGCCGCTACGGCGTCGAATTGCTCGATGCGGAAGCGCGCCTGATGCGCTACCTCGAACGTGCGGGGCGTCTGAATCGCGTGATCGAGTTTCTGCCGACCGACGAGGAAGTCGCCGAACGGCAAGCCGCCAAACAAGGGCTCACCACGCCGGAGCGCGCCGTGCTGCTCGCCTACAGCAAGATGTGGCTGTACGACGCGCTGCTCGAATCGTCGATACCGGAAGACCCGCTCGTCAGCGACATGCTGGTCGAATACTTTCCGAAGCCGTTGCGGCAGCGCTTCAGCGAGCCGATGCAGCGCCACCCGCTGCGCCGCGAAATTCTCGCGACGCATCTGACCAACGCGTTGGTGAATCGGGTGGGTTGCGAGTTCGTGCACCGGCTGATGGAGGAAACCGACGCGCAGCCCGGCGACATCGTGCGGGCCTGCATCATGGCGCGCGACGTGTTCGATCTCGACGACGTCTGGCGCAGTATCGACGCGCTCGACAACCGCGTCGCCGACGACATCCAGGCGCGCATGTTCGTCGAAGTCGCGCGGCTCGTCGAGCGTTCCGCGCTGTGGTTCCTGCGGCAACTGCAGTCGGGCGCGGTCAGCGACCGCGACGTGGCCGGCCTGCTCGCGCGTTGCCGCGACGCGGCGCAACGCCTTGCGCCGCAATGGCCTGCACTCTTGCCGAGCGCCGATCTCGAAGCGCTCTCCGAGCGGCAGCGCGTGTTCGCGGACGCCGGCGTGGATAGCGAATTGGCGGTGCGGATCGCGAGCGGCGAGATTTCGGCTGCGTTACTCGATATCGCCGAAGTGGCGTCGACCTCCGGGCGCAGTCTCGAACTGGTGGCCGGGGTCTATTTCGCTCTCGGCACGCTGCTGAATTCCGGCTGGATCAGTGAACGCGCGGCCGCGTTGCCGGCGCCCACGCACTGGGACATGCTGGCGCGAGCGACGGCACTGGCCGACATCGCGCGTCTCAAACGCGCGTTGACGACGAGCGCATTGGCCAACGCTGACGAAGCATCCACACCCGAGGCACTGGTCGAGGCATGGCGTGAGAAGCGCACCGCGCAACTGGAGCGCTACGCGCGCCTCCTGGCCGATCTGCGGGCCACCGGCGGCGCGAGTCTGTCGATGCTGCTGGTGATCGTGCGTGAAATGGCGGCGCTCGAAAGGGCATAACACGGCGCAAGGCGAGGGAAGGCGAACGAGGTAGAGCGCAAGCGGAGCGCGGTGCAAACAACATCCGGGTTGGACGCATGCCGCCCGGCATGGCCATAATACGGGCTGTTGCTCACCGAAAGCTCTTTGCAAACTCACGGACGCCTTCCACGACGATGAAAGAAGAATCGCCGAAAGCCATTTTCTACGCGCTCGCCGCCAACCTCGGCATCGCCATCTGCAAGTTCGCGGCTGCCGCGTTCACCGGTTCCGGCTCGATGTTCGCCGAGGCTATCCACTCGACCGCCGACTGCGGCAATCAACTGCTGCTGCTCTTCGGTCTGCGTGAAGCGCGCAAGCCGGCGAGCCCGCTGCATCCCATGGGCGGCGGGCGCGAGATCAACTTCTATTCGCTGCTGGTCGCGCTTCTGCTGTTCTTTGTCGGCGGCGCGTTCTCGGTGTATGAGGGCGTGCATCGTCTGTTCGTGCACGAGCCGTTGCAGTATGCCTATGTGGCGCTGGTGGTGCTCGGCGTGTCGGTGGTGCTCGAGGCGCTCTCCTTGTGGGGCGCCGTCAAGGAAATCCGCAAGACGCATCCCGACAAAAGCATGTGGCACTGGTTTCGGGAGACGCGCGAATCCGAACTGCTGGTGGTAGCGGGCGAGGATATCGCCGCGCTGGCGGGCCTGGCGATGGCCTTCGTGGCCGTGCTGCTCACCATGGTGACCGGCAATCCTGTCTACGACGCGTTGGGCTCCATCGGCGTCGGCTTGCTGCTGATGCTGATTGCGTGGCTGGTGGCGCGTGAAGTGAAGTCGATGATCGTTGGCGAATCGGCGAGCCCCGAAGTGCGGCGCGCCATCGAGGCGCATCTGCGCGGGCGCACCGAGATTCGCAGCATCATCAATATGATTACGCTGCAATGGGGCCGTCATGTGGTCGTGGCCGTGCAGGCGGAAATGATCGACTACGCGAGCGGCCGCGCGATGGTCGATGCGATCAACGTGATCGAAGCGGACTTGCAGGCCACGTTCCCGCAAGTCCGCTGGGTGTTTTTCGAACCCGAGGTGCCGCGCATTTGAGCGGCATGTGCGTCGCTTACTGGAACCCGGCCACCGCGTGCGGCACGTACAGTTCTTCAAGCTGGCGGATTTCGTCCGCGCTCAGGTTCAAGGAGAGCGCGGCCACCGCGTCGTCGAGATGATGCAGCTTGGTCGCTCCGACGATCGGCGCGGTGATCGGCTTCTTCTGCAACACCCACGCCAGCGCCACTTGGGCATGCGGCACGCCGCGCTCCCTGGCGATCTGGCTGACCCGTTCGACGATCCGCCGATCCGCGTCTTCCGTCTGCGCATAGAGCGTGCGGCCGAATTCATCGGTCTCGGAGCGTGCGCTTTCGGTGTTCCAGTCGCGCGTCAGGCGGCCGCGCGCGAGCGGGCTCCACGGAATCACGCCGATACCTTCGCTTTCGCACAGCGGCAGCATTTCGCGCTCTTCTTCGCGATATAGCAGATTCACGTAGTTCTGCATCGTCACGAAGCGCGTCCAGCCGTTCTTCTCAGCCACGTGCAACGCCTTGGCGAACTGCCAGGCATACATGGACGATGCACCGATGTAGCGCGCCTTGCCGGCCTTCACGACATCGTGCAGCGCTTCCATGGTTTCTTCGATCGGCGTGCCGTAGTCCCAGCGATGGATCTGGTACAGGTCCACGTAGTCCGTACCGAGGCGTCTGAGGCTGTGGTCGATCTCGGACATGATCGCCTTGCGCGACAGGCCGGCGCCGTTCGGCCCCGGATGCATGCGGCTATTCACCTTGGTGGCCAGCACGATCTCGTCGCGCTTCGCAAAGTCCTTGAGCGCCCGGCCGACGATTTCCTCGCTCGTACCGTCGGAATAGACGTTGGCGGTGTCGAAGAAATTGATGCCGTGATCGAGCGCCTGTTTGATGAAGGGGCGCGCGGCCTCATCGTCGAGCGACCAGGGATGCGTGCCGCGAGACGGCACGCCGTAGCTCATGCAACCGAGACAAAGACGCGATACATCAAGGCCGGTGCGGCCGAGTTTCACATAGTCCATCGTGGTGCTCCTGTTGTGAAGTGCACAAAGGCGGTGCGCTGGGGACTATCGATTATAAGAAAACGCCGAAGAAAGCGTGCTGAACCGATTCGCATGGTTTTGCCCTACTGCGTTCAGAAACGTCGATCGATACCGCATCGTGTAGTGGAAAATAATTTCTTCGCACCTATACTTCTTCCGGCTTGAAAGCAGCACTTTCTCCCAACCTGCATCACAAGCAAAAAAAGGAAGATCACGATGCTGACTCGCTCACTCGGCGCCGTCTGCGCCATTACCCTCGCGGCTTGCGCGGCCTTTTCGTCCGGACCGGCCAGTGCGGACGACAACGACGGTTTCTCGCACGGCGACGGCGGCTCGCGCGGGCAGCCCGTCAAGGTGATGATCATTTCGATGTTCGGGCCGGAGGGGCAGGTATGGCTCGATAACCTCGGACCCTGGCGCGAGATTGCGGTGGACGGCTTGTCGCCCGACTACCCGACCGTCCATTGCAACAAGCAGGACGTGTGCGTGATGACCACCGGCATGGGGCATAGCGACGCCGCTGCGTCGATCATGGCGCTGACGTTCTCGCCGCGTTTCGATTTGCGGCATACGTACTTCATGGTCGCCGGCATTGCCGGGATCGATCCGCAGCAGGGCACGGTGGGCTCCGCCGCGTGGGCGAATTATCTGGTCGACTTCGGGATTCAATGGGAGATCGACGGGCGCGAGATTCCGCCCGGCTGGGATACCGGCTACCTCGGTATCAACACCACGAGTCCTTCGGCCAAGCCGCCGCTCGACTACCGCACCGAAGTGTTCCAGTTGAACCCCCGGCTCGCGCATACGGCGTTCGCCTTGTCTCGCAACGTGACGCTTTCCGACAACCCGCAGGCTCAGGCTGCGCGGTCGAAGTACTCGTACGCACCAGCCAATCGGCCGCCGACTGTCATTCGATGCGATACGCTGGCCGGTGATACGTGGTGGTCAGGCACGCTCCTCGGCCAGAGAGCCCGCGACTGGACCAAGATTCTGACCGATGGAAAGGGCGTCTACTGCACCACGCAGCAGGAGGACAACGCCACTTACGAGGCGCTCAAGCGCGCGGCTTCAGTCCATAAAGTCGATTTGAATCGCGTTGCCGTGTTGCGGGCGGGCTCCGATTTCGACCGGCCCTACGACGGGCAGACGAGTGCGGACAACTTGCTGAACTATGCCGCGCAAGGCGGCTTTACGATCGCCATCCAGAACCTGTTTCTCTCGGGCAATCCGCTCGTGCAGGATATCTCCACACACTGGGGCGAGTGGCGCGACGGCGTGCCGAGGCGCTAGGTCTTTGCAAATGCGACTGTGCCCGCGGACCGGGTCCGCGGGCACTTGCTGCTACTTTCGACACTTAGTGTTGCGGCGCGCGGTACGGCGTCCACACAGGGGTGTCGGTATCCCAATGGTCGAGTTCCGAGGGTGTCATGATGAGCTCCTTTTTGAAGAGTGCATGAATGGCGCCGCAACGACTATTTCTTTTGGAAACCGAATCATTGCGGCAAGCTGGTTTTACTGTCCGTTGGCCACGCGCGTGACGTCGCCGCCCGTGCCTTCCTGCAGCGCGATGCGTTCGGCCTGGGTTTGACCGATCAGGCCTTTGTTCGGATACGTCGTGCGATTCAGTGCGGGCAGCGAGCCGTCGCGATAGGCCGCGACGAGTTCGGCCTTCACTTCTTCACGCGTCTTCGCGCTGGCGGTCGGGGTCGGCAGCGTTTCATAAGTGCCGGCGCGGCCAATGCCGCCGCTGCTGCTTTGTGCAAACACCGGTGCGCTCACGAGCAGCGAAAGAGCCAGACCTGCTAAGAGATTGCGTTTCATGATTCACTCCTGTCGATTCGTTTGCAGCACGAGTGGCGCTGCGACAGGGTGAAATGTAGACTTTGAGGCAGTGTGGATAAATCGCGCTTTCGCGAAATGAATTGTCGCGATTTCGGAACAATCGCGCTAACGCCTCGTGAAACGCCTTGCCGGCGTTGTCGCAAATGAAAACCGCGGCATTAGAGCCGCGGTTGGAATTCACTGTTCCAGATTCTGTCCTTCAACTCGCGCGTATCAAGCGACCCATTCCGTTATTACCGGCGTGTCGAGCATCGGAGCAGACTCTCGTTCTTCGAAAGTGCGCTTCGTACACGTTGCGTCGAGACTGCCACGTCCACTCAATAACGGACAACGGTCGAACAGCTCCGCGATCCAGTCTACGAAAACGCGGACTTTAGGCGACAGATGCCGGCTGTGCGGATAGACTGCGGAAATTGGCATCGGCAAAGGTTTCAGCTCCGGCAGTACTTCCACCAGTTGGCCCGAACGCAGATGCGGCAGCACCATGAAGAGCGCAGGCTGAATCAGGCCGAAGCCTTCCAACCCGCAAGTCACGTAGGCGTCCGCGTCGTTCACCGAGACGATGCTCTTCATTTTCACTTCGACTTCTTTGCCATCAACCATGAAGGCCCAATCGATCGTGCGCCCCGTGCGGCTCGAAAAGTAATTGACTGCTTTGTGATTCTCCAGGTCGTCGAGCGAAGTCGGCATGCCCGCGCGCTCGATGTAATCGGGGGCCGCGCAGGTCACGCCCTCGAACAAACCGATCCGACGCGCCACCAGCGAGGAATCCTGTAGCGCGCCGACCCGCACCACGCAATCCACGCCTTCCTGCAGCAGGTCAACCGGCCGGTCCGTCAGGCCGAGTTGCAGGTCGATGTCCGGATAGCGCGTGTGGAATTCACACAGCGAAGGAATCACCAGCAAGCGGCCGATCGACCCCGGCATGTCGATGCGCAGCTTGCCGTGCGGCTTTTTATTGCCGCTCTGAAAACTGGCCTCGGTCTCTTCGACGTCCGCGAGAATGCGCACGCAGCGTTCGTAGTACGCCGCGCCGTCCGGCGTGAGCGACAAACGGCGCGTGGTCCGATGCATCAGACGCGTGCCGAGGAACGCTTCGAGGTTCTGAATAATCGTGGTAACCGATGCGCGCGGCAGGTCGAGCGTTTCCGCTGCGCGGGTAAAGCTGTTGGTGTCGACGACACGCGTGAACACTTGCATGGCCTGAAGCCGGTCCATTGCAGACCTCCAATAGGGGCTGGCGCACTGAGCAGGAATGGACTCCACCGCGAATCCGCAGACAATCGCATTCGATTGTTCAGGGGCGCCGAATTGTGTTGCCGGATTATAGGCATTTATTTACGAGTCTGCCGAACCCACAATTCGCACCATTGAAGTTCTATGCGCATTGCGCGGCTCGACATGCAAGCATTTAAACCGCCGTACTCCTTTGTGCCCGCCGGCAGCAGCCCGGCAGAGGCCGACAGCACGGCACTCGAAGTCACTGACGTGCAGATCGAAGGACACGCGCAGGACATCACGTTGCGTCTGTACCGGCAGGAAAAGAAAACCGCACTGCCGGTACTGCTTTATTTCCACGGTGGTGGATTTACGAAGGGATCGATCGACCAGGCCGACTTCGCCTCGCGGTATTTCGCAGAACACTTACCGGCTCTGGTCGTGTCGGTCGATTACTCGCTGGCGCCGCAGTTTCCGTTTCCCGCCGCGCCTGAAGACGCGCACCGCGCGGCGCTGTGGGTGCAAACGCGGGCGCGTGCGTTCGGCGGCAACAGCAAGAAGGTTGGCGTAGCCGGCCACGATGCGGGCGGGCAATTGGCCAATTGCCTCGCGTTCATCGCGCGGGATCGCGGTGACGTGCGCATTTCCGCGCAGGCGCTGTTCGGGCCGATGCTTGATCCGAGCCTTACGCGTCTGGGCGACGAAAAGCGCCTCGGCTCGGACATCACCGCGAAAGAGTGCGCGGCGTGTTATCGCGCGTATCTGCCGCAAGCGTCGCAGCGCATGCATCCGTATGCCGCGCCGCTCGAATCGTCGCGGCTCGCGGGCCTGCCGGCCACGCTGATCGCGACGGCGCAAAACGACGTGCTGCATGTGGAAGCGGAGAAATACGCCAGCAGTCTGATCGACGCCGGCGTGCTGACCCAGGTGGTCCGCTATCCGAGTGTCTCGCATGCCGCGCTGGCCGATCATCCGCCCGCCTTGCAGGAAGCGGTGCGATTTTTTCAGTGGCGCTTCGATGCACGCGCCCATCGCTGAAACAGAAATAAGCAGAACTTTAATCAACGATCTCGGGAGCTTCACATGACTATCCTTCCTCTTTCCCGTCGCCGCGTGGCGATTGCCGCACTTGCCGTCATCGTCGTGGCCGGGCTGGGCACGTTCGGCGCGATTCGCGTGGACGCGAGCTCGCCCGCCGCGCCGACCATCGTGCCGGAAGTCGATGTGGCCACGGTGGTACAAAAAACGATCACCGACTGGCAGAGCTATTCGGGCCGTCTCGAAGCCGTCGAGAAAGTGGACGTGCGTTCGCAGGTGCCGGGCACGATCGTGTCCGTCAACTTCAAGGACGGTGCGCTCGTGAAGAAAGGCGACACGCTGTTCGTGATCGACCCGCGTCCGTATGCCGCCGAAGTGGATCGCGCCGAAGCGCAGCTCGCCGCCGCGCAGGCGCGCACGGGCTACACGCAAAGCGATTGGGAGCGCGCACAGCGTCTTATCACCGATAACGCGATCGCCAAGCGTGACTACGACGAGAAGCAGAACGCCGCGCGTGAAGCGAGCGCCAACCTGAAGGCCGCGCAAGCCGCGCTCGAAACCGCCCGCATCAATCTCGGCTACACGAAGATTGTCGCGCCGGTTTCGGGCCGCGTGTCGCGCGCGGAAATCACGGTGGGCAACGTGATCTCGGCGGGCGCGACCGCGGCGCCGCTGACCACGCTGGTGTCGGTGTCGCCGATCTACGCATCGTTCGACGCGGACGAACAAACCTACCTGCAATACCTGAGCCGCGCGAAAGACGGCAGCAAGGTGCCGGTGGAACTCGGTCTCGCGGATGAAAGCGGCTACTCGCGCAGCGGCGTGATCGAGTCGGTGGACAACCGCCTCGACACGTCGTCGGGCACGATCCGCGTGCGTGCGCGTTTCGATAACCAGGACGGCGCGCTGATTCCTGGCTTGTATGCGCGCGTGAAAGTGGGCGGCAGCGAACCGCATCCGGCGCTGTTGATCGACGACGCAGCGGTGGGCACCGATCAGGACAAGAAGTTCGTGCTGGTGGTCGATCAGGGCAATCACGTCGTGTATCGCTCGATCGACGTGGGCGGCATGCAGGGCAATCTGCGCGTGGTGAAGGGCGGCCTGAAAGCGACTGACCGGATCGTCGTGAACGGCATCCAACGTGTGCGTCCGGGCGATTCGGTGCGCGCGCACATGGTGCCGATGACGACGGATGACGATCCGAACAGCGCACCGCTCGCACAGAAGCAGACGCAGCCGCAGCCGCAGCCGCAATCGCAGGCCCAATCGCAGGCCCAATCGCAGACGCGCACCAAAGCGGACAAGAATTCGTGAGCCTCGCGCGCCGCGGCCTGACTGCGCGGCGCATGCTCCAACGTTAAGAGCTTCCCATGAACATATCCAAATTCTTCATCGATCGGCCGATCTTTGCCGGCGTGTTGTCGGTATTGATCCTGCTGGGCGGCATCATTGCGCTCTTCAAGCTGCCGATTTCGGAGTACCCGGAAGTGGTCCCGCCTTCGGTGGTGGTACACGCGCAATATCCGGGCGCCAACCCGAAAGTGATCGCCGAAGCCGTCGCGGCGCCGCTCGAAGAGCAGATCAACGGCGTCGAGAACATGCTGTACATGCAGTCGCAGGCGAATAGCGACGGCAATCTCACGCTCACGGTGACCTTCAAGCTCGGCACCAATCCGGACCTCGCGACGCAGCTCGTGCAGAACCGCGTCAACCAGGCGCTGCCGCGTCTGCCGGAAGACGTGCAGCGGCTCGGCGTCACGACGATCAAGAGTTCGCCCACGCTGACTATGGTGGTCCACCTGATCTCGCCGAACAATCGCTACGACATGACGTATCTGCGCAACTACGCGCTGCTGAACGTCAAGGACCGCCTTGCACGGATTCAGGGCGTGGGCGAAGTGCAGTTGTGGGGTTCGGGCGACTACGCGATGCGCGTCTGGCTCGATCCGCAGAAAGTGGCGCAACGCGGTTTGACGGCGACCGAAGTGGTCAACGCGATCCGTGAGCAGAACATTCAGGTGGCGGCCGGTGTGATCGGCGCATCGCCTTCGGTGCCGGGCACGCAATTGCAGTTGTCGGTGAATGCGCGTGGCCGTCTGAGGACCGAGGGTGAATTCGGCGACATCATCGTCAAGACCACGCCGGACGGCGGCGTGACCTACCTGAAAGATATTGCGCGGATCGAACTCGCGGCGTCGGAATACGGCCTGCGTTCGCTGCTCGATAACAAGCCGGCTGTGGCGCTCGCCATCAACCAGGCGCCGGGCGCGAACTCGCTCGCGATTTCCGACCAGGTGCGCTCCGCGATGAAGGAACTCGCGGAAGACATGCCGGCGGGCGTCGAATACAAGATCGTCTACGACCCGACGCAGTTCGTGCGTTCGAGTATCGAGGCGGTCGTGCATACGCTGCTCGAAGCGATTGCGCTGGTGGTGATCGTCGTGATCGTGTTCCTGCAGACGTGGCGTGCTTCGATCATTCCGTTGATCGCGGTGCCGGTGTCGATCGTCGGGACGTTCTCGTTGCTGCTCGCGTTCGGGTTTTCGATCAACGCGTTGTCCTTGTTCGGCATGGTGCTCGCCATCGGGATCGTGGTGGACGATGCGATCGTGGTGGTCGAGAACGTCGAGCGGAATATCGAAAACGGGCTGAGTGCGCGCGACGCGACCTATAAGGCGATGCAGGAAGTGAGCGGACCGATTATCGCCATCGCGCTGACACTCGTCGCCGTGTTCGTGCCGCTCGCGTTCATGACCGGTTTGACGGGCCAGTTCTACAAGCAGTTTGCGATGACCATCGCGATTTCGACGGTGATCTCGGCGTTCAATTCGCTGACCTTGTCGCCGGCGTTGTCCGCGATGCTGTTGCGCAGCCACGGCGCCAAGGAAGACTTCCTGACGCGTGTGATGAATCGCCTGTTGGGCGGTTTCTTCAAGCGTTTCAACAAGGTCTTTCATCGCGGTTCGACGGAGTATGGCCGCGGCGTGACCGGCGTGCTGCGCCGTAAGGGCGCGATGCTCGCGGTGTACGCGATTCTGCTGGGCGCGACCGTGCTGATCTCGCGCGTCGTGCCGGGCGGCTTCGTGCCGGCGCAGGACAAGGAGTACCTGATTGCCTTCGCGCAATTGCCGAACGGTGCGTCGCTGGATCGCACGGAGAAAGTGATTCGCGACATGAGCTCGATTGCGCTGAAGCAGCCCGGCGTGGAGAGCGCGGTGGCGTTCCCGGGTCTGTCGGTGAACGGCTTCACGAATAGCTCGAGCGCGGGCATCGTGTTCGTCACGCTCAAGCCCTTCAAGGATCGTGGCAACAAGAAACTCTCGGCCGGTGCGATTGCCGGTGCGCTGAACCAGCAATACGGCGCGATCAAGGATTCGTTCGTCGCGGTGTTTCCGCCGCCACCGGTGCTCGGTCTCGGCACGCTCGGCGGCTTCAAGATGCAGTTGGAGGATCACGGCGCGCTCGGTTACGCGGAGTTGAACAAGGCAGCGGAGGCGTTCGTGAAGAAGGCCGCGCAGACGCCTGAACTCGGCCCGACCTTCTCGAGCTATCAGATCAACGTGCCGCAATTGAACGTCGACCTGGATCGCGTGAAGGCCAAGCAACTCGGCGTGCCGGTCACGGACGTGTTCAACACGATGCAGATTTATCTCGGCTCGCTGTATGTGAACGACTTCAACCGCTTCGGCCGCGTGTATCAGGTGCGGGTGCAGGCGGACGCGCCGTTCCGTCAACGCGCCGACGACATCCTGCAACTGAAGACGCGCAATGCCGCGGGCGATATGGTGCCGCTGTCGTCGCTGGTGACGGTGACGCCGACGTTCGGTCCGGAAATGGTGGTGCGCTACAACGGCTATACGGCTGCCGACATCAACGGTGGACCGGCGCCGGGCTTCTCGTCGGGGCAGGCGCAAGCCGCGGCCGAACGCGTGGCGGCGGAAGTCTTGCCGCGCGGTGTGAAGCTCGAGTGGACCGACCTGACGTATCAGCAGATTCTGGCCGGCAATGCGGGCTTGTGGGTGTTCCCGATCAGCGTGCTGCTCGTGTTCCTCGTGCTCGCCGCACTGTACGAAAGTCTGACGCTGCCGCTCGCGGTGATCCTGATCGTGCCGATGAGCGTGCTGTCCGCGCTGACCGGGGTGTGGCTCACGGGGGGTGATAACAACATCTTCACGCAGATCGGTTTGATGGTGCTGGTGGGCTTGTCGGCGAAGAACGCGATTCTGATCGTCGAGTTCGCTCGCGAACTGGAGCATGACGGGCATACGCCGCTGTCAGCGGCAATCGAGGCGAGCCGCTTGCGTTTGCGGCCGATTCTGATGACGTCGATCGCTTTCATCATGGGCGTGGTGCCGCTGGTGTTGTCGAGCGGAGCTGGCTCGGAGATGCGTCATGCAATGGGGATCGCGGTGTTCTTCGGCATGCTCGGCGTCACGCTGTTCGGTCTGATGCTGACCCCTGTGTTCTATGTGGTGCTGCGTACGCTGGCGGGTGGAACGATTCACGTCGCGCAGAAAGATTCGCCGCACTATGGCTCGCCGGTGACGGACGCCTGAGGAGAAAACAACAATGAAACGCTTTGAATCTTTGAGCGGGTGGGGCCGGGCGGCTGCCAGCGGTTTGCTGGTCGCGTTGCTCGCCGCCTGCTCCCTGGAACCTACGTATAAGCGGCCGGAGGTGGATACGCCGGTTGCGTTCAAGGAAACGCCTGCGGCGTCGGCAACGTCGGCTGCTTCAGCGCCTTCGGGTGCGCCGGGTGCATCGGTGCCGGACAACGGCACGTGGAAGCAGGCCCAGCCCGCCGACGACGCGCATCGTGGCGAATGGTGGACGATTTTCGGCGACCCGCAACTCAACGCGCTCGAGGAGCAGGCAGCTGCCGCGAATCAGGACCTGAAGGCGGCCGCGGCGCGCGTGCAGCAGGCGCGTGCGGTGACGCAGGCGGCGAAGTCTGACTGGTTCCCAAAGATCGACGCGGGCTTTGGCCCGACGCGCGAGCGCGCTTCGGCAGCGTCGCAATTCCAGCCGGATAGCGCGGGTGGCACCACCGGCACGATCTGGCGCGCGCAAACCACGGTATCGTACGAAGCGGATCTGTTCGGGCGGGTCGGCTCGAACGTGAACGCGTCGCGGGCGGACGAGCAGCAAAGCGAAGCGCTGTTCCGTTCGGTGCAACTGTCGCTGCAGGCGGACGTCGCGCAGAACTACTTCCAGTTGCGTGAGCTCGATACGGATCAGGACCTGTACCGCCGTACCGTAGCATTGCGCGAGGACACGCTGAAGCTGGTCCAGCGGCGTTTCAAGGAAGGCGATATCGGCGAGCTGGATGTATCGCGGGCCCGTAATGAACTCGCCAGTGCGCGTGCGGACGCCGTGGGTGTGGCGCGTCAGCGCGCGGCGTCGGAACATAGCCTCGCGATTCTGCTCGGCAAGCCGCCGGCGGATTTCTCGTTCGCGGAAGCGCCGCTCGCGCCGGTGACGGTGCGTGTGCCGCCGGGCTTGCCTTCGGCGTTGCTTGAACGCCGGCCGGATATTTCTGCGGCGGAGCGGGCGATGCAGGGGGCGAATGCGCGTGTCGGTCTCGCGAAGTCGGCGTTCTTCCCGAAACTCGATATCACCGGCGCGGCAGGTTTTGAATCGGCGACGCTCGGCGATCTGTTCAAGTGGTCGAGCCGCGCGTTCATTCTCGGGCCGTTTGCCGGCACGGCGTTGACGCTGCCTTTGTTCGACGGCGGCCGCCGCAAGGCGAACCTCGCGCAGGCCCGTTCGAAGTATGACGAGGACGTGGCGCAGTATCGTCAACAGGTGCTGGTGGCGTTCCGTGAGGTGGAGGACAACCTGGCTGATTTGCGTCTGCTCGACGATCAGATGCGCGAGCAGAACGATGCGGTTCAGGCCTCGCAACGGGCGGCGCATTTGTCGCGTACGCAGTACACGGAGGGCGCGGTGAGCTATCTGGATGTGATCGATGGTGAACGGCAGGTGCTGACTTCGCAACTGCAGGCGAGCCATCTGTCTGGTACGCAAGCGGTGGCGACGGTCAATCTGATTCGCGCGCTGGGCGGCGGTTGGGGTGATGTGAAGGCGTCGGATACGGCGGTCGGTGCGGTTGCGCCGGTGGCTGCATCTGGTCCTGTGCTCGCTTCCGCTTCTGCGCAACAGGTGGTGAAGCAGTAAGTTTTCGAGTCAGAGACGAGCGGTAGACGCCGGGTCGCGCGAAAGCGCGGCCCGGCGTTTTTTCGTTAACCGAATCGCTTGAAAAAGCGGGAAGGTGCCGTGCTGAACGCGTTGCGAATATTTCACACGTTGCGTTTATTGCGTTTGTCTCGCGAGTTGGCTTATACTCGCAGGTAATCTGGAGTCGAACATGACCACCGCTACACCCGATCGCATCATCTTGTCGGACGACGACGCAACCGTGCTGTCCGCTGCGAGCCGCCTGATGGGCGCTGCGCTCGATCACTCGCGCGCGCATAGCGTCGCGTTGGTCGAGGAGGGCGCAGACGGCGACTTCGCCCGCATTGAGGTTCCACCCGCCACGCTGCGGGTGCTCTCGCGTGTGCTGGCTATGATGGCCAGTGAGCAGGTGTTCGTTCTTTATCCCGCAGACACCGAATTGACCACCAAGCAGGCGGCGGATGTGCTCGGCGTCTCGCGGCCGTTTCTGATTGCTCGCCTTGAAGCCGGCGAACTGCCTTTCCGCAAGGTCGGGCGGCATCGTCGCATGCTGATGGACGACGTGATGCGCTACAAGGAAACCATGCGTGCAACACGCAAGAGCGCATTGGACGAGATCGTGGCCGACAGCGAATCGATAGGCGGGTACGATCTGTAATGCTGTCGGTCGATCGCTTTACCGTCGTGCTGGATGCGTGTTCGCTATTTCCGATGGTGGTGCGCGACGTATTGCTGACTTTCGCCGATCACGAGTTTTATGCACCGAAGTGGTCGGCGCGCATTCACGAAGAATGGACGCGCAATCTCGCTGCCCGTTTCGCGGACAAAAGCGCGGCTAACGACGCCGCGCCGAAGATCGCCGCGATTCGCAATGCAATGGACCGCACGTTTCCCGACGCGATGGTCACTCAGGTGCTTCCGGAGAGCGGCGAAATTTTCGGCGTCGACAAGAAGGACCGGCATGTTGTCATGACCGCGGTGGCGGCGCGCGCCGATGCGATTGTCACCTTCAACCTGAAGGATTTCGCGGCGGAACAGTTGGAGTCCAGCCTGCGTATCGAAGTGAAGCATCCTGATATCTTCATCCTCGATCTGATCGATTTGAATGAGAAGCGCGCGTTGGCTGCGTTCAGAGACTTGCGAGCGCGTAAGCGCCGACCACCGTGGTCGGTCAACGAATTGCTGGATCGGCTCATACGCGCCGGTCTGGTTCAAACCAGCGCATGGTTGTCCAGCGCAGACGTGCTGCCGTTGTTATAACTTCGGCATCTGGCCACGACGCACGGTCCACGCCCAAATCATTTTTCCCGCTTTCCTTCCGAAAATCCCTTCGTAGACCACCGCTTTGCCGCCCTCTATGATGAGTCGCACCTCATCTGGAGAGAGGCGATGACCTGTCCGACCTTCCGCTGTCCGCGCTGACCCGATTGCGCGTCCTGTCGCTGCCACGCGCGGTTTAAGCCGCACGTAGTGGATTTTCCGTTGCCCGACCTATCCGGCAAGCCTGATTGCGCTCGAAGGAACTCCCTTTGTAGACGCTTCGGCGCATGCCGCTGGATCGGCTCGCCTCGAATCGAACCACGCCCGAAACTCACGAGTTCACCATGCGCATTTTTCTATCCACCGTGCAGCGCTTTTTCCACACGCCGGCTGTCTCGCTCATCAGTGCGTTCGGTCTCGCACTCGCGTTGCAGGCCGTGCCTGCTTCAGCGGCCGACTCGCCCACGCTGAAAATCGGCACCGCGACCAGTCCGCAAATCGAAGCGCTCAAAATCGCCGCGCGCGAAGCGAAAGAACAGGGCCTCGACGTGAAGATCATCGAATTCACCGACTGGAACACGCCGAACGCGGCGCTCGCGAACAAGGACATCGACGTCAACTACTTCCAGCACATTCCGTTTCTCGAGAATGCAAAGAAGCAAGGCGGTTATAACTTCGTCGCGATCGCACCGGGCACGATCATGAAGATCGGCCTGTATTCGAAGAAGATCAAACGCTTCGACGAATTGAAAGACGGCGCCACCGTCGCGATCGCCAACGATCCGGTCAACGGCGGACGTGGCCTGCTATTGCTGCAGCGCGCCGGTCTCATCAAGCTGAAGGCGGGCATCGACTATCGCGCGACCACGCTCGACATCATCGACAACCCGAAGCACCTGAAGATCGTGCAGCTCGAAGCATCGCAATTGGCGCGTTCGCTCGACGACGTCGATCTCGCGCAGGGTTACCCGAGTTTCATCAAGCTCGCCGGCACCACGGATCCGAATAGCGCGCTGCTGTTCGACGGCCTGGAAAACAAGAACTACGCGATCCAGTGGGTCGTGCGTCCGGAAAGCGCGAACGATCCGCGTATCCGCAAGTTCATCTCGATCTATCAGCATTCACCGGCAGTGCGCGCCGCACTCGACAAGGCGTTCGGCAATCTCTACGCCGTCGCCTGGTAACCCGCGCGGTTAGCCGAAACCGGAAAGCCAAAGGAGCCGCACGATGGCCAAGAAAAAGATCCTGCTGAACGCCTTCAACATGAATGCGGTCGGCCACATCAATCACGGGTTGTGGACGCATCCGCGCGACCGTTCGGCGCATTACACCGATCTCGACTATTGGACGAGCCTCGCGCAAACGCTGGAGCGTGGCAAGTTCGACGGCATCTTTCTCGCGGATATCGTTGGCGTGTACGACGTTTATCAGGGCGGCCCGGAAACGCCGCTGCGCGAATCAGTGCAGATTCCGATCAACGATCCGTCGCTGATCGTGCCCGCGATGGCGCACGTGACGAAACACATCGGTTTCGGCGTCACGTCGAATCTGACTTACGAGCCGCCGTATCTGTTCGCGCGTCGCATGTCGACGCTCGACCATCTGACCAAAGGCCGAGTGGGCTGGAACATCGTGACGGGCTATCTGGACAGCGCGGCGCGCGGCATGGGCCTCGCGCAGCAGATCAGCCACGACGACCGCTACGACCGCGCCGACGATTACATGGACGTGGTCTACAAGCTGTGGGAACAGAGCTGGGAAGACGACGCCGTGGTGCGCGACCGCGCGGCGCGCATCTTCTCGCATCCGGACAAGGTGCATCGCGTGAAGCACGACGGTCCGTACTATTCGATCGACGCGATTCATCTGAGCGAGCCGTCGCCGCAACGCACGCCGGTGTTGTATCAGGCGGGCTCGTCGAGCCGTGGCGTCGATTTCGCGGCGCGTCACGCGGAATGCGTGTTTGTCGGCGGTCAGAACAAGCAGTTGACGCGCTCGATTGTCGATGACATCCGCGCACGTGCGGTGAGTTTCGGCCGCGCACCGGACGACATCAAGATCTTCGCGGGCATCACCGTTGTAGTCGGTGAAACAGAACGGGCCGCGCAGGAAAAATTCGAGGAATACCGCCGGTATGCGAGCGCCGAAGGCGGCATCGCGCATTTCTCCAGTTCGACCGGCATTGACTTCTCGCAATACGAGTTGGACGAACCGATCTCCTACGTGAAGACCGAGTCGATGCAATCGGCCGTCGAGGCGATTTCGAAGAGGAGCGTGAGCGGCGTGTGGACCAAACGCAAAGTGCTCGAACAGATGACGCTCGGCGGCCGCGCGAAGCCGGTGGTCGGCTCGCCGCAGCAGATCGCGGATGAACTGGTGTCGTGGATCGAGGAAACGGGCGTCGACGGCTTCAATCTGACGCGCACCGTGATGCCTGAATCGTTCGAAGACTTTGTCGATCTGGTGGTGCCGGAATTGCAGAATCGCGGCGTGTACAAGGAGGATTACGATCCTGCGCCGACCCTGCGCGAGAAACTGTTCGGCAGCGGGCGTGCCCGGCTGCCCGGCGTACATACGGGTGCGCAGCATCGTCGCCGGGTGCAAGCCGCCGCGCCGGCCACCGCGGAAGCGTAAGAGGGGAGCGAAACCATGGCCAATCTTTTCGACGTGCCGCAATTCATCGAAGGCGCGCCGTCTCTCGCTGTGCATTCCGGTTCGGATCAAACAGCGACGCAAGCCGCCGTGATATTCGACGATGTCGGCAAAGTGTTCGCCAACTCGCGCGGCGTGTCGACTTCGGCGCTCGCCAACGTCACGTTGAATGTGGCGCGAGGCGAAGTGTTCGGCATCATCGGCCGCAGCGGTGCGGGCAAGTCGACATTGTTGCGGCTCGTCAACGGCCTGGAGAAACCGAGTTCAGGCGCGGTGCGCGTTAAGGGCGTGAGCGTCGGCGAACTCGACGAGCGCGGACTCGTGGCGTTGCGCCGGCGCATCGGCATGGTGTTTCAGCACTTCAATCTGCTTTCGGCGAAGACGGTGCGCGAGAACATCGCGTTGCCACTGAAAATCGCCGGTGTGCCGAAAGCGGCGATCGATAAAAAGGTGGATGCGCTGCTGGAACTGGTGGGATTGTCCGCCAAACGCGACGCGTATCCGGCGAGTTTGTCCGGCGGCCAGAAGCAGCGCGTCGGCATTGCGCGCGCGTTGGTCACCGACCCGGACATTTTGCTTTGCGACGAGGCCACCTCCGCACTGGATCCGGAAACGACGCAAGCCATTCTCGCGCTGCTGCGCGGTATCAATCAACGCCTGAACCTGACTATCGTATTGATCACGCACGAGATGCAGGTGATTCGCGAGGTCTGCGATACGGTTGCGGTGATCGAGCGCGGCGAGGTGGTGGAGACCGGCCCCGTGTGGCGCGTGTTCGGCGACCCGCAACATGATGCGACGCGCGCGTTGTTGCGGACCTTGGTGCATGACTTGCCGACGGACCTTGCGGAGCGGGTCAAGCCGCTGCACGACATCGCGCAAGTGGATGCGCAGATTCTGCTGGACGTGCGTTTCACCGGTGTCGATGCGCGTGAGCCCGATCTCGGCGGCCTTGCCGCGGCGTTGAGTGTCGAAGGCGGAAACGTGAGTTTCGTTCATGGCGGCATCGACCGGATTCAGGGGCATGCGCAAGGGCGCCTTGTCGTGTCGGCGCAAGTGCGTGCGAATGCGGGCACCACCGTGCAGAAGCAGATCGCGACGCTGCTCGAAGGCGCGCGCCGTTACGCCAACCATGTCGAGGTATTGGGCTATGTCTGAGTTGTGGCTTTCCGAACTCGCCGACGCGATTCGCGACACCATCGTCATGGTTGGCGTGTCCGCATTCGTCGCGGCGCTGGTCGGCATTCCTCTGGCGCTGGTGCTGGTCACGACGACGCGCGGCGGCATCTTCGAGAAGCGGGCGGTGAACAGCACGCTCGGTGCGCTCGTCAACGCGTTCCGCTCGACGCCCTTCATCATTTTGCTGGTTGCGTTGCTGCCGCTCACGCGTTTGCTGATCGGCACGACGATCGGCGTATGGGCGGCGATCGTGCCGCTCAGTATCGCGGCGATTCCGTTTTTCGCGCGCGTGGCTGAAGTGAGCCTGCGCGAAGTGGACCGCGGTTTGATCGAAGCCGCGCAGGCCATGGGCGCGCAACGCCGGCATATCATCTGGCATGTGCTCTTGCCCGAGGCGCTGCCGGGCATTCTCGGCGGCTTCACGATTACCGTGGTGGCGATGATCGGTTCGTCGGCGATGGCGGGCGCGGTCGGCGCGGGCGGCCTTGGCGATCTGGCAATCCGCTACGGCTATCAGCGTTTCGATACGACTGTGATGGTGACGGTGATCGTGCTGCTGATCGCGATCGTCACGGCCGTGCAGTTCGTCGGCGACCGGTTCGCGCGGCGGCTTGCGCAGCGGACGTGATCGTATTTACCGCGCGGCCGCTATTTGCACGAAGAATAACCGCGCAAGTTTGCGGCGCTTACATCAAGGCCTATCATGCTAGCTAGGGCATTGAGCGCCGCGGTAGGCGTGCCGCTTGCCGCCGCTCGCCCAAAATCTCTTCACGTGGAAATTGCATGAACGATCCTCGTCATGCCGATGCGTTGCAAACGCCTCAGGCATTCGCTGCGCCGGAGGTGCGCGATCTCACGGGTTTGCTCGACGCATTGCACGCCAGTGCCGCGCAGCGCGATATCGATGGCGGCCATGCCGCGCAGGAGAAACAATGGATCGCCGACGCGGGGCTGCTCACGCTCGCGGTGCCGCGCGAATTCGGTGGCCTCGGCGCGCGTTGGCCTGACATCTACGAGACGATCCGCAAGATTGCGCAAGTAGACAGCGCGCTCGCGCATCTGTTGGGCTTCACCTGCTTGCAGGTGGTCAGCGTCAATGTATGGGGCAATCCAGAACAACGTGCCCGCTATCTCGGCGGCACCGTGAGAGAACGATGGTGGTGGGGCAACGCCGTCAATCCGCTCGACACGCGACTCGTTGCAAGTGCAACGGATGACGGCGGCTACCTGCTCGACGGCCAGAAAGGCTTTTGCTCCGGCACACGTGGCTCGCACATGATGACGGTTTCCGCACACGATCCGCTCACCGGCAAACCGGTCTTCGGCGTGGTGCCGACCACGCGCGAAGGTATCACCGTTCACGAGGACTGGAATCCGATCGGCCAGCGGCAAACCGACAGCGGCAGCGTGTCCTTCGTGCGGGTCAAGCTCGAACCCGATGAAGTGATGGTGCGGCCCGACACACCGCACGCGAGTTTGCGCACGCTGATCTCGCAGCAGGTGCTGACGAATCTGTTCGTGGGCATCGCGCAAGGCGCGCTCGACGAAGCGCGTGCTTACGTCACGCAACACGGCAAGGCGTGGATCTATTCCGGCGTCGACAAGGCCACCGACGATCCCTACCTGATCCAGCGTTTCGGCGAGATGCGCCTGCAGGCAGTGAGCGCCGAAGCGTTGGCCACGCGTGCGGCCTGGTTGCTCGAGGACGCCTGGCAACAAGGCTCGTCGCTTAGCGCTGAAACACGCGCGCAGGTCGCGCTCGCCACGTCGGAGGCGAAGATCGTCGCGCATCGCGCCGCGCTCGACGTCAGCGAAAAACTGTTCGATGCCTGTGGCGCCCGCGCCACGCACGCGCCGCTCGCGCTCGACCGTTTCTGGCGCAACGCCCGTGTGCATACGCTGCATGATCCGCTCGACTATCGGGTGCGCGACGTCGGCCGGTACGCGCTCACCGGCGCGTTGCCGGAAGTTTCTTTGTACACTTGAGGCGGTTCGCGGCGGCCTGTACGAGGCGCCGTGTTTGATCCCCTTCAAGAGATTCCCGGATTGCAGTTCAAATTACCGACCACCGCAACGGCGCCGTTTTGCCCATCCGAAGTGCAAGGCTCGGTGGCCGTCTCGCAAGGCGCGCCTTTCTGGAAGAAAATCCTGCAGTTCGCAGGGCCCGGCCTGCTGATCTCGATCGGCTACATGGATCCGGGCAACTGGGCCACCGACATCGAAGCCGGATCGCGCTATGGCTACAGCCTGCTGTTCGTCGTCATGCTGTCGAGTCTCGCGGCGATGGCGCTGCAATGCCTGAGCATGCGCCTTGGCATCGCGACCGGACGTGATCTCGCGGCGTTGTCGAGAGATCGTTATTCGCCGGCTGTGGCGCGCTTTCAGTGGCTGCTCGCGGAACTGTCGATCGTGGCGTGCGACCTGGCCGAAGTACTGGGCGGCGCGCTCGCCTTCCACCTGCTATTCAAATGCTCGCTGACCACCGGCGTCCTGCTGACCGCGTTCGATACGCTGATCGTGCTCGGCCTGAAGGGCAAGAACTTTCGCGACCTCGAAGCGATCATGCTCGGGCTGATCGCGACCATCGGCGTGGGATACATCATCGAGCTCGCGCTGGTGCAGCCGCATTGGCCGTCGGTCGCGCAGGGGCTGATTCCGTCGTGGCAGGCTTTGAGTTCGCGCGAACCCATGTATCTGGCAATCGGCATTCTCGGTGCGACCGTCATGCCGCATAACCTCTATCTGCATTCGTCGATTGTGCAGACACGCGCGGTGAAGCGCGACCCCGCCAGCATCCGCTCGGCGATCAGCATGTCGCGCATCGACACGATCGCCGCGCTGGTGCTCGCGCTGCTGATCAACATGGCGATCCTGATTCTTGCCGCCGCGGCGTTCCATGCCACCGGCCACAATCAGGTCACCGAAATCGAAGATGCCTACAAGCTGCTCGCGCCCATCGTCGGCACCGGTTTCGCGGCGGTGTTGTTCGCCGTGACCCTGCTCGCTTCGGGACAAAGCTCGACTTTCACCGGCACCGTGGCGGGGCAGGTCATCATGGAAGGCTTCCTGAAGCTGAAGATTCCGTGCTGGCAACGGCGCTTCATTACGCGGGCACTCGCCTTGATCCCCGCCCTGATCGGCGTGCAGATGATGGGCAATGGCGCGGTCGGCAAACTGCTGGTCGCCAGCCAGGTCGTGCTGAGCCTGCAATTGCCGTTCGCGCTTTATCCGCTGATCCGCATGACCAGCGACCGTTCGTTGATGGGCGAATTCGCCAACACGCTGCTGACGCGGTTCGTCGCGTGGACGCTGTTCGTGGTGATCAGTGCGGCGAATTTGTGGCTGGTGGTGCAGACGGTGGGATTGGCCGGCTGATCCGGCCTTTCGACGCGTGCCTTGTGCGGCCGCCGGCCGCTGGTTGCCCGCTGCCGACCGCCGCGGCGGAGAGGGGACGAAAAAAAAGTCCGCGCGGAGGCGGACTTTCTAATCAAGGCTTCGGTTCGAATCGGGCTGGACCTGCCCTCTTCGAGGTGATCACGCTGCTTGCGCGATCTGCGCTGCTTCGAGCGCTTCCTGGCGAGCCGCCGCGGCTTTCTTCGTCTTGCCGGCACGCGACGGCGGCTGGCATGCGCCACACACCACGTTGTGTTGCAGATCGTGCTTGTGCGCCACGAACTTGCCGGTGCAGCGGCAGCATTTGGTCAATTGCAGAATGTCGGCGTCGAAGAAACGCACCAGCGTCCACGCACGCGTCAAGTCCAGCACGGGTTCGGTTTCGCTGTGCTGGCAATGTTCCAGATACAGCCGATACCCTTTGGTCAGCGCATCCAGATGCGAGCAGCGCGCTTCGTTCTTCAGGAACAGGTAGGTGTTGTAGAACAACGACGCGTGGATGTTCGCCAGCCACGTCATATACCAGTCCGCCGAGAACGGCAGCATGCCCTTGGGCGGCGATACGCCCTTGACCTCACGATACAGGCGGATCATGCGATCGCGCGAGAGCGTCAATTCACTCTCGAGCACTTGCATGCGTGCGCCCAGTTCGATCAGCGCAATGGCGCGGAATACTTCCTGTGCGTCTTCCGTCAGGCTACGCTTGAGCATCGCAGTCACCTCGATTAAGCGAACTGTTCAGCCGGCTGGCCTGCAAGCAGGATCGCCGCGTGAGTCGGTGCAACGGCGGCGTGCTTCGTCGTTTGCGTCAACGCCGACAGCATCGAGTGGTCGTTGAAGCGGAAGAAGCACAAAAGCTGATCGGAAGCGGCCAGCTTGACGATCTGCGCGAGCGACAGCCCGGCAAGCAAATCAGCCAGCTCCGACGACAATCCCAGCCGGAACATGCCGACCGGTTTGTCCTCGCGCAACATACGTTGCGCGAGCATGATGTAAGACAAGTTGATCTCGCGGATTGAATCCAGCGTCTCGCTGCTACGGTCCATTTCTGTGTTTTCCGAAGCCCCGAATTACTATGTCGGCATTTTTTGCCGTTATGTCTTTTGTGCCTCGCCGGAAACGTTGTCCTCCGGCTACTGTCACCGCCTGATACAGACAGCGACCTTTTGATACATCGCGTTACATTTCGTAACAGCTTGGGACGAATTGTATGAAGGGTAAAACAAGAAATCAATCCCTTCTCAAAAAAATATCTCAAAAAGATACATCAAATTTCGGTAACTCTTTCACGGTCCTGTAATAGCCGATGCCTAGCGAATTTTCCGCCATCGAGGATTTTTGTCTGATCCATGAAAACCCTTGTATGACGGGCGTTTCGTTCATTCATATGAGCAAACGGCGCTGCCCGCAAGTCGGTCGGTAATTCCAGGTTAGCGCAGAAAGGAAATAGAAAGCGAGCTCAATATAGAGTAATAAATACCGCTGTAAAGCGCTGCTATGGGGACAAAACAGAGATGTAACAGGTTGGAGCGACCCCAGTTACAAACGGAGCCGCATTTGTAACTTCTTGCGTAACTTCTAGCAGCCGTTAGCGCGCACGCGTTCGACTTCGAGACCGAACGCCGGCCGCAGGCGTGTGCCCAGCACATTCCCGGCAAAGGCGGCGGCCAGCCACAGCCAGCCGTGCAAGCTGCCTGACACGATGCCGCTGAAGTAGGCGCCGATGTTACAACCGTAGGCCAGACGGGCTCCGTAGCCCAGCATCAGGCCGCCGACCACCGCCGCAATCAGTGAGCGCGCCGGCACTTTCCACACCGGTGCGTAACGTCCGGCCAGCGCCGCGGCCGCCATCGCGCCGAGCACGATGCCGATATCCATCACCGAGGTGACGTCGTGTGTAACAGGGGCGGCGAGGGAGCCCGCGTTGGCGTGAGCGGCCCAATACGGCCAGTTGGCCACGTCGATGCCGAGCACGGCAAAGAACTTGGCGCCCCAGAGCGCGAACGCCGACGTCACGCCCCACGGGCGCCCGGAGAGCGCTAGCGTCGCGAAGTTGAGCAGAACCAGCGCGATCGCGCCGACGAACAGCGGCCACGGACCGTGCAGCCACGGCGACGTATGCGGCTGGCGCGGCGGCTCATTGATCAGTTGGCCATGACGGCGCCGTTCGATCAGAACGGTAAGTGCCGCGATGGCCGCGAACATGACCAGGTTCAGTACGATGGCCCAGCCCGCGCCGAGCGCGGTCACCAATGAGAGCGGCTTGAGCGACGGCAAGGCGGTCCAGAACGGCATGTGCGCGGTCGCGACGACCGAGCCGATAACGAATGCCGCCAGCGTAACGATCATGCGGGTGCTACCGCCACCCACGGTGTACAACGTACCGGACGCGCAGCCACCGCCCAATTGCATGCCGATACCGAACATGAACGCCCCGACCAGCACGGACGTGCCCGCCGGCGCGACGAGCCCGACGACCGGATGGCCGAACAGCGTGCCGGCCTGTAGCGCGGGGAAAAACAGCAATACTCCGAGCGCGAGCATCAGCATCTGGGCGCGCAGGCCGGCGCCGCGGCCGTCGGCGATAAAAACCCGCCACGCCGACGTGAAGCCGAACGCCGCGTGGTAAAGCGACATGCCGAGCAGGGCGCCGACAAGATAGAGCGCCGCCTGGCGGCCGCTGACCGTCTGCGCCAGATAAATGGCGCCGAGCGCGATCAGAACGAGGGCGGCGCCGAGCGGTTTCGGATTGATATCGAAACGGCGTGGCACACGCGGAAGCGAAGTGGAGAGGTCGGACATGTGTGAGTTGACTGACAAGCGACGGGTCGAAGGCAGCCCGATGACGGCTGGATAGCCACTGTCGGGGCGGGTATGGCGAAAAGGTAGTCAAAAAAGATAGCACGGATCGCGTGCTGCGGCAGGGCGGTTGAATGAGAGTGACGAGGGGCGATACCCGCCGCGCCCAGTATCGACTAGATAAACAGCGCCATCAGATCCGCATCATGAAACACACCGCCCACATTCAGCGCGCCGACCTCGCAGCCATATCTGCGAAAGCCAAACGACTCGTACAGTTTTCTCGCAGCTTCGTTGCGGCTGCCGACCAGCAACTGGATTTGCCGTAGACCTTCGACGCGCGAGGCCCGCGCCAGCAACTCGTTGAGCAACGCGCGCCCAACGCCGCGGCCCGCGGCTTCCGGGGCGACATACATGCCGATCACCGCGGCCTTGTGCCGCTGTTTCTCGCTAGGGTTGCGGATCAGGCCGACCACGCCGATCAATGGTGTTCCAGCCGATGCGTAAGCGCCGAGCAAAAAATCGCCTTCGGCCGCACGCGAGCCCTTCAGCATTGCCTCGTGTTGTGACGCACCTTTGGCGAGCGCTTCCTCGTAACTCTGGCCGAACGAATCCGGATGCGCCATCAACCCACGCAGGCGAAGCTGGAAGTAGTCGTCGCGGTCATTCGGACCGAGTTGGCGTACGAGTACGGCGTTGTCGTTCAAGTGCATCTCTCCGCGTAAATCAGCGAGTGAAAGGACAAAGGTTCGATGCAGGAGTGTGCCTCGTCTTCTACCGTCAGGCTACGGTTGGCGTGCTGCCTCGGCGCGTTGGCTTTCGCCGAATTCGCGCAATGCCGCCGCGGTTTGCTGATCGGCCGGAAAGAATGCCTCAATGGCGAGTTCCGAGAGTGTCACGTCGACCGGTGTGCCGAACACCGTGGTCGTGCTGAAAAACGACAGCACGCCGATCGGCGTGCGCAGCCGCAGCGGCACCGCGATCTGATTGACGGCGGGGTTGTCGTGCTCGGCCGCTTCCGCGTCCGGCGGCGCAGGATAGGTGGCCAGCTCCTCGCGCAGCGCGCTCAGCGTGTCGTCGCCGCTCACGTCGATTTGCCGCTGCAGCCGAGCCAGTATGTGCTCGCGCCAGGCATGCCAATTGACGATCGACGCCGCGATGCCCTCCGGATGCAAGCTCAGGCGCAGCGCATTGACCGGCGGCTTCAGCAGTTCCGGACTGGCGCCGGTCAGCAGCGGCGCAAGCGCGTTGTTCGCGGCAATGATGGTCCAGTGCCGGTCGATGGCGAGCGCCGGGTAGGGCTCGTGTCCCTTCAGCACCAGGTCGACGGCCTCGCGCGCGGCGGCCAATTGCGGATCCGATAGTGGACGCTCCCGGAACAGCGGCGCGTAACCGGCCGCGACCAGCAGCGCGTTGCGTGCTCGCAGCGGCACGTCGAGCCGTTCGGCAAGATGCATGACCATTTCCCGGCTCGGTACCGCGCGGCCCGATTCGACGAAGCTCAAATGCCGGGTCGAAATATCGGCTTCAGCCGCAAGCAGCAACTGGCTCATTCTTCGCCGCTGACGCCATTCACGCAGCAGGTCGCCGACTGTGCGGCTGGCCGCCGGCGCATGCGACGGGACGGTTTGCGCAAGAGAGAGTGTGTTCATGCCACCGATGATAGCCAAACCGCGCCAGCGATCCATTACCTGGGAGGTAATGGAATACCCCGGAATACACCCAGCCACGCCTACGAAACCCCGGAAACGCGTCTGATAGCAAAGTCAATCCAACGTACTGGTGAACTGCGGCACCAGCAGAACGGCAAACGCGATTCAGGCCGCCGCCGCACCTTCCGGCACCGCGTTGAGTTTGACGCCGAGCGCGCGCAGCAATTTGAACACCGTGTCCATGCGCGGTTTCGAACCGGGCGCGAGCGTTTTGTAGAGGCTTTCGCGCCCGAGTCCGGCGTCTGCCGCAACTCTGGCGATACCGCGCGCTTTGGCGATGTCGGCGATAGCGGCGAGCAGGACGTCGGCGTCGCCGTCTTCAAGCGCTGCGTTGAGATACTCAGCAATCGCTTCCTCGCTATCGAGGTAGTCCGACGCGTCGAACCGCGCGGTTTTGATCTTGCTCATGACAGTTCCTCTCTGATTGCTACCCACATTGTTTTGGCATGCTTGATATCGGCCGGCTGGGTGGACTTGTCATCACTGCAGAGCAGCAGATACACCATGCGCCCTTCACGCGCGAAGTAGACCCGATACCCCGGTCCGCAGTCGATGCACATCTCGGATACACCGTCTTCCAGCAATTTCACGTCGCCGAAATGCCGGCGTTCCGCACGCCGGATCCGCACGAGTATCTTTGCCCTCGCTCGTACATCCGCGAGCCGCGCAAGCCAGGCGTCGAATTCCTCGGTGCGGTTGACCGTGTACACAGGTGGTCAACCGATCTGTTGAAAATTGTATCCTTGTGGATACGGTCTTGCAAGTGTGCAAACCATATTGAAAAAGCGCCCCCGTATCCGTGTCGGTCGAGTACGTCGTATGCCGCGCGCCGCGCCGCGCGGCCCCATTCGCCACACGAGGTTAGCGGCTGCCGCCGCGGCTGACGACTCGGCCGGATGGCCAATTCGACGGACAACGAAACGCGCGCGAATGCTTACCTCCCACGTAATCGACGCACCGCGCCCAAGCCGTCAATCTTCACTCCGAGCCCGCCGCATACAACCTGTCTGCCGAGCGTAGTGCTCAGTCATGCCAACGAAGGAGTCTGAAGATGAACGCGCATACCGATCTGATCGACCGTTATTTCGACGCCTGGAACGAAACCGACGGCGCGCGCCGTCGCGAGTTGATCGCCGCGACATGGAGCGCCGACGCCGACTATCGCGACCCGCTGCTGGCAGGCGCGGGCCACGACGGCATCGACGCGATGATCCGCGCGGTGCACGAGCGCTTCCCGCATCACACGTTTCGCCGTACGGGCCAGGTCGACGGCTTTGCCGACCGGCTGCGTTTCGCATGGGAACTGACCACGCCCGCGGGCGACGCGATCGTGAAGGGGTCCGACTTCGGCGTGGTCGATCCGCATGGACGCTTGCGGGCCGTCACCGGCTTCCTCGACCACGTGCCGGACGGCGCCTGAGCACCGCTTTTTTACGGAGACAATCATGCACGAGCCCGTTGCCACGGCGCCCCAAACGGCCATCGCGTTGGCGCGCCTGTCGGGCGCCGTCGACACGCTGTCCAGCGCAATCGCCGGTTTCGCGCTGCTCGCCGGTGCGCGTGCCTTCATGTTCATCGCGCTGCTGGGCTGGCGCGAGCCGGTGTTGGGCGGCGCGGGTCTCGTGCTGCTGGCGGTGGTCGGCTGGCTGCGCTGGCAGTGCGGCGCAGCCGAGTCTCTGCCGGCGATGCGAAACGTCCGGCCGACGACTCGCTCCGGCAACGCAACGTGCAGCCGCCACGCGCCACCCTCGACGAATGGCCGCGACGTTGCTTGCTACAATCGTCCGCTGGAATGCGATTCGACGCGCGGACACGCTTTGGTCGAGCCGGGCAGCTGCTGCTTCGGCCCGACACGAACGCGGGCGTGAACTGCTCGCTTCGCGCGACCCGATAACCAACGTCCAAACCTCGGCGGCCAACCGCCAATCGGACCACAAGGAGACACCGTGCTGAAGAATCTGGACCCGCTGCTGAACGCCGACATACTGCATGCATTGCGCGCGATGGGCCATGGCGACGAACTCGTCATCTGCGACGCCAATTTTCCCGGCGACTCGGTTGCGCGTGAGAGTGTCCTGGGCAAAGTGCTGCGCCTCGACGGCGTGAGTGCGCCGCGCGCGATTCGTGCGGTGCTGTCGGTGATGCCGCTGGATACGTTCATCGAGCATCCCGCGTCACGCATGGAAGTGGTGGGCGAGCCGCACACGATTCCGGCCGTGCAGCGCGAGGCACAGGTCGAGATCAACGCAGCGGAAGGGCGCGATGTGCCGTTCGCGTCGATCGAGCGGTTTGCGTTTTATGAGCGGGCGCGCAAAGCGTATTGCGTGATCGCGACCGGTGAAGAGCGCGGCTATGGTTGCTTCGTCTTCACGAAGGGCGTTCTGCTCGCGCCGGACGCGCCTCAGTCGTAACTTTCGTCAGCGCCATCGCGGCGCAATGCCGTGCGCGCAACGTGCCGGCCCCCGCACGCGAATCTCGCGCACGTGCTAACTTTTCGTCTGACTGCCGTCGGCTGATCAGCCTGATCCGCCACGGCGCATCGCCTGACATCACGGTGACGAAAACTATGAGCTTCTCGATAGACAGTCTCGATCATCTCGTTCTGAACGTCGCCGACGTGGAAGTCAGCGCGGCGTGGTACGCACGTATGCTCGGCATGCGGCGAGCCGAGTTCGAGTCGCGCACGGGCACGCGGGTGGCGATGTTTTACGGCAATCAGAAGATCAATCTGCGTCCCGCGACCGCCGATACCGTCGCGTGGTTCACTGGCCGCGAGCCGGTGCCCGGCAGCGCCGATCTGTGTTTCGTCACGACCACGAGCCCGGCCGAGGTCAAGGCGCATTGGCTCGCCCAAGGCGTCGAAATCGAGGCCGGACCGGTGGAGCGCGACGGCGCGCGCGGCAAGATGACCTCAGTGTATTGCCGCGATCCGGACGGCAATCTGATCGAAGTCGCAACGTATCCTCAAGCATAAACACGGCGGCGATTCCGCCGTCGGCATGCACCGCGGACGCTAACGAGCGGATCGCTCGGACACCTTTTCCCTTCCCGACATGCGGCGCGTCCCGCGCCGCTCATTCTGGTCCGAGCTAGGAAAAGGCGGCCAAACCGCCTATTGTCAGGTGCAAAGTCGGGAACTGCGGGCTGCCGGCGGGGTCTGCTGCTTATTCATTTACAGGAGCCCCTCATGTCGCGTCCCGTCGATTCCGGCGTTATCCTCATCGCTCGTATTGCCCTTGCCGTGCTGTTCCTGTGGGGCGGTGTGATGAAGCTGCTGGGCTATGCGGGGTTTGTCGGCTACCTGCATTCGAAGGGCGTGCCGTTCGTGCAGGTCGCCGCGCCGATTGCTACGGCGGTCGAGGCGCTCGGCGGTCTGCTGCTGATCGTCGGCTTCAAGGTGCGCCCGCTCGCGCTGATCCTGGCGGTGTACGCGGTGGCGACGGCGGTGCTGGGCCACGATTTCTGGAATGTCACCGACGCCGCCTTGCAACGCGACATGGTCATCCATTTCTGGAAGAACATCGGCATTGCCGGCGGTTTCCTACTGTTGTTCGTGACGGGCGCGGGGCGTCTCAGCATCGACGGTGCGCGAGCGCCGCGTGGCGGACTCGGGCTTTGACACGGCAGTTGAGGTAGTCTGTGCGGGTCGCTTTCGATTCTGGCTGTAACCAAGGGAGCAAATAATGATTCAAAGTTTTGAGCAAACCATTGGCGGCAACGTCATGCAGTTGTGCGCGAGTCTAGGTGAAGGGCCCACGCCGCATCGGGTGATCATCAGCCTGGCTGATTCGGCGAAGACACTGGTGGTTCTGGATGCGTCCGGGTTCATCAGCACGATCAAGGCCGAGATCGAGGAGCCGGAAAAACTGATCGCCGACGCCATCGCCAAAGCGCGAGACGAAGGGCTGATCGAGCGCGCAATCGACACCGGCACGATCCAGGAAGCGTCGCTATAAGCCACGCAGTACAGGGTTGTAGCGCGCTACAGCCGGACTGCAGGTAATCACCCCCGCCATGCGCAAGCATCGCGGGGGTCGATTTTTTGTGCGCGCGATATCGGGAGGCGCCGCACTCAGCGCGATTCGCTGGCCCGTTCGCGACATGCAGGGCGACGCGCGGAGTCCGACGACTGCGGTTGCGGATGCACGAAGCAGCTCAGCACGCCGCCGATCACGAGCAAGCCGACCGAGACGGCAGTCGATGCCCGCATGCCCGAGACGATCTGCGTGGCGGCCGCGCCGCTCGCCAACGCGCCGAAGGCCGCCACGCCGACCGCGCCCCCTGCCTGCCGGGCGGTATTCAACACGGCGGACGCCGTACCGGCACGTGCCGCATCCGTCGAGGCGAGCACGGCCGTGGTCATCGCCGGGACCGCGAGGCCCATGCCGGACGGAATCAGCAGGAACGGCAGCAGCAGACCGATGAGCGGCGTGCCGGCGTCGACGAAATGCAGCAGGCCATAGCCGAGCCCGGCCGTGATCGCGCCCGCGATCATCGGCATGCGCACGCCGAAGCGGCCGACCACCCAGCCGCTCGCCACGTTCGACAGCAGAAAGCCGCCCGTCAGCGGCAGGAAGGCAAGGCCCGCCTGCAACGGCGTATAGCCGCGCACGCGTTGCAAATACAGGCTCAGCACGAACACCATGCCGTAGTAGGTGAGATTCACGCAAATGCCGAACAGCACCGCGACGCTGAACGTGCGCTTGCTGAAGAGCGAGAGCGGCAGCATCGGCGCCGCGACGCGCGATTCCACCACGATAAAGGCGCCCGCTGCGATGAGCGCCAGCACGAAGCCGCCGGCCACGAACGGGTGATCGAGCCCTAGCGGCCGCCATTCGATCACAGCGGCGACGAACGCGGTCAGCGCGACGATGGCCAGACACTGGCCGCTCAGATCGATGCCACGCGGCTGCGTGTCGGAAAGAGCGGCTGTCGCCGCTTGCGGGCCTTGACGCGTCGTGGCCTCGGGCCGTGGCACCCATACCAAGCTCGCCAGAAAGCCGGCGGCGCAAATGGGCAGATTGACGAGAAAGATGCTGCGCCAGCCGAACGCCGCGATCAGCAGGCCGCCGGCCACCGGACCCGCCGCGATCGCAATCGCGCCCGCCGCGGTCCACAGTCCGACTGCGCGAGCCCGCAGTTTGGGATCGTGTCCGTACGACTGATTGAGCAGCGCCAGCGAGTTCGGCAGCATGGCGGCGGCGCCGATGCCTTGCACTGCGCGCGCGGCGACCAGCATGGTCGCGTCGAGCGCGAGGCCGCAGGCGAGCGACGCAAGCGCGAACAGCACGATGCCGGCCGCGTACAGGCGTCGCGCGCCGAAGCGGTCGCCGAGCGCGCCGGCGGACAGCATCAGCACGGCGAACGCGAGCGTGTCACTTCGACATTTCCCGTCGCCTGCAAAACCTTGCCTGACAAGGCCTGTTCAAAATTTGTTCAAAATTTGTTCAAAACCCCCAGTGCCGATTCGCCGCGCTTGGCGGTTGTCTGGCGATGCTGCGGGGGCCCGCTCTGTGAATCTGATTGGCGTGTGTCGCCATTCGTTGAGGGTTTATAGGTGCCTGCCATGGTCGCCAAGAAATCCTGCGTAGTCACAACTCAACTAGACAGTCACCCTCAAGTTTCTGTCGAATTGGCCGTCATACCGATAGCCCGGCGAGGTAATGACCGAAATCAAACAGACTGCTTCAGAGCAGAGTTTCGAAGCTGATACGAATTCAAGATGACCCAAAATAGCCCAAAGAAAGTGGATATTCCTGCTCCTGAAGATGCGTCATTTGTCGATCTCGTTCAGCGCGGGGCAGTCGGCGCCCCGGTTCACAAAAGTTACTCTCCGGACGATTGGAAGGCCTTTCATCAATCTCATCGAAGAGATTCCGATTGCGACAGGCTGTTTTTCGCCGGCATCAATATTTTTCATATTCTTTCTCAACTTCGGAATCTATACGACGAAATTCCTTGGCCAAAAGACCTGAGTCTTCACATTAGATCACTTGTTGCGCTCGGTAACAGGGAGGCCCGCGTGTTAGGAGCGATGACTCGGGAGAGTCTTGCGATTGGGACCAAGGATGGTGGACTTAACGAACTCGCGCAGTTTAGGGTGACCGTGAGCGGTGGATCTCAGCACAGTATCGAAGAAGTCAGCCAAATGGTGGTTGACTCACTTAGCAAGGCGGTAAGTGAGCGGCTTCAAGAGCCGATGTCGACAAAAGGGCGTCTTGATTTTGACGCCTTAGGTATCTGCGGATTGGAGATCAATATTTGTGGGACTTATCGACTAGTTGAATCGCTTTGGCAGGACTGTTTATGGAATGGTTATGGACTAGTGCACGGTTCGAACGGTGAAACTGTTGCTGCGCCTATCGGCGAGCAGAGCGCATCAGACGTGGCATGGCGGGTTATTTCCGAGTATCGACGAGAGATGTTGCAGTTGTCACGCGCAACGTTTCTCTATCAGGAATTCGACAAACTTGACGACAATGAAAAGATTGCTCGTATTCCATATTGCCTTGTGGTCCACTCGGATCTAAGTGATCCGACGACCGGCTTTTGCTTCGCTCATGCCGATGATAAAAGGGCACTGAATACGGCTAAACAGGCGTTTTTCGCTCTTAGTGGACTGCGACCCGAATACTATGAAGATCTCTTGGATCAACCGCAGGCTAAGCTGGGAAGAGGCACCTTGCGGGAGTTAGCAGTTGCGTGGCTCGCGGTAAGGAGCATTTCGGTCGCGGAGTCAATGTGCTCACTCGAGACAATCGTTGAGTCGGTAAGTGATCTCTCGGACTTTGCAAAGACATACAGTCAAGCGGAGTTGATTGATGCTCTTGGCATCGCCCTATCGACAAATGCAGCGAAGGCTGAAATTTTCGTCGACTTTCTGACGTTCCGTGGGAGGCCTAAGCAGACGCTTTGGACGCATCCTCTAGTCAAGCTGCCGAGCGGGCAGTTTTGCATCCTTGCACTTGCCACTGAGCATGCGAGTTCAACGTATGTTCTTGAGCGTTGGATGGCCTATCTCGGTATGAATGTGTCAAAGAAAGGCAACCCGTTTGAGAATCAAGTCAGGAAGCGTCTAGCCACGACGCGCCGTTCTGATGTGCTGAAAGATCAACTCTGGGTGCTACCGTCCCAATTTAAATTCAACCCTGGAGTGTCGGGTAGCCGAACAGAAGAAATAGACTTGGTCATGGTGCTGGGTACCACTGTCCTTCTTGGCGAGGTGAAGTGTTCGATCACTCCAACGGAGTCAGTGGATTTCTTTAACAACAGGCAGATTATCAATGGCGCAGCGGAGCAAATCAGCCGAAAGGCAGCTGCTGTGAGGTTGAACCCAAAGGCTTTTGTTAAGGCGCTGGGAAAGAGAGGTCGGTGTATCTCGGAGAATTTTAAAATTGTGACGTTGGTGCTTGTAAATAATCCGATTTTTGTCGGGCGAGATATAAATGGAATCCCGGTCACAGATTTGCTCGTGCTTGAAAGGTATATCGAAGGCTTTTTGATCGAGCGGGCAAGGATGGGCGAAGATGGCACCCTCACGTCTGAACACTCACTGAGTTTCTACAGTGACTTGAAAGAAGCGGAGGAAACTGTTACCCGTTATCTTCTCAACCCGCCACAACTCCGGCACCTTGTATCCGGAATCAAACCACGGCTCGCGACTATTCCTGTCGACAGATTCATTGACGGTCCCGAACTGTCGTATGAGACGTTCGAAACTTTGATCGACACGGCAGCAGTGCTAGCACTGCAGGATAAGGAAGCCGAGGCTGGCACTGTATTCTGAGGCGGTTAAGTGCTACACCTCCACAAGCATCGTTGAGTACAAGCACGACATCGTGTCCGGTTCTTTTTTTGACTTACGAGTTGATTTTTACTTTTAACGGTTCAAGGCCGCGTGAGTTAGCGTAGAGATCGGCAATCGCATCTGTCATGTGACCGAGCAGGGCCTTTGTGTCGACGCCACCTTGTTCCATGTAAAGCCGCTTCGTAAGGCTTCGCATTTCGTGGAAGGTCGGCGCGTCGTCGCCAGTGATCCCGGCCAGATCGCGCGCTTCCTTGAACTTCGCGGTGATCGTCTTGAGCTTGATCGCTGAGCCCTTCGGCGCATTGACGTTAGGCCGGATGTGGTGGACTAGGTACTTGCTGACGATGCCCGTCGATCGGCATTTTGCAATCACTTCGGCGAGCGACATGCCGAGCTTCTCCATGCGCAGCTCAAGCGGGATCGCAATGCGCACGCCGGTTTTGCCGCGCGTCAGTACCGCGTGGCCGTCCTGTTGGAACCCGCGCTCCCAGCGCGCGACAGTCGAACGGTCCTGCCCGGAAACTAGCGCCAGCAGCATGGCATTCTGCAGCCACAATGCGACTTCGGGCGCTCTATCGTAAATGCGCTGGAATTCGTCGAAGGTCAGTCGACGCCGCTTGACTGTCACGGTTGCTCGCTCTGTATCGGTAGCCGGGTTCTCTTTCATCCAGCCAAGCGCTTTGCCGCGGCGGCACAGCACCTTCATGCGGCTGCGCACGTGCACTGCCCATTGCATCTTGCCGCGCGCCTCGATTTTTTCGAGCATTTCCGCGATGTGCTTCGTCGTGAGCTCGGCGCATTTGATGGTGCCGATTTCTTCGCGGATCGCGTTGTCCACGTATTTTCTGTGGCGGATCGTCTCCGCTTTGGCTTTGCCCACAGGCATCTTGAGCAGCAGGTCAGCAACGGTTTCCTTCGGCGCGTCGAGACGTTCAGCCAGCGTCTTCGTTGCCGCAGCGCCCGCGGCTTTGACGTTTGCCTCGTTCGCCTCGAAAATCGCGAGCGCGAGATCGATGCGGCCGAGCACATAGGTCTTGCCGTCGCGCGGGTCTCGCCACGTGTAATAGCCGGGTCGTGGCTCGTGCATGTTGGCTGGCCAATTTGCACGGCGCCGGATGCGTGGTCTTGCTGCCATTTTTTATCCTGGAATTCTGTGGGCGAGACGCGGGCGGACGGTGCCGTCCTGAAAGACCGCGTTCTGTTCGACGTAGTAAGAGCGGCCGACCTTGACCGGTGCGGGATAAATTTTTCCGGCGTTGATCCAAAGTCGCGCGGTGCGGATCGCCGGCGGCGGATCGAACTCGCGTTTCAACCATTCATCCAGTCTGACTTTCATTTGACCTCCCCGCTGTTTGCGCATGGTTTCAATCATTCGTTGTGCTGCTTCCGCTCAATCAATCACTGACTTTTTGCGATCAGTTCTGCTTCGACCCTATCTGGATGACCTATGCTTATTGCATAGGTCGGTCCTGTCCGAGAGGGAGGGCGAAATGGAACGGTGCCTTGCTTGCGAGACGTTGATCGGAAGAGCTTCAACAGTCCCCCCGCACGAAAAACTCCGGTGCTCTGGAGCTGGTGTTTTTGGTACGCCAAAATCGCCGATCACGCGCTACGTCCTTTACCGATGCACCTCTTGCGGTTGCTGGTTGAAGCAAAACACATCGAATGGATTACCGGCCGGCCTTTGGTGGGAATGCGATTCGAGTGCTCCTGTCCCGCAAGTTCCTGAGCGCAAGCCTCCCGACCTTGCCTGGAGGAAGGCGGTACTTGCCTCAGTGCTGGGGCGCCCCCGATAGCCCCGCAGCGCGCGCGTTTGTTACTGGATCTCTCGCTGCCGGGATCGCGCTTGCACGGCTTTAGATTCGACATAGGGGGACGCCATGACACCGCGCGCGAAGTATCGCCACTATTGGTACGAGGTTTCTGCCAATTCTGCGGGGCTGGATGGTTCGCAATGGCAGGGCGAACTGAGACTCGGGAGGGACGGAACCGAAGAGGCGATTTGGGAAGGGCACCTCGTCCCGGGCTACTTTGATACCGAGGCTCAGGCTCGAGATGCCGCCGACGCTTACGCACGCGTACAAATCGATCAGTTGTAACACAGTCATCGCTGCGGGCTCCAGCCGACGGTCCAGCGGGTTATTCTGGAAGCTGACTGCTTTCGATAAGTCTTCTCTCAAGTTTCGTTTCCAGCAGCCGACAAACTCGGCATGGACGAAAACAACCCACCCAAGCTCAATCGGGATGATCCGATTTGGGGCGCCGCGCAAGCCGTTGCAATTGCCGTTCTCGCTATTCGGAAGGCTCGCGGCAAAAAGAACCCCGCTGATTGCGTTTTCGGCTCGCCGGAACATGTGTTGGTCATAAATGAATTCCTGAGCGACGTGCTCACGTCGTTGGCTGAGCCCGAAGACGAAGCGGATGGTTTCGGCGCCGGTGCGGCAGGCTGAGATCACGATCCCACCTCCTGATCCCCGGCAGATGAAGCAGGAGCGGCGGGAAGCGGCATCCAGTGCGTGGGTGAGATCGGCCAGCAGTTAGGAACGTCTTCAGCTTCTACCGATGTTTCGAACCAGCCGGGCTCGACGTCGTCCGGCTCTTCCCAGTTCTGCTCGATATATGCTTCGGACATCCACTGTCCGCGAACCGTGCGCCATTTCCCCGCGCTGTTCGGATAGCCGAGTAGCAAGGTGCGGCCGATCTTGGGTGCTGTCTCAATCGGCTGCCATGCAGTCACCGCTTCTGCCTGAACTCCGGCCGCGGGTCGGCAATTCCATTCGGTCGCTGCACTCAGCTTCGAGCGGTGCCAGCCGATCGCCCAAGGGCCGTTCATCAACTGGAAATCGCAGTTCGGGCAGCCGACGCCGAAGCAGTCTTTCTCAATCGTTTCGATTTCCGCGTGGCCGCCGCAAAACGGGCACGGCAGAAGGCTCGGCACTGCGTCTGTATTCGTGGTTGTCACAAAAGCTCCATTTGTTCGAACGGCATATCGGGCCACGTCATCCAGCCTTTACGGGCGTTCGGCAACCAGTGGGTGATCTGCAGATTCCAGTCGACATGCAGCCCGCACACCAGCTTTCCTGCCAGTGGCACGATATGGTCGACGACGTGCTGCTCGCCGGTTTCACGCGTCAGACGTTCGGCTTCCGCGTAGATCGCCCGGATCTTCGCCTTGTCCGCCCACGGCGGCGTCGCACGGCGCTCGCGGGCCCGGCGGCGCATGCCGTGCTGGCGACTCGTGCGCAAGATCGGCGAGCGGCGCTTTACCGGCACGAACAGCGGGCCGGCGTGATTGCCGCCGATCAGATCAAGCGGCATTTTTCGCCTCGGCTCGCACTGGCAGGTTATCCACAGGCAATGGCCGCACATGCCCGGTTTTCAGGTTGACGAATGCGCCGCACCAGCGGAGCCGGCCATGTCGGAAAAACTCCCACAAGATCCCGAGCGCCGGCGTCACGATCGCCTGATTGATGAAAAGCTCCTGACGCTCGAGCGCTTCGGCGAGGCCGCAACTGGGCGTGTCGTCTTCCGGCACGGTCGTGTCGGTCAGCTCGGGCAGCACGTCGTACGGCCAGCGCAGCGACGTCCCGCAAGGTTTCTTGCCGGATGCAAAGCTATGCCCAAAAATCACCTGTCCATCGCTCGCACGGTTGCCGAGATCCATCACGTATGCGGCGGTCCTGCCGAGGATCGGCGCTAGCTTTGCTCGAGCAGCTGCGCTGTCGACACACACGACGGCGATGCCCGCGCCCACATTCACGAGTTCGGTCGGGCCCGCGTGAATCGGCCGGGCGTGCCAGTCGAGGCCGAAAAATGCGTTGAGCCGGTGAACCAGCACGACGCTCTTGTACATGCCAACGTCGGCGGGGCTGAACATCTGGCGACCGATGTTCGCCTCGCTGACCGTATCGCCGTCAAACGCGGTGACGTGCAAGCCCGGGTGCCCGAGCGCGGTCAGCGCATGGTTGAGTCGCGCGAGGCCCGTCAGCATCTGCGAGCCGTTGCCGCCGCAGCCGATCAGCGCGATATTCACGCGCCGATCGAGAAAATGTGCGGGCGTGATATGGGTCATGCTGGCTCCGGAACCTTGAACACAGCGGATGCCGGCACTTTCAACGGAATGGTCATGCCGAGCACGCAGAGACGGAACGCAACGCTCGGCGTTCCGCCATCACCGAGTCCACCGAGCACCGCCGAGATCTTCACTTCGCCGGCGTCGTCAGCATCATCCTGCGCGCTGAAGAATGCCGGCGCGGCGCCGTGGCTGTGCAGGTCGATCGCGAGCGATTCGTGCGGCTGCAGCTCCGGCCGCGCGAACGTGATCGCGCCGGGCGTGGCGGTCGAGACGTGCAGCGCCTTGTAGGCCAATTCCTTTTTGTCTTGGTCCCACACGATCCAAGCGGCGTGCTCGTTCGGCAGGGCGCTTTGCGCTTCTTCCGCGAACGCCTGCACAAACGGCAGGGCGACGCCGAGTCGGCCGAACGCGAGTTCGATCTTCGGCATGACCAGGCCATACGGCGGCTTCGGGCCCGCGTCGTTGTGCCTCGCCAGTTGCTGGATTACATGGAGCCACGGCCGGCGCACCTCGACAAAGACGCCTTCCGCAGTCATCAGAAAGCGGTGGCCCACCTCGAGCAGAGGGGCGAACTGTGCGTGCTTCGGTACCGCAACCGTCGGCGCACTATCGAACAGCGCGACGTCGAGCGGGAGCGCTTCGTCATCTTCGGCTGCCGCGATCGCGCGCGGCTTTGCGCGAGCAATCTCGTCGGCAACACCTTGCGAAAACTGGTCGAGTGCGGTTGCGATGTCGCGCAGGCCTGCCTGCGTAGCGTCTTGAAACAGGGCGAGTAGTTTTTCCATGGCGTCAGTCCAGAGTGGTGATGTTGCTGATCACGTCCGCGAGCGTTCGCTTCGTGTCGACCAGGCGGTCAAGGGGAAATTCGGCGCCGTCGAGCAGGTCGATCCACAGACGTTCAGCGCCGCCGCGTCTGTGGATAAGTCGTTCGTTATTGGTGTGGGTGAAGCGACTGCGAAAAAACGCATCCTCAAAAGGCTTGATGCTGTCCGTACCGATGCTGTCCGGCGTTTTGACGTTGCCTTCGCAGATCTCGCCGCTCTCCCAGACGTTGTAGTAAGGCGCGGTGTACAGCTTCGTCGCCGGGCCCGGCCGGTCGTTTTCGCGCAGGGCGAACACCGACCAGCTGTCGCGGTTGACGATGAACACCAGCGGCGGATGGTTGGCGTCGCCGGCACGCTCGCCGATCTTGTCGGCCGACTTGAACCAGACGCGGCGCGTACAGGCGGGAACCCACCATGCGAGCATGTTCGGAGCGAAATAGACGACTCGCTCATGCACGAAACCGCGATAGCTGGTTTTGCGGGCGGCGATCTCAGCGATCTCGGCCAGCTGGTCAAGCGTGATAGGCACGCCGGGCAGCAATGCCGGACGGCCGTCGACGACCCGCGCAGGGTGCTGCGTTGCGTAGACGTGTTGCGTGCCTTCCGAGCGATAGAACAGCAGCGCGCTATCGAGCTGCAGCTCAACGTCGTTGTCCTGGGCGATCGTGACAGTTTTCATGCGAACACCCGCACCAGTGTTTTGGCCTGGTATTCCTCGCGGCCAAGGATGGTGAGAAGGTGCTCGACAGCTTTTGCCAGAAGCGCTGTCGCTTCCATCTGCTTTAGCCATACCGCAATGTCGCCGCCTACAACGGAGAGTTGCGTGGCGGAAGCCGCACCAAGGAACTCGCCGTCGGCAATGTACTGCAGGAAGTCGTCGACTACCCGGCAGACAGCATCGTCTTCAGTCCAGCGCACAACCAGTGCGAGGTCAATGGCGTCGAGCCCGGCCCCGCCGGTACCGACATCCGCGAACGGCCCGTAGAAGCGTGCAATGTTCCAGATGGTGTCCATCGCCGCGATCACTTCAGTAGCGAACTCGTCACGAGCAGCGGCGCGTTTGATTTGGGCGCGCGAAAGAACGCGTTTCGGGGACGCGGCCCAAACCGGCATGTCGCGAAAGAATTTGTCTCGCGTAAAGAAATCGAACGTCTCAATCAGTTCTTCGCGAGACTGGCAGTCGTGCAGGCTCATCGCTTCCTCGATCGCGAAAGACTCGTCGGACTCGCCATACCAGTAGGTATATTCTGCGAGACCAAGGGCGTATGCGGGCGTGCAGATGGTCGGCAGCATGTTGCATGCGTCATAGAACGCAGCGAGCACTGTCTGGCCGAGTCCCTCGCGCACCTGTTCCAGCGCGTTGATCGCACCGCCGATGGAGACCTGCTGACATGAGACCGGGCCATGCGTGGTTCGCACCATTGCCCACACCTGATCTGTCCGCTTGAGCGAGTCGCACGAATAGCCGTCGAGCGACTGTTCGAGCCGCAGGTTCCAATCGAACAGGCGCATGCCGCCGGTGATGCGATTCCAGCGGCGGGTTAGCGCGGCCGTTGCGAGCGCGAGTTCCGAGCGCGGCCGCCGCGTGACATCTTCGGCCTCGATCACGCCGGCATCGAGCAGCGACCTCACCAGCGGATACGTGAACGATTCGCCGGAACTGATCGTATACACACCCGGAAGATCGGCTACCGACGGCAGGGCAATTGGCGCGAAACTCATGGCAACACCGGCACGCTGGAAACAGGCAGTTGCAGACGCGCGCCGGCGGCACGCCGCGACGCGAGCGAATGAAGGCGGCGTGCGAACTGCGCATCGGCGGCCTGCGCATCGATCCGGTGCTGTCCGGACGGAATGAGCGGCCCGCGGTCCAGCTCGGCACGGAGTTCGGCGAGCGTCACGATGCCGTCTCCATTACGCGGGCCTGGACAACATAGCGCGCGTAGAGCGCGTCGATGAACTGAATCTCTTCGTCGAGCAGCGGGCAAACATGCGCGCCCGCAAAACGTTCAACCTCGACGAGATAGGCGACGATCGACGGCGGCAGGCGGCGGCAGTTCTGCAAAACCCGGCCGATCTTCTGACGCACACTGATCAGTTCGGCTGTCGAACCCTTGGTGCCGACGGCGCGACGGAACGTGAAAACGTTCTTGTTTCCGATGACTTCCGGGCCTTCGATCTCGGCGTTGACGATCTCCGGATAGGTGTTGCCGTAGAAATCGCGGACCTGCTGAAGCGAGAATGTCGGCGACGGATCCGTGAGCTTGGCGCCGTTGTAGCGGAATTCGCGAGCGAGCGTTTCGGTTTTCATCGCGCGCCCCTTAAAGCAGGTCGACGCCGTCTTCCTCGACGGCGGGCTGTGCGTTGGTGGAATCCTGCTCGGCGACTACAGCAGGCGTTTCGGCGGTGGCGGGCTCGGCGTCGGGATCGATGCCGGGAATTTGCGTCTGACGTGGGTCGGTCGGCGGCGCATCGCCTGCATCATTGCCCGCGTTGTCGTTCGCGTCCGTCGGCGCCGGCAGTTCTGCGGCGCGCTTGCGACCGCCCTTGCCCTTCGTCGTGGGGGCGGGCAGTGCCGCTTTGGTTCCTGCGTCGACCGTGCCATTCGCGGCGCTCGCGGCGCGAGCCTGGTCGAGCACCGACAGCGTGCTTGGCTCGTAGATCGAGACCGCCTCGGCGAAGTCGCGGTCGAGTTCATCGGGCGTGGCGAGAATCGACAACGGGTAGAGCGGCTTTTCGCCCGTCGCGTCGTCGTTGGCGCGCGGCGTGACGTTCACGCGCAGCTGGTCACCTTCGGCGGTGATGAGCAGCGTGAGGGTCGTGCGTTGCGCAAGTGGGTGCAGCGATGCAAAGAGGGACATCTGCTTCTCCAGTAAGGGGGAGGTTAGTGCTGCTTTGCGCGCCACTCGGCGAACGGGCGGCGCAAGAAGTTGTGAAAGCGCTCCGCAGCTGCTTTGTCGGTTGCGAGCCGGCGGCGGCTGTCGATCTCGCACACGTGGCGGATAACTTCCGCGGCTTCGTCGGCGGTCAGCTGGTCGACCTGAGTCGCGGACGACAACCATTCGCGAAACTTCGGGTCACGGGGTAACATGCCGGCGAGTTGGGAAATGGTCGGCATCGCGCGTTCAGGCCGCGAGCCCGTCGTAGTTGCGATCGGCGAAATCCGCATCGCCGGGATAACGGCCGGTTCCGTCGGCGCGGTTCCAGCAAAAAAGCGAGCCGCGACGATGCGGGAACCAGTAGCCGGCGCAGTCGCATCGCGTTTTGCCGGTGTCGCGCCGGTTCATCCAGCGGTCGACGCGATAATTGCGCCGACCACAGACTGTGCAAGCCGGCAGGCGGGCGTAATGGCGCGGGTTGCGTCGCAGACAGCGGCGCGTCGCGCAGTGGCGGCATCGGACGTGACAGCGGGCCATGGTTAGTCGAGAAAGAAAGGATGTGTCGTAGTCGATTCGCTGTCGTCGAGTCGATGCTCGATCATCCCGATCGCGGCCCAAAAGGCTCCAGCGATGAATCCGCCAGCAAAACCGGCACTCGCCACCAGAAGGACTACTAAGAATGAGAACAGCAGATTCATCGGTGAGCCTTTACGGGATCAGGTGCAGCGAATTACGCTGCAGCGTTCGGTACGCGCCTCGTGGCCTTCAATCGCCGTTGTTATGGCGCAGTAGACGACGAGGACGAGAAGGGCGGTTGCCCATGCTTTCGCGTACTTGATCATTTCCAGAGCGCTCCGGACGGGATCGCCACGCAAAGGAACCAGCCGCAACCGATGCCGACGAACGTCAGGACGGCAATGAGCGCGGTTCTAGCGTGAACGCGGTCGCAAGCGGCGAGCAGATCGTTATCGCAAGCGGCTCGGTTCATCACATGCCCCGCGTGAAGTAGTCCACCTCGTCACGCGTACGCGACTTGGCGGTGTGCTGCTGTTGGTTATCCATCTCAAGGTCTCCCGGTAGGTCGGTGAGTGCGTGAGACGAATTAAACACTATGTTTATATTTCAGTCAAACAAAATGTTTAGTCTTGCGTGGAGGCAGTGGAATGCTAGGGAGGTGGGGCGGCCCGAAGTCTTTAATGCGATCGTTGTCGCGACGCAAAAAAGCCCTGCGTTGGCAGGGCTTTCGGAGGTCAGTGGAGTTCACTTTGACGTGGGACAGAGGGTTCGATTTTTTCAGCTCGCATCAGCCTTGGGCGCCCTGATTTGTCTGTTTCGTACACGCCGGTCACTTTGACCGTCTTACCAAGCCACAATCTGCCGTCATCCTGGCTGAAATCAGCGGCGCAACGAAGTGAACCGACGTGGTCAATGTTGCGAAGTTGAAACCGCCCCGCATCTAGATCGATCTCGCGCACTTCACCGACAAACGATCCGTCCAGTTTCTTGCCAAACAAGGGGGACCTTAGTGAGTCTTTAAGTATGATTCTTTCACGCTGCCCAAGGATGCCGTATTCGCCAGTCGAAGAAGTAACTTCCACTGTAACCAGGCCGGACGCATCTGTCGGAGAAAGGCGCATCGCGGCAAACATAGCCGCATCGCGAATCGCCGGATCTGTTAATGCTTCCGTCAGACCTTGATCAACGTAACCCTGGTCCATAAACTGAGGAACGATAGGTACGGATTGAGCAGCCCTCACAATCGAATCCAAGGCTGCCTGATCAGACTCCTCAAACCCGGCCCGAGAAGGCGGTCGATCTACCGCGAACCCCATGAAAATGCTGCCAGGAGCCACGCCGGTCACATTCCATTGCACCTTTTTTGCAATCGCATGCGCGTCACCGTTAGCTGGCAGTGCGGCTTCCGCAAGGAGAATAAGTTGTTGCTTTACTTTCGCGCTTAGCCAGTTCACTGCTCTCAGCTGCATGGTAGACCCAATGGCAGCTGGGCCTTCTGCATGGATGACGATGTCTGAGGCATCCTTCACTTGAGCGATTGGCAAATCCTCTGAATAGAGTTTGCTCAGCACGTCGTAAAACGGACGAAGAGCCGCGCGCATCTGTTCGGGCGTAATTCCGCTATTCTGCGAGGCTTGCATGGCCGCCATCCAAGCCGAGATCTGCCCGTGCACGATGCTGGCTCTGGCGTGAAGCTGGTCTACCCATGTGTCCATTGCGTAACCTCGATGATGCCGCGTTTGTCCTTCTCAGCAAGATGTTTCATTGTTGCTGTCTTTTCGCCAACATACTGAAAAAAAGCGGAAAAGTCTGGCGCTCCAGGCATGCCGAACGAGACATAGAAGTCTACCTCGTACTGTGCCTTGATGCTGTCATGTCTTACCTGCAGCCCCAAAGCATTGACTAGGCCGTTTTGCTGTTGCAGCTCGGGCAATGAGACGGTTATACATGCCTCGATGTCGCCGGGGTAAGGTTTATCGCTGAACGTACTACCTGCTAAATATAGCGGACATGTTGGGAACAACGGAGCCAATTCAGCAAGAGCGAACGCGCGAGCGTTAGCGATCAGGCCCATGCGTCTCAAGTCCCCGTCAAAATAGATAGCGGCGTCCGCCCACGTCGTTTGATGGATGCCGGGTGGCAGTAGGCCGCGGTCGTCGAAAGGTGGAATCACTTTCGGCGAACCGTTATTGAAGTGCCGACATGTCGTCGTACGCCTTAAGGGCGCGCCTCATTCTGGCCAAGCTTTTAGCGTCCAGATCTACATCGTCTCTTTTGTCGTCTCCCGAGAGCCTGACCGTCACGGACTTTGCCGCAGCAATCTTTCGGATGGCCGCTATGTCCTCGTCTGTTCCAGCGTAGTCGATGTTTTCGTAAACGCCGGCAGAGTTATTGTCGTGCTTCATGTTGAATGACGCAAAGTCCTTGTCATAAACGATCGCAGAATCCGCCATTACTTTCACGTGCTTGAAGAAAATCCAAGATTCACCATGGTAGTGGGGGCTAATCCGGAAAATCGGTTTGGATGAGTCAGGCACCGAAATATAGACGGTGATTCCAGTGTCAATCCATGGCTCGTCTGTCACGCTGTAGAAGGCGATCGACTCCATTTTGTCTCGTTCAACCGACATTCCCTGCGTCGCGGTGCTTACTATGCTCGCCCGCTGATCAGAGGTGAGAGTAGGTTTCGGTGGCGCGACGGCCGCTGAGTTGTCTGTCGTACTGGAATTTTGGCCGCACGCGGCCAAGAGCACGACGCAAAGCGCTGAAGCAACAACATATGCCCTCAATTTGGCCCCTCAGTAATCTAGATTTTTATCTTTATCGCGACGCCGGATTACGGCTGCCGGCGCGTTAGCCTGGTCGCCATGCTGATGGTTTTGCGATCCATCCCACGTAATGCATTTTCTCGATGTTGTCTTTGTCGATCGCAATGGGTGCATGAGTCTCATTGACCGATATGAGGTGCACCCGTCCAGCGCGCTCGTAAAGAAACTCTTTCACCATGACCCGACCGTCTTTCGATTTGACCAAGACTTCGTCGCCGGGCTCGACTACATGATTCGGCTCTACAACCACGAACTCCCTGTCCTTGATTCGCGGGCGCATTGAGTCACCGACGCATCGAAGCGCATATGCGTCTTTGTCCTCGGTCGGTGCGGCAACGAATCCCTCGCCGTAACCGACGGGGTAATCGATGTCAACAAAATGTCCGTTATCGCCCAATTGAGCAAACCCCACCACTGGCACGCCTCGCCATTTAAGATCCGTGATCGGGTTAAACGCATCCGCGTACTGTACGGCCACACCGGGCTCTCCCTTGCCCTTGAGTAGCCAAACCGAATTCACGCCATAGGTATTCTGTATCGCAACGGCCTGGACCATCGAAATATCGGGGCCAATACCGCCCAGCCACAACGCGGCAGTTTCCACACCGACGCCAGCGACGCTAGCCAGTTCAGTCGGCGAGACATTTTTGTCGCCTAAAGCTCGCCGCACCCGGTGCACGGATGTTTCCCCGGCAGGCAGTGTACTGCGGTCGGATTCGGTTGGCGTTTTGATTACTGCTTTCTTTCGGTCGCTCTTCGGCGAATCAGAGGCACCGCCGCCGTGGTTGGCCATCATTGGCGGCACGCCGGTTTCAAGCCAAGTAGCGCTGCATCCGATGTACTTTTGGGCGTCGAGCATTCCCCCCTTCGAGATACCGCGGCGCTGCCAGTTATTAACCAACTGCTCAGAGATATTCAAAAATTTGGCGAGCTGAGCCGGCCCCTCGATTTTGTGGAGGAGGCGGGCGGCTTCGTACAACCGTTCCATTGTCGCGTGCATGCGCGCAATGTTCGCTGAAGTAAACGTTTTGTTGTTCAACGGCGTGTTTAAATTGCTTGCAGCAAAACTAAACGTAGTGTTTAATGACGCCTCATGAACCCCGCCACCTTCACTGTCGATGCCGACCGCCGGCTGATTGAGAGCCTCGGCGGTCCCGCCAGCGTCGCCAAGCTGCTCGGATTTGACCCGGACGGCGGCACTCAACGCGTCCAAAACTGGAAGGCGCGGGGCATTCCCGCTGGTGTTCGGCTTGCTCGGCCCGACATCTTCCTGACCGACACGGTCGTCGCGAGGGCTGCTTAGCATGGCGCTCACAGCAACCGAACAGAAACAGATCCGCGATGCACTGTGCGATCGCAATGCGAGGCGCTCGCCATCCGGGCGAGTACGACGTTGCGCGGATGGAACTGGTAAAGCAGTTTGAGGCGCTGAAAGTGGCTGCAGCGCAACCGGCAGTAGCAGCGAAGTAACTGCCGCGCGTCCATCGGGCGCGGCGGCAGCGAAAGATTCCCGTAGCGTTTTCATTTTTTCTCTCCCTGTGTCACGTTCGGCGACTTAGTTGTCCTTATCGCACGTTGACACTGTAGCCACTAACGAGTGACAGATCATGCGAGACAGTTCGTACAAGTCCCGAATCCAAATCATCCGCGACCATGTCGCCGCTTGGCGCAAGGCGCGAGGCTGGAGCCGCGAGACGGCGGCGGCCGAGATCGTCGCGGCCCACGAGCGAATTGGCGGCCACCTGTCGGGTGTGATCGTGTTCGACAAGCACGGCGACGTCTACACCACGCAGAAGAACCACGCAGACCGCATCTGGCGCTGGCTCGACGACGAGTCGAAAGACAACAACCTGATGCCGGCGAACTTCGAAAATTCGATTCTCGCCGCGCTGCCAGTCGAGCGCCGCGTGGATCTGCTGAACGAGGTTCTTGCGGAAATCGACTGTGCGGCCCGCGCGCGCCATCACGACGTCGACGCACAGATCAACGCGCATGAGCTCGTTCAGACGATCATGCGCGCCAACCATCGCACCGAGGCCGACGCCGCCGACCTGCTCGACGGAGTCGACCCGGGCGAATTGCCGCGGCTTCACTGCAGCCTGGTCGACGACATCCGCGTCAAGCAACGCACCTTGCGCGTGGTCGAATCGGCGCTGTCCACGACCGGCGAAACCGTCCAACACGATCTCCGAAAGGTGTCCTGATGCGCGCTACGCACACGCAACTCGCCGGCTATGACTCAGTCACCGGTACGAAACGCTGCACGCAAAAGCAGATGATTACCAATCTGTTCTACAGCGAAAGCTTGACGCTGACACGACAGGAGATCGCGGACCGCACAAATCTGCGTTTGTCGAGCGTCTGCGGCCGTGTGCGCGAGCTGCTCGACGACGAAACGCTGCAGGTTCGCGGTGAGCAGAAATGCGCGGCGACCGGTGTGCTGAACGAAACCCTCGGCTTGCCTGAATCCAACTAGATATGAGAAAGCAATTCCCGTATTTGATGCAGAATCGGGCTTTCACAACGGGGAAAGCGAATGTTAACTCGAGAACAAATCGTCGAAGCAGTCAAGCTTTTGGAGCGCGTGGGGTGTTCGATCTCGTTCAACTGTCCGCATCCATGCGGGCAGGTGACTCTGCCGGTTTCGGCCGAGGACGCGGCGGCGTATGCAAAGGGGGAAATCAATCTTCCTGCGAAAATCAACGGCTTGACGCCAGAAGAATTCGCGGAATGGGTGGAGACGGGCGGGTACATGCAGTGTGCCGCCAAGACTCAGTCCGGTCGGCGCTGCAAGAACGTCATTCGCGGGCACCAAATCACAAACCCACAAGAATGGAGGCGGCTCAACGAGGAGCGGCCCTACTGCGCTGTGCACGGCGGCTAGCCATTGATGTACGGACGCCATTCGTATGCGAGGGCGTCCGATGAGCGGCTATGCACATCAATGGGCCAAGCGTCAGCGAGTCGGCGATTCTTCGGCCAAGACGCTGCTGAAAACATACGCGAACTGGGCCAGCGAGGACTATTCGACGTGGGTCACCAACGAAGAACTTGAACTCGACACTGAGCTGAACATCCAGACGATCCGTCGCGCGCGCAACAAGCTTATAGAACTCGGCTATCTGCTCGAAACCGATAGGCGCTTGGGCCGGACGCAGAGCATCGTCATCTATCAAATGCTGGCTCCTGCCGGCGCGACGATCGTCCAAAGCGTTGATCAGCGCACGGGCGAAACGATTTCACTGAGCCCGCCGACGCTCGAGGAGTTCCAGTCAAAGAGGGGTGGAAAACCAAGCCCCTCGAAATCTCGACCCTCTAAGGGGGGTGAAAATTCAAGCCCCTCCAAATCTCAAGCGGCTTCAAATTCCACTTCAAGCCCCTCCAAATCCCACGTTGAAGGGGGTGAAATTTCACCTGAAGCCCCTCCAAATTTCGACACCAAGATTGCCTTAGTAGAGCAGGAGAAAGCAATAGATCAGCAACCCGCGCGGCGTGCGCCGCGAATTGGGTTGCATGCCGAACTTCTGAACATCGATTTGCCAGACTGGTTGCCGTTTGAGTCGTGGGACATGTGGTGCGACCACCGCGAGGCGAAAGAGAAGAAGGCGGACGTTCCTTGGACGCGGTCCGCGTGCACCGTCACGCTCAAGAAGTTGGCCAAGCTGCACGAGCGCAGTCTCGACGTTGTCGCGGCAATCGAGGAATCGGTGCTGCGCGGCTGGACCGGCATCTGGGAGGCGGAGATCGCGGCAGCCGGCGCTGCTGCGCCAGTTGGTGCAGCAGAGGGCTGGTGGCTTGAAGAGAAGGGATGGCGCGAGCAGGGCAAGCGCCTTGGCATCGATCCGGCTCGCTTCCAGTTCTTCGAGCAATTTAAGGCGAAGGTCTGCCGGACGCTTGGCCCGGGCGCGTGGATGGAGCACCTGCTGGCCGCCGTCACCCGCGAGAGCGAAGAGCGGGGCGAGGCGCTGTACGCCTATTTCAACGACATTCCGCGCGAGAAGGTTGCGCAAGCGGAGGCGGCGTGACGAAGCGAGCACCTTGGCCAATGGTTGTGCCGACGGGAACGACAGTCGTCGGCACTGCGCGCGTGCGTGACGACTCGCGGCCGGTCATGACGGCTGCACAGCGCCGCATCTACGAACTGACGGGAAACCCGCCGCAGTCGAGCGCGCTCGACGATGTCGATGATCCATTCGCAGTGCCCGCGCTTTCGATGGCATCGCCGAAGAAGCTGCCGAAGTACCGCAACACCAAGTGCGAGCACAACGGCATCAAGTTCGACAGCGAGAAAGAGCGGTCGCGCTGGTTTCACCTGATCCAGTTGCAAGCCGCCGGTGTGATCCGCGATTTGCGGTTGCAGGTTTCATTCGTGTTGACGGAGCGCAGGCAGCGCGACGACGGTACGTGCGAGCGCGCTTCGAAATACGTTGCCGATTTCGTCTACGTGGTCGTCGCCACCGGGTTGCAGGTGGTCGAAGACGTCAAATCGACGGCAACCCGGAAGAATCGCACCTACATCCAGAAGCGCAAGCAGATGCTCGAAAAGCACGGCATCACGGTGAAGGAGATCTAGCACATGGCCAACCGGATCATGAGTGCCCAGCGGCGCGAGGTTTGTGAGTTCCTGATGCTGTATCCGGGCTCGACTATCGCGGACATCGTCGAGGGCACTAGCGCGCCTTACGACAGCATCAAGAAAAGGCTTCGCGCGCTGAAGGAGAGCGGGCATGTCAAGGCAAGCGATTCGAGTTACCGATCGTCTTACCAGCTCACGGGCAAGCCGTTTCCCCGCGTCGCCGATTACCGGCCAAACACACGCTATGCGGCGCGCAAGGCTCGGCGCGAGTCGCGCGGTGAGATTGTCGGCGGCCTCTACGCTGACATGCACGCGATGGTGACAGTCGGAAGGGCGGCTGCGTGAAGCGCTCGGCACCGATGCAGCGAAAGACTTCGCTTGCGCGCACCGGCTTTAAGCGTCCGGATCCGTCTTCGGCATTCAAGACATCGTTTCACACGAAAACGGTATTGCGCGCGAAAGCGCTCAAGACGCGCCGGAAGCGCGTGACGGTCGCCGAAGGCGCGAAGTATCTGGCAGCGTGCCGCGGCGAACCCTGCTACCTGCGAGTGCCGATGGTTTGTCCGCTAAACCCGAACGACGAAACGGTTGTCCCGTGCCACGAGAACAGTCTGGCGGCCGGCAAAGGAATGGGCATCAAGGCGGCTCACGACAGGACTGTGCCGGGATGCTTTTGGTGTCATCGGTGGCTTGACCAAGGGAACGCGTCGCGCGAATTGAAGGAGTGGACGTTTTTCAATGCGGCGTTTTACTGGTATCCGGTGCGAAACGCAAAAATGGGATTGGAAATGCAGGAGGCGGTTTGAGATTGTGGATTGAGATCCCCGACGGCGTTGGCTGGTTGAGGCATGGCCGTCGCGTGGGGCGGGCGCAGTTCGCGACCTACGGAAAGACCAGGCGTATCGAGACGACGGTCCACCGGCTCGAGCGCGTGATGTACGAGCATCGCGGCCCGCGCTTTGTCTATGTCGAGGCGTGGATACCGGAACACTATCGAAGCGGCTTTCTGCCGGGTGATCTGGATTGGGTCGGCGACGGCATTTATCGCACGAGAGCGCCGGTCGAATATAACCGCACCACATTGGAGGCGTTTCTCGCCAGTGGTGATCTGGAGTGGGACGTAAGGGAGATGACATGAGCAAGATCGAAATTCACACTGGTCGAACCAACACGCAAACGCACCGCGCCGTGCTTCGTGCGGACGAAATCAAGCTGATTCTCGCCAGGCAGGTGTGCGCGGCGGCAGACGTTTCTTTCGATGCGGACAGCACCAGCGTGAATGTCCAGCTGAACAGCCGCATGGGCAACTACGGCTCAGAGTACGAGGCGCTCATCACCGTGACCGTTGACTACGAAAAGATGCCGTCGGTGGGTGATGCATGAGCGCATACGCCTACATCCAATACGCCGACGTGCCCGATGAACTGATCTCGTCGAGCCGCCAGTGTGTCGATGGCGTCACCAAGGCACAGATGATTCAGTTCGACGGCTGCCCGTTAGTTGGACAACTTGACCCGGTTGATAACCGGTTGCAGGTCGAATACCCGTTTCCGCGCGACGCCGACCTGCGCAATCGACTCGTGCAATGGTTTATGCATTGGGGCATTCATTTTCAGGTGGTTATGTGATGACGATCGACGAAAGCAACCAGGTTGAGGAACTGCTGACTGGTTGGTATGGCTGGCAACGCGGTTATTCCGTGAATCTTGGCGCGGGCCGCGTTGACCCTTCATGCCGCGGATTCGACGAGAGCGACCGGTTCGCAACAATCGAAGAGCGAACCGACGCAGCCGAGCGTAAAGCACAGAGAAAGCAGGCAGAGCAGGTCGATCTGTGTGTTGACTCGCTCACGTGGCAGCAGCGCGCCGCGATCCAGACGCATATGAGGCAAAAGGATAGCGGGCAGATTATGGACGCACGAATTGCTGCGTTGAATGATGGTTGCGGCGTGGCAGCATGGTGCAATCCACGCAAGTTCGATCTCAGCTTTGCTCATGAGTTGTATCAAGAGGCAAAGTTCGCGTTGCTACCTGCATTGCGCCGACGCGGACTGATTAAAGGTGAGGTTGCGGCATAATCGCGCAATCACGCTGGGGCGTGCCATGGCTAGTCGGATTGAAGTCACTCGAGCCTAGCGGTCATTGAATCCATCGGAGTTTTGGAGAATGCACGGAGAGAAAAAACATCCGCTTGAGATTGCTCACTTCGTCGTAACGTGTCTGGCTCTTTTAGCCGCGGGCGCTGCGGCTTGGTTTACTCACGACCAAGTGAAGATCGCGCAGGATACTGAGCAAAGGCAACTTCGAGCCTATGTGGGAATCGAATCGGTCGCCTTTGATACCTCTGGAGGATTGGATGTAGTTAATGTTGTGCCGCAGCCTGACGGACGAAGTCCCTTGCCGGTCACCCGCAGTTTTTTTGTGGTTAAGCTAAAGAATTACGGGCTGACGCCGGCTCGAGACATTGCGGTTAACTTCGAGCCGGCACTGTTTCATGGTAGTGGCGGGATAGATCCAAACGAACCATTTAACGATCGTGCCAATTCCTTTGAAATGGGGAATCGAAGTCGAGACACTTTGAATGCCGGACAGGACACGACCTCAAAGATCCTCATTTCGGGCCGGAATTCGAAAATTATGCTTTTCGCGTCTACGCACATTGGGGAAGGCCTCATCGTCGCTGGTTCACTTGTCTATCAGGACGTGTTCGGAAAGCGGTGGCGAAACCGTTATTGCTACTATGTATCGTCCCCACTGACGCAAGAGCAGAAGTTTACTGCGTGCGATCAACACAACGATGAAGTTGAGTACGTCCCATAATAGGACGGGTGTCGCCCGATGACCGGTCGCCAAGCATTCAATGTATTGAAACAGCAGAATTCAGTTGTAAACCCACACACACTGAGATATATTGACGACGTCGGGCGCGCGGTGCGCCCAAAGAAAACCCGCCAGGCGAAAGCCTCGCGGGTTTTTTTTAACCCTTTCGGGCCGGAAGCGAAGGCTTTCTTCTCCGATCAATGTTCCACTGAGGTGTCCGGCGGACCGGGCTCTGTGAATCACTGGCTCGACCAGCGACCTTCCGCTTATGCGCCTTTCGGTGCACCGGTCTGCTCTGGTCAGCGTTCCGGCTGCGCCCTAACGGGGGAAAAGCATCTCCGTCGTTTCGGGTAGCAATTCAGCGTTTGCTTCCGTTTCTTCCCTACTGGTCAAGCGCTCACTGGGACCAGCCAGTGTCGGCGATAGGGAATGTCAAAAATTGGGACATAAGAACCCCCTTTTTTGATTGCTCTGGAATCGAGCAAAGCGATTCTCAGTCAAATTGAAAATTCTTTCAACCACCTACTGAGCCGTCAGTCGTTCGCATGGGATCGTAGAATGAGCCGCAAACTGTCGACGCTCAAACCGCGCATACCAGCGGCCAACACAAACCGCGTTGCAACGCTCGAAGCAAAGGCAGGCACGACTCCACGCATACGCGGTCGCAAATGGGTTGAGACACGCCAACGCGTCGCAGTCGATCAGCAGTTCAAGTGTCAAGGTTGTGGCTGTGTGTGGCTGCCGTGGCGTGATCAGGTCGATCACCACGTGCCGCTCGAGCAGGGCGGCAGCAACGACGACAGCAACCTCAACCTGTTGTGCGCCGATTGCCATGCTGCCAAGACGGCAAGCGAGGCGCGAGGCCGATCAGTAGCAGGTGCGCTGTAGCAGGCAGGCTTGCGATGAGTTCGAAGTGCACCGGCCGCAGCGCGGCAACCCGTCACAGCCACGCCTGGCGTGCCGCAGCGGCATCGAAGGGGTGGGGGGCATCGAATCTCTGTCGTTTCGCATGCTGGGAAACCGATCGTTCTCTCACGCGCAGAATTTTTCCCTTTTTGGAGCTTTTGTTAATGGCCTTTAACAGCAAGAAACGGCTCTTTGCCGATGCTGTTTTGGCCGGAAAGTCCAATAAGGACGCGGCTATAGCGGCAGGCTACAGTGCTGCGACCGCCTCGGCCGCCGGCTCGCGCCTTGTTAAAGACAAGGACGTCGCCCTCTACTTGGCTGCCCAGCGCATCCAGCAGGAATCGAAGCCGAAAGCCGAACCGCCGGCGCCGGATGAGAAACCGGCCCCGAAATTCGATGTCGAGTCGATGACGAACTTCACCGACCCGAAGGCGTTTCTGATCGCCGCCATGAACGACGGTCGCACGGAACCGAAATTGCGCGTCGACGCGGCGAAGGCGCTCATGCCGTTCGTGCATGCCAAGGTCGGCGAGGCTGGCAAGAAAGATGCGAAAGCTGATGCAGCGAAGAAGGTCGGCGCCGGCAAGTTCGCGGCGACGGCTCCCCCGAAGCTGGTGGTGAACAACCGGAAGTGATCGATGGAATGGAAGACAAGCTGCCTCGACTGGGCCGAACGGCTCAAGCGCGGCGAGTCCATCATTCCACCGCCGATCTTCCCGGACCAGGCTGAGCAGGCGCTCGCGATTTTTAAGCAGTTGAAGATTGTCGATGCGCCGGGCAGTCCGACGTTCGGCGAATCGTGCGCACACTGGGTGTTCGATCTGGTGGCGTCGATCTTCGGCGCCTACGATCCTGACAGTGGTCGTCGGCTGATCACAGAGTGGTTCATCTGCCTGCCGAAAAAGAACTCGAAATCGACGATCGCGGCCGGGATCATGATGACCGCGGTGATCCTCAACTGGCGACAATCTGCTGAGTTCGCGATTCTCGCGCCGACGATCGAGGTTGCGCAGAACAGTTTCAGTCCCAGCCGGGACATGGTGAAGCACGACGACGAGCTCGACGAGCTGCTGCAGGTTCAGACGCACATCAAGACGATCACGCACCGGAACAGCGGCGCGACGCTGAAGGTCGTCGCGGCAGATTCAAACACGGTCGGCGGCAAGAAGAGCGTTGGCACGCTGGTAGATGAACTCTGGCTGTTCGGCAAGCAGGCGAATGCCGAGAACATGCTGCGCGAGGCGATCGGTGGCCTGGCATCGCGGCCGGAAGGCTTCGTGATCTATCTGACGACCCAGTCCGATGATCCGCCGGCGGGCGTCTTTCGCCAGAAGCTCCAGTACGCGCGGGACGTGCGCGACGGCAAGATCGAAGACAGGCGTTTCGTCCCGGTGATTTTCGAGCACCCGCCGGAAATGGTGGCGAGCAAGCAGCACCTGAGGGTCGAGAACCTCGGGATGGTCAACCCGAACCTCGGCTACTCGGTTGATCAGGAGTTCCTCGAGCGCGAGTTCAGGAAGGCGCAGACCGAGGGGGAGGAATCGTTCCGCGGCTTTCTCGCAAAGCATGCGAACGTCGAAATTGGCCTGGCGCTGCGGTCCGATCGTTGGGCCGGCGCGGAATTCTGGGAAGACGCAGGCTCGGTGCCGAAGCTGACGCTTGATGACTTGATCGAGCGCTGCGAAGTGATCGACGTCGGCATCGATGGCGGAGGCCTCGACGACTTACTCGGCCTGGCGGTCGTCGGGCGCGAGAAATCGACACGCCGCTGGTTGCTCTGGACGCACGCCTGGGCGCATCCATCCGTGTTCGAACGTCGGAAAGAGGTTGCGCCAACGCTGCGCGACTTCGAGAAAGACGGTGATCTAACGGTGGTCGATCAGATCGGTGATGACGTGCGCGACGTCGCCGACATCGTAGCCATCATTCATGCGGCCGGCCTGCTAGACAAAGTCGGCGCTGACCCAGCCGGCATCGGCGGCGTGCTCGACGCGCTGGTCGAGGCCGATGTGCCGGAAGACAAGGTGATCGGCATTTCGCAGGGCTGGAAGTTGTCCGGCGCGATCAAGACGACCGAGCGAAAGCTCGCCGAGGGCGTGCTGGTTCATGGCGGTCAGCGAATGATGGCGTGGTGCGTAGGGAATGCGCGTATTGTCCCGGTCGGCAATGCCGTGAATATCACGAAGCAGGCCAGCGGCACTGCAAAAATTGACCCGCTTATGGCGGCGTTCGATGCCATCACGTTGATGAGCCTGAACCCGCAGGGCGGCCTGATCATCGGCGATGACTATGAACTCATGACGGTATGAACGCACACATTTTCAACATTTGCCTGCTGATCGGCTGGCTTCTGTCGCTTGCCGGCGGCGTGCTGCTCAACCTGGGTGGCGGGATGATCTTCGCGGGTCTGCTGTTGCTTGCGATTGTGCTCGTCGTCACGCGAATGGTCGGCATTTACGTGCCCAAGCGCGAAGAAAAGGATGCTGACTGATGTTCATTTCGCGCATCAAGGCAGACGGTGGCGACCGGTCCCCGTATGGGAATTTCTGGTTTGAGCCCGTCACGACACGCACCGCGTCCGGTATGCGCGTCTCGCCTGATCGTGCGTTGCAGTTGCCGGTCGTGTTTGCGTGTGTGCGTGTACTTGCCGAGTCGTTTAGCGTGTTGCCGATGCGTCTTTACGACGTCGGCGGCTACAAAAAAACGCCCATCCGCAAGCATTGGCTGCTCGACCTGCTGTGCCGTCGACCGAACCAGTACCAGACGCCGTTCGAATGGCGCGAGATGATGCAGGGGCACCTCGCGATGCGAGGAAACGCCTTCAATCAGATCGTCACGGACCGGCGCGGTAATATTACGGACCTGATCCCGCTGCATCCGGACCGCATCAAGATTGAGCTGCTAGACGGCGGCAGTGATTTCGATTACCGGTACCGCTACACCGACCGGTTCGGTTCGGTCCGAGTGTTCACCCGCGGCGAACTGTGGCACATCCGCGGACTCTCAAGCGATGGCATCGTTGGCTTGAACCCGATCGAGATCGCACGCGAGGCGGTGGGCCTCGGATTGTCGGCGCAGGACTACGGGGCCCGTTTCTTTCAGAATGACGCGAAGCCGGGCGGCGGCTGGATCGAATTCCCCGGCAATTTCAAGGACAAGTCGGCTCGCGACACGTTTCGCGAGTCGTTTCAGGCAGCACAAACCGGCCTGAATCGCGGGAAAATCGCCGTGCTTGAGTACGGCATGAAATTCCACGAGCTGGGCCTGACGAACAAGGACAGCCAGTTCCTCGAGGCACGGCAGTATCAAGTGGGCGACATCGCGCGCATGTTCCGCGTCCCGCCGCACCTGGTCGGCGACCTGAGCAAAGCGACGTTCTCCAACATCGAGCAGCAATCGCTCGATTTTGTCATCTACACGATGACACCGTGGGCCGAGCGCTGGGAATCATCGATTGAGTCGAATCTCCTGCTCGAGCAGGATCGAAACATCGAAGTTGAGTTCGATTTTGCTGGCCTGCTGCGCGGCGATCAATCTGCGCGGTCGATGTTCTATCACAACGGCATCCTCGACGGCTGGATGACGCGGAACCAAGCGCGTGAAAGCGAGAATATGGAGCCGATTGATGGCCTCGACGAACCGCTGATGCCCCTGAACATGGTTCCGGTCAGCGATGCAAAAGCGCTGCAGGCGCAACAGCAAAAACAGCCGCCGGCGCAGGGAGCGCAGGAGCCGAAAGACCTATCCAGTACGGGCGAACAATGAGAAACGAAAGATTCATCACGTGGTGTCTCGCCACCCCGTGGGCACTCATGCCCGAGCGTATGGCAGCTTACGCCGCGGTGCTCGCTCGGCGCGAAAGCGGAGTTCACGCCGACATCGAGGACGAATCGGCGCAGGGCGTGTCGGCCGGGCCGCGCAGTCGTGGCAATGCGCGCGCGGGAGCCATTGCTGTCATCCCGGTGCATGGCGCCATCGTCCAGCGCGCGAGTCAGATCAATATCTGCGACGGTGGAACCAGCACGCAGCAGATCAGCGCGGCTCTAGCCGATGCTTCGGCTGACGACACGGTTTCGCAGATCCTGCTCGACATCGACAGCCCCGGCGGTTCTGTCTACGGCGTGCAAGAGCTCGCGGCAGAGATTCAGCAGGCGAAGAAACCAGTCATTGCCGTGGCGAACAGCCTTGCCGCGAGCGCGGCTTACTGGATCGGCTGCGCGGCAAACGAGTTCTACGTCACTCCGGGCGGCGAGGTCGGGTCGATCGGCGTATGGCAGGCGCACCAGGACTGGTCGAAAGCCATGGAGGAAGAGGGTGTGTCTATCACCCTCATTTCCGCCGGCAAGTTCAAGGTCGAAGGGAACCCGTATCAGCCGCTGGATGCCGAGGCGCAGTCGTTCATGCAATCGCGCGTCGACGACTATTACGCAGCCTTCACGAAGGGCGTTGCAAAGGGCCGTAAGGTCGGTATCGATCAGGTTCGCAACGGTATGGGCCAAGGTCGCGTGCTTGGCGCAGATCAGGCGATGTCCGAGCGCATGGTCGACGGCATCGCCACCTTTGATGACGTGGTGGCGAAGATGCAGCGAAACATCAAGGCGGCGAAGCCGGCCGCGAGCCGCCTCGCTGCCGCGCAGCGTGAAATCGCAATTATGGGCTGAGCGCTAAGCCCGAGCACCGCGCCAACAAGCGCGTTGTGTGCAGTCCTCCGACTGAGCGCAAACCGTAAATTCAGCCGCCGCGAGGCGGTTTTTTCGTTTCAGGAGCCCTTAAATGTCCAAGCAACTCCGCGAGCTGCAAGCCCGCAAAGCAAAGCAAGTCGCCGCAATGCGTGCGATCACCGACAAGGCCGCGTCGGAAAACCGCGATCTGACCGACGATGAAGTCGCGGCGTTCGACGCCGAGCGCGCCGGTCTGGAGCGCACCGCCGCGGCAATTTCGCGCGAAGAAGCGCTGATCGAAGCAGAGCGCTCGGCCGGTGTCATGATTCCGGAAGGTGCACACATCAGCGTGTCGGAGAACATCGAAAACGACGCTCGACGCGGCTTCCAGTCGTTCGGCGAGTTCGCGATGGCCGTGCGCGCCGGCAGCCAGCGCAACGGCAGTATCGATCAGCGCCTCGTGATCGGCGCCGCGGCGCCCGGCGCGGGCACGTATGCCAACGAGGCGGCCGGCACCGATGGTGGCTTCCTCATTCCGCCGGCTTTCTCGACCGACATTTTCACGCTCTCGCTCGAGGACGACGCGCTGTTGCCGATGACCGACAACATCGAGGTCGGCGGCAACGGAATGACGTTCCCGAAGGACGAAACCACGCCGTGGGGAACGGATGGCGTGCGCGCCTACTGGCAAGCTGAAGCATCGCAAGCGAATGCCACCAAGCCGAAGCTCGGCGTTTCGACGCTGCGCCTGCACAAGCTGATGGCACTGACGCCGGTGACAGACGAACTGCTGTCGGATGCGAACGCGCTCGAATCGTATCTGCCAGGCCTGATGGCGCGCTCGATCCGGTGGAAAACGAACGAAGCCATTCTGTTCGGCACCGGTGCTGGTCAGCCCGAGGGCGCATTCAACGGCGCGGCGGCCGTGGTGCAGGCGAAGGACGCCGGCCAGGCGACCAAGACGGTGTCGCTCGGCAACGTGTCGAACATGATTGCGCGACTCACCCCGGGGAGCTTCCCGAAGTCCACGTGGCTCATCACGCCGGATGCGTTGCCGTCGTTGTTCAGCCTGCAACTGGGTAACTACCCGATCTACCTGCCGATCTCGCAAGGTGCGCAAGGTTCGCCGTACGGCACGCTGATGGGTCGGCCGATCAGCGTCAGCCAGCATGCTCCGGCGTTCAGCGCGCAGGGCGACATCAGCCTGATCGACCTGTCGTACTACCGCACGATCACGAAGGCGGGCGGCGTTCAGACCGCAACGTCAATGCATCTGTACTTCGATGCTGACGCAACGGCGTTCCGCGCAATCTTCCGCGTGGACGGTCAGCCGAAGATCGTCAATCCGATTCAGCAGGCGAAGGGCGCAAACACGCTCTCTCCGTTCATCCAGCTCGCCGCACGCTGACCCACCTTGCCGGGGTATGTCCCCGGCTCTCGCCTGAGTTCATCGAGGAAAGACCATGATCCCGAATATCAAAGCCTCCGAACAGGTGGCAGTGTTGGGCGCAATCACGCCCTCGTCGCAGGGCGCTGGCGCGCTCACGTCGGCCTGGGTATCGGCCGCCAACTTCAACAAATTGCTGGGCTTGATCCAGACCGGCGTGCTCGGCGCGGCGGCGACTGTCGACGCGAAGTTCCAGCAGGCCACGGATCCAGCTGGCACTGGCGCAAAGGATGTGCCGGGCGCGGCCGTCGCGCAGATCGTCAAGGCGACTGGCGACAACGTGCAGGCCGAAATCAATCTCGACCCGCAGCAGCTCGACGTGGCGAACGGGTTCTCGTTCGTGCAACTGTCGGTGACCGTCGGCACGGCTGCCAGCCTGACCGCAGCTCTGCTGCTCGGCTTCACGCCACGCTTTGCGCCTGTCTCGGATGCCAACGCGGCCTCCGTAAAGCAGATCGTCGGCTGATCGCAACCTTGAAGAGGATGGGGCAGCTTCGGCTGCCTTCTTTTTATGCCCCTGCAACTCATCACGGCACCATCGGCGGAACCGCTAGCGCTCGCTGAGGCGAAGCTGCATCTGCGCGTCGACATCGACGATGACGATACGCTGATCGGCGCGCTCATCGCGGCCGCGCGCGACTACGCGCAAGGCGAGACGCATAAGCAGATGGTGTCGGCTCGATGGAAGCAGGTGCTCGACAGTTTCCCCGGCCCGTCGTTGATCGGAATCCCATACGGGCGGCCGTACACGCTGCCGGGGCATGCGATCTATCTGCAGCGCGCGCCGGTGATTCGCGTGCTGTCGATCCAGTATCTGGACATGACCGGCGTCGTGCAGACGATGCCGGATACCGACTACACGGTCGATTATTCGTCGGAGCCGGTGCGCATCACGCCGGTGTTCGGTCAGATCTGGCCGATCCCGTTGCCGCAGATCGGCGCGGTATGGGTCAATTTCGACGCCGGCTATGCTGCGCCCATCACAGCCGATGCTGGTACTGGCACGATTAGCGCACCGGGCTGGAGTCGTCTCGCCGTCGGCGATGCTGTACGGCTATCAAATGGTGGCGGCGCTCTGCCGGCGCCGCTGAGTGCTATGACCGACTATTTCGTGCAGAACATAGTCTCGGACGGCATCTACAAACTATCAGCGACGGCGGGCGGCGCACCCATCGCGCTGACGGACGCGGGTAGCGGCCAGAGTTTCGTCGGCGCAGTGCCGGAAGGGCTGAAAGCCTGGCTGAAGATCAGGCTCTCGACCCTGTATGAAAACCGCGAAGAGGTGGCGATCATGAACCGCGGCACGATTCAGGCGCTGCCGTACGTCGATCGGCTGCTCGACGCGTACAAGACGTACGAGTTCTAAATGGCCGGACAGAACAGCTACCTGGTGCGCGGTGGAACGCTGCGACATCGACTTACGTTCCAGACGAAATCGACGGAAACCGACGAACTGGGGCAGCCGCTCAACGTGTGGTCCGATGCGTTCAAGTGTTGGGGCGAGGTATCGCCGGTGTCCGGTCGCGAGCTGCTCGCCGCGCAGGCCGTGCAGGCAGAGGTCACGCACACGATCAGCGTGCGGTACCGGCCCGAGCTTCAAAACCCAAAGGATGTCGCCGCGATGCGCGTGCTGTTCGGCACGCGCGTGTTCGACATCAACGCCTCAATGAATCAGGACGAGCGTAATCGGCTCGTCATGCTGCAGGCGAAGGAAGGGCTCAACAATGGCTAATTCCGCAGAGGCGATCGTCTCCGCCGCGCTCAAGGCGCTGGTGCCGAACGGGGATGGCACGTTTCGCGTATATCCGGACGTGGCGCCGGCCGGGGCGCTGCGCCCGTACATCACATATCAGGCAGTCGGCGGACAGTCACCTAACTACCTGAACAACACGGTTGATCTGGAAAACGCCCGCATGCAGGTCAACGTGTGGGCCGATTCGCGTTCCGCGGCGCGCGCGCTCATGCGGAGCGTTATTGCAGCGTTAAGCGCTGCGCCTATCTTGGCCACCACGATCGGCGCGCCGGTCAGCAACTACGAGGCCGACACAAAGCTGTACGGGTCGCGCGAAGACTTCAGCATCTGGTTTTACCCGTAACACCGAATACCGTTTTGTCTCCACCACCGACCCGCCCTGAGCGGGTTTCTTTATTTGTGAGGTCTGAAATGACAAGCACCGCGATTTCCGCTCAGGGATCGACTCTCTCCGTATCCGGCGCGACCGGCGCCGCGAAAGCGATCACTGGTCTGGCCCTCGGCTATCCGACGATCGTCACCTCGGCCGCGCACGGTTTCTCGAATGGCGACATCGTGACCTTCGCGGCACTGGCCGGCAACACCACGTTGAACGGCGTCACGGCGGTTATCAAAAATGTGACGGTGAACACTTATGCGGTGGACGTCGATACCACTGGCGGCGCCGCATACACGAACGGCGGCACAGCGACCCCTGTTACCTGGACGCCGATCGGCAACTTGAACAACTTCAAGGGCTTCGACGGCCAGGCCAACGAAATCGACAAGACGAACCTGTCGAGCACGGCCAAGGAATTCATGCTCGGCCTGCAGGACTTCGGGCACTTCACGTTCGACGTCGACAAGGACTTCACCGACCCCGGCCAGCTCGCTTGCGATGCCGCAAAGCGCGCGGGCACGCTGAAGCAATTCAAGCTCACGCTGCCGAACGCGAAGACCGCAACCTTCAGCGGCTACGTCAAGAATAGCCCGCTCGATGGCGGCGTCGATCAGATCCTCAAGACGACGGGCGTCTCGCTCCGCATCACCGGCGACGTGGTTTACGCGTAACCCGCAACACGCCTTAAAACCCATCACAACACACTGGACATAACGTGCCCATTCTCAGCAAAGAAACCAAGGCCGCCATTCTCGGCGCCATTCACCTTAAGACCGAGGCCGTCGACGTGCCCGAGTGGGGCGACGGCGTGACGGTGATCGTGTCGGAAATGTCGGGCCTCGCGCGCGACGCTTTTTATGCAAAAAAGGAAGCGGGGAAGGTTCCCATCAGCGAATCGCAGGCCGATCTGCTGCTGGCTACCGTCGTCGACGAATCCGGCGCGCTGGTTCTCGCCGAGTCCGACATCGCCAACTTGCGCGCTCAAGGCACGGCGGTGATGGATCGCATCGTGGCAGTCGCAGTTCGCTTGAACGGCATGCAGCCGGCCGCCGTGGAGGATGCAGTAAAAAACTCCGCAGCCGCCCCGAGCGGCGATTCTGGCTCCAGCTCAGCATCGACTTCGGTATCCCAGTAAGGGAATTGCAGCAGCGGATCACCAGCGCGGAGTTCGTCGAATACATGGCTTCCTATCAGATCGACCACCGCGGGAGCCATTACGACGATCTGCGCGCCGGCACGATCACGTCGATGCTGGCGAACATCAACCGAAATGCCAAGGTTAGAGCGGAGCCGTGGGGCCCGCTGGACTTCATGACGTGGAACGAATTGCACATGGCGAAGGCGGAGGAAGAAACGGCCGTGCTTCTGGATGATCCAGATGCACAGTCGAACCTCCTTTTGTCGATGCTGTTTCCCAGTAAAGCGTAGCCATGGCAAAGAGCTTCGTCATTGAGAATCCGGAGGCATTGACCGACGCGCTTCGGGCGCTCGACAGCGTCACGAGCGAGTCGGTTTTGCGGCAGGCAGCAGTTGCTGGCGCTCGGGTCTATTTCGACGAGATGAAGGTGCGCGTGCCTGTAGGCATTCGGGCGTACGAGCGGAAGGGCACCGAGATCTATCCTGGCTTCCTCCGCGACAACATCCTGATTGCCTATGACAAAGAGCAGTCCGTCGAAGGGCGGATTGCCTCTTACATCGTAACGTGGAGCAAGCAGGCGTTCTACGGGCGCTTCGTTGAAACTGGTACGTCCAAGATGGCAGCCAATCCGTTCCTTCGGCCGTCGTACGAAGCGAAAAAAACGGCCGCCGCCGATGCGGTAGATGCGGTGTTCCAGCAAAAGGTAACGGAGTTGACAGGTGGCTGACAAAGAAACACTCATCCGGGTTTCGCTAGATGCCACCGGCGTTGAGGCCGGCGTTCAGCGCGCGAAGCGCAGCATGGATGCGTTCGTGTCGTCGCAGGAGGCGGCGGCGCAACGCACGGAAATTGCACAGGCCGCGATTGCGGAGGCGAACGCAAACGGCAGCAAGGCGAGCGAGCGCGCCATCAACGCACTCGTACAGCAAGCGGCGAAGATGGCCGACACGTACGGGATGAATTCTCGGCAACTGCTGGCCTATAAGGCATCGCTGCTCGGTGTGTCCGACGCGATCGCGCCGTACATCGAAAAGATGAATGCGATCGACGCGGCCAATGGGCAGGTTGCCGGCTCGACTGCCGCGGTGGGCGAGAGCAGCGAGGCGGCAGCCGCCCGCATTTCGGCTATGGTCGCAGCGTCGCTCGAGGTGACGGCCGCCGTAACCGGTAGCACGGAGGCAGCCGACCGCTATGCCGCGAGCGTTGACGCACTGGCCGCCGCCGCGACGGCCGCGGAAAGAGCGAATGCCGGTATTGCGGCGTCAGCCGAAGCAGCAGCAACGGCGCAAACGAGCGTGGCCGTTCAATTCGAGGCCGCTTCGACCGTGATCAGTGAGGGTGCGGCCAAGGTTACGGAGGCGCTCGGCCGCCAGCTCACCGCCCTCACAGCGTCCGCGGCGGAAATGGCCGTATATGACGCGCAGATGGCGGGCTTTACCGAAGCCGAAACCGCGCAGGTCGCCGCGATCGCCAAAGAAATCGAGTTGCGCAAGCAGCAGATCGCTCTCGGCGAAGAGATGGCGGCTATGTATACAGTGCAGGCTACCGCTGCGCATGGTGTCGCCGGCGCAACGTCTGGCGTGACAAATGAGCTTGGCGTACTTGGCCGCGAGGCAGCCAGTGGCAACTTTACCCGCCTGGCCAGTTCGTTCACTCGCTTTCTGTCGCTCGCCGGTGCGCTCGATCTTCTGCTCAACCCGCTTTCGCTCTCCATCGCGGGTATCGGCGCTGCTATGTATATGGTGGCGAGCCAGAACGAGAAGCTGAATGAGGCATTGCTGCTGACCGGCGGCTATGCGGGGGTGACGACTGATCAACTCCGCAATATGGCGACAGCGGCGACAGCGGGCGGAGCAACGTTTAACACTGCGGCCGAGGCCGTCACCGAATTGGCGAAGACCGGCCGGCTAACCGGTGAAGAGATCGCGAATCTTGGTCGGTCTGCGGCGGATGCCGCGACCTACACCAGTGTGTCGGTCAAGCAGATGGTGGACGATTTCACGAAGCTCGCCGACGAGCCAGTGAAAGCTTCGGTGAAGCTGAACGACCAGTATCACTACCTGACTGCGGCGACTTACGACCAGATCGCCGCGCTGGAGAGGCAAGGTGATGCAACTGGCGCCGCGAAGGTGGCAGTGGAAGCGTTTTCCCAAGCGATGGATGATCGCACGAAGGAGATCGCCGCCAACGAGGGGATCATTCTTGCCGGCTGGCGCGACATCAAGGCGATGATCAACGGCGCCATCGAGGCGGTTGGCTCGTTCGGCGCGGCGGCCACGCCCGGGCAGGTCGTGGCTCGCCTGCAGGACAACAAGACGGCGCGACTCCCGATTGGGCAATGGTCGTCGGAAGATGAAGCCGAGCTTCAGAAAGCGATCGCCACACGTGACGCCGCGATCAAGGCCGCCGAAGACAAGGCCAGGACGGAGCGCCAGAACCAGCAGGTTATCGACGCGAAGCACGCATACGACACGTTCAACACGCAATTCGCGACACCGGCGGAGAAGCGCGCAAAAGAGATTCAGAAATACCTTGATACGATCGCGGGTCCGCTCAATCTGAGCCCGGAGCAGCAGCTCGTCGACGAAGCGAATATCGACGCGAAGTATAAGGATCCAAAGGCACCGAAGCCGAAGGCATACCGCGACGATTCCGGTGAGCGAATGCTGCAGCAGCTGCGCGACCAGCAGGCCGCGTTGGAAGCTCAGCTATTGACGACGGGCAAGCTGTCGACGGCCGAAAGCGAACTCGCGAAGTTCAATCAGCAGATTAGCGATTGGAAGACCAAAACTCTCACGCCTCAACAGGAGAGCCTAACCAAGGATCAGGACGCGATCCGCGCGCAATTGCAGAAGAACGTCGAGCTCGAGAAAGAGGTCCAGCATCGCCAGGACGTTCAGAAGCTGCAGGAGCGGTCAGCGCAAATTGATGCGTCCATCAGGAGCTACCAGTCGGGGCAGAACGACCAGTACGGCCGCCAGCTCGACGCGTTCGGCATGGGTTCGGATGCGCTCAAAAATGTGCAGGCAGTGAAGTCGATCTTCGCCGAGTACCAGCGTCTGCAGGAGCAGCTCGACAAGGCTACGCCGAAGAACCTGCTTGGCGACGCTGATTACGTCAAGGCGTCAGCTGACATCAAGGCGGGACTCGATCAGTCGCTTGCCGATTACGACGCCTATTACACGACGCTGAAGGTGAAGCAGACCGATTGGACGAACGGCGCTACCGCTGCGATTGCTAACTATAACGACGCGGCACAGAACATGGCGGCGCAAACCGAATCGTCGGTAACGAATGCGGCCAAGGGCATGGAAGATGCCTTGGTGAGCTTTGCAACGACTGGCAAGCTCAATTTCACGAGCCTCGCCAACAGCATCATTGCCGACATTGTCCGGATGCAGGCTCGCGCGGCGATTTCGGGATTATTCAATATGGCTGTTGGAGCCATTGGCGGGGCGTTCGGAAACACTGGTGCAACCTTCGCGGCGAATATGCAAGGCGGCAATACGCTCGACAACCTGATTAGTAACACCGGCGGCTGGGGAACGGTGGCCGGTGCGCGAGCGAGCGGCGGCCCGGTAGCTGGTGGTAACACATACCTCGTCGGTGAGAAAGGTCCCGAGCTTTTCACGCCCGGCTCATCTGGATCCATCGTACCGAATCACGCTCTCGGCAGCGGTGGCGGAGGTGTGTCGGTACAAATCGTCAACAACAGCGATTCGCAGGTGCAGCAGCCGCAGGTGTCACAGGATTCGAGTGGACAGAAGTTCATCCGACTCATCATTGACCAGGCGAAGAGTGAAATGGCCGGCGAGGTCGCAAGCGGGCAGGGCACCGTGAGCAAGGCGCTGTCACAACGATATGGGCTTACTCCGAGGTTTAGATAATGGCTCTTGTTACATGGCCGGATCGCTTGCCGGCACCCATGGCGTCAGGGTACTCGTATCAGCCTCAAGCGCCATTCATCCGCACTAACATGGATTCGGGGCTCGCCCGGCAGCGGCGCCGCTTCATCAGTATCCCGACGCAGGTTTCTGTAACGTGGACGCTCGATCAGGAGCAACTCGCGCTGTTCGAAGCATTCGTGCATTACGACCTAATTGATGGCTGCTCGTGGTATTCGGCGCAGATCATCAACGGGATGGACATGCAGAGCGTCAAGGCGCGGATGATTGGCGGATTCAAGGTCGACAACATCGAGCCGGGTGTATGGAAGGTATCGGCGACGCTTGAAACGGTGAACATGCCAGTGGCGACTCCGGACCAGTACATCGCGCTGCGGGACTTCGGCGAGGACGTTATGCACTCGGTATCGTCCGACCTGCATTCACTTATCCACGTCGATCTGCCGGGGCCGCTCGCATGGTGACGCTGTACCAGCAGGCGCTTAAGGAGGCGTACGCGGCCAATCCGGCCGATGACGTGGTACTCGACACGCTTGAGATCCGGCACCCGGCATTTGTCGACGACAACGGCAACGCTACGGCAATACGTATCGTGCGAGGGTATGACGATATTGTCGCGACGCTTGAGTCCGATGCGCCGCTCAATGCCGGTCAGGCAGTTACGTTCATCGGTGCGGCATTCAATTTCGTACTGCCCGGTTTCCAGGAGGGCCAGATACCGCAGTTACAGATCACGCTTGACAACGTGAGCCGTGAGATCACGGAACACCTAGAGCAGGCAATCGGACAACTAGCTCCAATCGAGGTCACGTATCGTCCTTATCTGTATTCGGATCTCAGCGGGCCGCAGATGGACCCGCCGATCAACATGCTGCTGACGAGCGTGACGGTCGATATTTTTCAGGTGACGGGCACGGCGACGCTGAACGACGTGCACAACTGGGGCTTCCCCACCACTGTTGGTGGCTATTACACAACCTCGAGGTTCCCGGGGCTCATGCGATGACGCCATCCGACATCAACCGATACATCGGCCTTCAGTGGGTATCGGGCGCACGCGGTCCAGATGCGTTCGATTGTTGGGGTCTACTTCGCCATGTGCAGGCCCAGCACTTTGGCAAGGCCATCCCGGACGTGGCGGAGTTTGGCGCGGTCGTGAGGGGCATGTACGAGGAGCGCATGAACTCGCGCGAATGGGAAATCGTTGGCCAGAGTTTCCATGGTGCAGGGGTGCTGATGCGCAGCGGAGATGACCCGCACGTCGGCGTGTGGCTCGATCTGGAGGGCGGCGGCGTCCTGCACTCCATGGAGCGAGTCGGCGTTATCTGGTCGCCGAAACGGGCGCTTCGCATGCTTGGGTTTTCAAAGCTAAAATTCTATCGATTTCATGTTTAACGCGACCCTCGTATATTGCCGAGATCCGTTCCGGCCGCAGCTTTCGCGCGAGATAGTTCCAATTCGACGCCGCATTCGTCTCGACACGTTACTTCGTCGTCAGGGCATGGTCTCTGGTCGCGGTCGGTCACTGAAGCGGCTGCACACTTTCGTGCCCGCGATCAACGGCAAGCCGGTTCTCGAGCGCGACTGGGGTTGTTCGATCCGTGATGGCGACGTTGTGACGATCGCGAGCATACCGAAAGGCGGTGGCGGCTCGAACCCGTTGCAAATCCTGCTGATGATCGTGGTGGTTGTCGTCTCGATTGTCGCGCCGTACGCTGCGCCAGCAGCTTGGGGAGTCGGCGCCGGAACAGTCGGCGGTGCGATGATCTCAGCCGGCGTCATGATGGCTGGGACGTTCCTCGTGAATGCGCTCGTGCCGCCGTCTCGCGCACCGAGTTCGCTGTCCAGTTCGCAAGCTAGTCCGACGTATACGATTGGCGCACAGGGCAACAATGCGCGGCTTCAAAACCCGATTCCCGTTCTGTACGGCCGCTATCGTGTGTATCCGGACTTCGCGAGCCAGCCATACATCGAGAACCACGGCAACGAGCAGTACCTGTATCAGTTGTTCTGCATCAGCCAGGGTGAAATCGACGTCGAAAAGGTGATGATCGGCGACACTGACATCTCATCTTACGGCGAAGCGCAGTACGAGATTATCCTGCCGGGCGGCGCAATGGCGCTATTTCCCGATAACGTGGTGACGAGCATCGATGTGACAGGGCTTGAGTTGCTCGGCGCGAACGAAAGACCGGCCGATGCTCCGGATACGTGGACAACATGGATGGGCCCGTACGTTTCGAACCCGGCGGCGACCGCCGCGAACTACCTCGGGATTGACGTCTCTTTGCCCAGCGGCCTGTTCCATGCGGATGACAACGGCAACCCCGCCAGCGCGTCGGTCCAGTATCAGGTGCAAGCCCAACTCATAAATGATGAAGGAACAGCGATCGGTGACTGGTTTGACCTGACGAAAACCACGATCACCATGGCAACGATTCAGCCGCAGTTAATCTCGAATCGCTATCTGGTGCCGACAGGCCGGTACCAGGTACGCGCTCAGCGCGTAGGCGACAAGAACCTTGACTCGCGCACCGCCAACACGATCCAGTGGTCGGGAATGCGGGCGTACCTGCCGAGCCAGCACTATTACGGCAACGTGACATTGCTTGCGATGATCATCAAGGCAACGAACAATCTGAACAGTTCGACTGCGAAGAAGATCAACGTCATTGCAACGCGCAAGTTGCCGATCTGGAATGGCTCGTCGTGGTCCGCACCGGCTGCGACGCGTAATCCAGCATGGGCTTTTGCCGACGTGATCCGCAACACGGAGTACGGGCGGGGGCTCGCGGATAGCCGGGTCAATCTGGATTCACTACTGACGCTCTCAAGGACGTGGGACTCGCGAGGTGACACGTTTGACGGTGTATTCGATACCGCGGCGACGCTTTGGGATGCGCTGACGCAAATAGCCAACGTCGGAAACTCGATGCCGGTGTACTACGCTGGCGTCATCGATCTGGTGCGCGATGAAGCGAAAAGCATTCGAACGGCGATGTTCTCGCCGAGCAATATCGCGGCTAACTCGTTGCAAATCCAATACGCGTTTCAGAGTTACGACACGCCTGACTATGTGATCGTCCAGTACACGGATGACGTGACATTTCAGCAGGCGGAGGTTTCGTGCGTGCTGACGGGCAGCACGCAAACGAAGCCTTCAACCATTCAATTGTTCGGCTGCACGAGTCGAGATCAGGCTTGGCGCTTTGGTATGCGGCTCGCGGCAGCAAATCGTGATCGCCGCCGCAATATCACACTGACTACTGAAATGGAGGGCTACATCCCGCGCTACGGCGATCTCGTGGCTGTCTCCCATGACGTGCCGGCGTGGGGGCTGTCCGGCGCAGTAGTGAGCTATGCAGGCGGCGTCGTAACGACATCTGAGCCGCTCGACTGGTCAGCTACCGGACAAACTTATTACATGGCCTTCCGCAAGCGCGACGGAGCCGCCGATGGCCCGTACATTGTGACGCAGGGTGCAGATGACTTTACGGCCGTCGTCGCGGGTGCGCCCGGGCTCTATATTTCGGACGGAAACAGCGAAGAACCGACGCAATACCAGTTCGGACCCGCCGAGCGCCACGGCCTCGACTGTCAGGTGATCAGCGTCAACCCGAAGGGAGACGGTCAGGTCGAACTGGTGATGGTGAACTACGCATCGTCGGTGCAGGAGGCCGAAACGACCGGCTCGGCACCGCCGCCACCGCCGGCATCGTTGCTTCCCGGCATTACTGATGCGCCAGTTGTGGCGTCGGTTGCGGTGATCGGCGCACCGACGAACGGGCTATCGGTCGTGTCTTGCGCACCGGCTGTCGGTGCTTCGTCGTACGAGTTCCAAGGTTCTCAGGACGGCGGGGCAACGTGGACGCCTCTTGGTGGAAGCTTGTCGCCATCGATCAACGCTAATCTAGGCGCTGGCGCCTGGCAGCTTCGTGCTCGGGGCATCGGCGCTTTGGCTGGATCATGGGCCTATTGGAGCGGCACTATTGCCGATGTCACCTATCCACCTGCAGCGCCTGCGCTGACGTTGCAAAATCCGCCGTTCACGGGCGGCACGATGCATATCAACATCTCGAACGCGAAGGGCGATTTTCGTCACGTGAAGGTTTTCACTGGTGGAACGTTGCGTGTTGAATATGACACTACCAATTATGTGATTGATTGGGATGCAGCGACTGCGCAAGCGAATAATGCTGTCTCGCCAACTGTCACGTTCAACGTAATGGAGAACAACGTCGTTGGGGAATCGACCGTAGCATCGCTGACCGTGACGAAGTCGGCGCCCCCGGCGCCAACCGGAACTTACTACTCCAGCGGCGACGGGACCGGCCTACTCCATATCAATGCCGTAACTACTCAAGACGTTGACCAGTATTTCATTCGCCAAGAAGCATCTGATGGGACGGCCATGTACCAGAACGCGTCACCCGGATCTGTCACGGTAACCGAGGGTGAAACGTACTACCTAAGTGTTACGGACCTGTGGGGTAACACTTCAGCATCGACACCGATAACACCAGAACCGTCCCCGCCCGATCCAGGCGATGGTCATTAACTAGGGCATCGATTATCTAGCCGCCTCCCGGGCAGTTTTTTTCATTTCTAGAGGTTCCGCATGAGTACATCCAGCAGTCAGTTATTGGCTGACGTTGCGCAACTGCATACCGACGCTGGGCTAATGCACCGGGTGGTACATGGCAGTGTTGCTGACACGGTGACGACCGAAGGGGGTGTTATCCCGACTGCAGCGAACGCGGTCAATACGCTGAAGGCATATAACATCCGTGGCGCGTGGGTGAGTGGCATGACATTAGAGATGAAGGATGTCTTCACCAATAACGGGATCGCGTATGTCGCCCTTTCGCCGGCACCCTATGTATCGACAGACGTTGCCGCCGACATTGCCGCCGGCCGCATTGGTGTGCATCAGGGCGCGACGGTCGAGGATCTGGCGAATCCAGACAAGGGCGTCAGGATGGTGGCGCACGCCGTCGACGATCGGGATCTGGCAAGTGCTGACGTCGGCAGGGGCGTAGCAATGGTCGCCCATGCCGTCGATGACCGGGTGCTCGCAGGAGACGGCGGGGCATCGCTCATCGGCTTCCTTGCGGCCGGTGATGGAGCGGTGCGGCAAATGCTTGCGGAGATTCTTAACGAGTCGGTAAGCGTCGCGAGCTACGAGGCCGACCCGGCCGGCGCCGCGGATTCCACCGCAGCGTTCAAGGCCGCAATCGCACGGGTTACCGCGCTGGTCACGGCACAGGGCAGTCCTTATCCTGCGCCGGTAATAGACGTGCCGCCTGGCGTCTACAAGCTTTCGGATACTTTGAACCTGCTGCCTTGGCACCGGGTCCGATCGAAAGGTGTCGTCCTGCTGGACTTCCGCACGATCGATGCGGCCAAGGACGGCATCGTCATGCGTAACGAACAGACGGCCATTGCGATGGGCGATGCGAAGTGGGCGTCGGTGGCCCCCTTCCTGGATGGCAGTGCCGGCTCAATTGTCGTGCTGGGACCGGGCAAGGCGACGTCAACCGGTTGGGGTCTCCGGATGGGTAACACGACGGCCGAATCCAGCGATATTCGCGACACCGGCGGCCGCAACGTGATTGTGACGGGCTGGCGTGGTGCATTGCGCTACGACCCGATCAATTTGTATCTGATCACGTGGGAACGCTGCCGTTTCGAGCAGAACGGCTCGGAAAACCTGTACGTAAGCAGCGCCACGCCAGTGGTCAATAGTGGCGAACGTATGATATTCAACGACTGCGTATTCGCTGCGGCTAACAATGCCGTTTATCACAACTGCGATGGCTACAGCTACGAATTCGGCGGCTGCTCGTTCGACTACCACGCGACGCCCTTCAAAATCGATGCGCTCGGGCGCTATTCGCGCTTTCTTTTCAAGGGTGGCCACTCCGAGGCATTCGACGGTCTGTGGTTCGATGCAATGGCGAGTGGCGAGCGCGTGGAATTGACGATGCAGGGTCACGAGATCCTGCCGACGCACTATGCCGACACCTCAGTGATTGCGTCGCCGCGCAGGCTCATCGACGGTAATGCGGCAAACCGTGTCCGACTGGCTGCATTTGGTACATCGCTCAGGTATCTATGGCGTCCGTATCTACCGGATACGCCCATCGTGGGCGATAACGTGCTGGTTCACGCACTGGACGGAACGATCCAGGAGGGCTGCTACGGGGTGCTCACGCGCTCACGCTCACTCATTCGTGACTACGACTTCCTGGCGAACGCGATAGGTACAAGCGCCGATGCACTGACGAACTGGACCCGTGATCCTGGTCTGACCGACGTCGATGTGCGCGACATACAGAGCACGCCATCACTCGGGCAGTCGCTGCATTTGCACGGCACGTCTGCCAATTCGACGATCACCCTTCATTCGAACGACAGCATTCCATGCAAACCGGGTGAAACGTATTGTCCGGGCTGCGATGTGTTCGCCAACGGTACGACGGGTGACCTGAACGTGCGGGTCTTCATGCGCTGTTACGACACCAGCGGAACCCAGGTTGGTGCCGACCTCGGTGCCACCTACAAGATGGCCGACGCCTACGCCGACCCGGTGTTGCCGAACCTTGCCGCAGGTCGGAACCGCGCGATGGGCATCGATCACCGGATCCAGACGATTCCGCCCTATGCCTCGAGCTTCAGGCTGTTCGTCACCGTCTCCAGCTTTGTCGGCGACGTCTATATCAGGAACGTCCGCGCATTTCGCGCTTAACCAAGGGAGAATCCCATGTTTCGATCCATCGAGGCCGCAATCATGCGTGCCATTCCGCAGGACAAGTGCCTGCACGTTATCGCAGGTGTGCTGGTGTTTGCCGTCGCACACCTCGCGACATGGCAGATCGGTATCGCCGTCGTGATCCTGGTCGGCATCGCCAAGGAAACGCTTGACCACTTTACTGGCGGTGATGTGTCGGGGTGGGACGTGGCCGCGACGGCCACGGGCGGACTGCTTGGGCTCGCCTGTTTCGCGATATAGCACGCTAACAAAGTAATTTTTCAGGCCGCCTTCGGGCGGTTTTTTATTGGGCTTTTGCCCTTGAACGGGGACTCACCATGCCGGTAGAAGGCCTGACGCAAGACGAAGTAAAGAACGCACTCAAGGAAGGCTTGACTGAGTGGCTCGACAAGCAGTTCGCGACGCTTGGCAAGTGGACGCTCGGCGGCGTCGCGTCGCTGGGGCTCGCTGCGCTGGCGTATGCATTTCTCCAAACAAGGGGGTTCAGCAAATGACCAGCTTTGACGACGCCTTCGATGCGCTGATCGGCAACGAGGGCGGCTATTCGAACAACGCTGCCGATCCTGGCGGCGAGACGATGTGGGGCGTAACGGCACGCGTCGCGCGCGCGAGTGGTTACGCTGGGGCGATGCGCGACCTGCCGCGCGACACCGCGAAGGCGATCGCAAAGAAGCTCTATTGGGATCCGCTGCGGCTCGACGAGTTCGACCCGCGCGTTGCGTTTCAGATCTTCGACGCAAATTACAACGGCGGCCACCCTGTGATCTGGATGCAGGGCGCCGCCGGCGCGAAGGTCGACGGACTGCTCGGGCCAGCCACGATCGCCGCGGTGCAGGCCGTCGACCCGCTCCGCTTCGTGCTTCGCTGGAACGCGCTGCGCCTAACCTATTTCACGTCGCTCAAGACCTGGCAGGATTTCGGCAAAGGCTGGGCGCGTCGCATCGCCAACAATCTCACAAAAGGAGCCGCATGATGCCGCTTATCCCTATCGCAATGGCGCTCGCCCAGTTCGCGCCGATGATCGCCGGTTGGCTCGGCGGGGTCAAGGCCGAAGACGTCGCCGGCAAGGTAGTCAGCATCGCGCAGGCCGTGACGGGCCAATCGGCACCCGACGCCGCGCTCGCCGCAGTCCAAGCCGACCCGGCCTTATCGCTTCAATTCCAGAAAGCGGTGCTCGATCAGCAGGCGCAGCTCGCGCAGATCGTCGCCGATGTTACGAAGGCGGAACTGGCCGCCGATACAGCCGATACCTTGGCGGTGAATCAGACGATGCAGGTCGAGGCAAAGGCTGACCACTGGCCGACTTATAGTTGGCGTCCGTTTGTCGGTTTCTGCTTTGGCGTACTGGGCGTGCAAGCTGGCCTGACGGTCGCGGTGTCGTATATCGGCGTGATGTTCTTCAGGGCCGACCCCGGAGTGTTGAGTTACCTGCCGGGGATGCTCGGAGCCGAGGCTGCAGTCATGGGCACGATGGCACCCGTGCTTGGGATCGCGAGCTACTTTCGCGGGAAGATGCAGGCCAATCCCGCTGTCGCCACAGACAACCGCGGATAGCGGCGAAATTGGCTCGTCCGTGTTGCACCTACGGCGTCAGGATCGCCTTGAAGGCGAGCCATCCGCCCGCAAAAAACGCGGTGAAAGAACCTATTCCAAGCAGCACTGCGACGATTGAGAACGCGTGGCCGCAAGTCCTCTCTCGTGACGGGACTGGCTTGTTGACGGCCTCGGCGTAACACCACTGAGATATATATCGGAAAGCCGTTGAAGTTCCGGCTAGGCCAGTGCCAACCATGAAGATCAAGAGCGCACCACCTATATGCGAAAGGATCGGGGAGCCGGGCCGCAAGTCGGATTTTGTAACCGCATTTCCGACGAACGCGAGCATCGCAACCGCCGCGCCACCGTTAATCAAGATCGCAGATTTCAATGCAGTCTGACCAGCCTCAGTCGTCGCCTTTAGCATCTCGGCAAACATACCGACTTGGGTCTTCCATACCTCCAGCCCGTGTGCACGTTGTTCTTCGGTGCTCGTATTAAGCCCGGCCTCACGCTGCGCGGCGTCCCGCAAAAGCAAATCCAAATAGTTCTTCAGGTTGACCGTTGGGATGGAGTTCTGGCCTGTTTTCTCAACGTCTTCGATTGCCGTTTTGAACTGCTGTAGAGCTTCAGATTCCTTCATTTTTTGTTCGCGACCTTTCTATAGACGATGTCTAATAGTAACCGTCGCAACTATGCCAGAAGCGGCTTGCAGCAGCTTGTTTTTTGAGCAGGCATTAGACAGTATTTTGCGCACCGCCAACAGTCTTGCAGGTTTGCGGTGAGTGAAACCCCGCATGGGGTGCATGTGGTCGGGGGTTCAAATCCTGAAGGATAATTATCGGGTCACCTGTCAATCGACCAATCATGTCGCAGAGGCTCAGTTTCGATGATGAAGCACGCACCGAGATGCTTTGCTACCTCGTGATAGGCGAGTTCGTGGCGATGGCGAGGACAGGTGAGTGGTTGAGGACCGATCACCTCGTCGAATCCGTGCGGATTTGGATGCAGGCAAACGGCGCGACGTGTGATTGGCAAGACCGCGTGGCGCTCGCACAAACTGCGGCTGAACTTGCACCGAATGTGCTCGCGTCACTTCAGCTCGCGACTGAGCAGTCACCGGCACAACTCTTTGTGGATGGCTGGATGCTCGACTATCGATCGCCGATCGTGTGCGAAGTCCATCGGATTTGTGCTGCCCGACTGAACTGCAGATAAGCCGTTTGGCCTGTTCAAAACCTCACGTAACTCTTTGATTTTATTGGGACGCTATAGGACGTTTTTGTACCTGAAAACCGATGCAAAAACCGATGCAAAAACCGATGCTATCTCATTGAATACGTTAAGACATCTCGCTTCACCGGGGATGTACCACTTCGACACGCACCGCCAACTCGTCATGCTGCGCGGCGAGCCGGTCCAGTTGTCCGGCACGCAGTACCGGCTGGCGTCGCTGTTCTTCTCCAACATCGGACGCGTGATGTCGCGCGATCACATCTTTGCGATGGTGTGGGGCCGCGAGTTCCGCGAATTCACCCGCACGATCGACAGTCACGTTTCGCGGCTGCGCCTTCTGCTCGAAATCGAGCCGCAAAACGAATTCCGGCTGCAGCCGGTTTATAAAAGCGGCTACCGGCTGCTGCATTTGCGTCAGGGCGCAGCCGCCGATATCGATGCGGATATCGATGTCGAGAAGAAAGCGGCCTGAAGTCAACCAGCCGCGTCAGATCAAATCTGCGGCAGCGCGGGGCGTGTTTCGAGCGCCTTGCGAATCAATGCTTCGACCGCCTTGCGTTCGTCGCCGGCCAGCGGCAGACGGGGCGGGCGCACCGGCTCCGTGCCCAGTCCGACGATCGCTTCGGCGAGCTTGATGTTCTGCACCAGCTTCGCCGATACGTCGAGCGCAAGCAGCGGCGCAAACCAGCGGTAGATCGCCCGCGCTTCCTCGAGGCGTCCCGCCTTCAGCAACTTGTAGATCACCACCGTCTCACGCGGAAACGCGCACACGAGACCGGCCACCCAGCCATGCGCGCCCATCAGGATCGCCTCCATCGCGAGATTGTCGACGCCGCAGAGAATCGCGAAACGGTCGCCGACCGCGTTGATCAGGTCGGTCACGCGCCGCACGTCGCCGCATGATTCCTTGATCGCGACAATCTTTTTCTCGTCGGCGATTTCCGCGAACATGTCGGGCGTCATGTCGACGCCGTAGGCGAGCGGATTGTTGTAGATCATCAGCGGCAGCGCGCTCGCGTCGGCGACGCTGCGGAAATGGTGCAGCGTCTCGCGGCGGTCCGACAGGTAACGCAGCCCCGGCAGCACCATGTAACCGGCCGCGCCATGACGGCTGCCCGCTTCGGCCTGACGGCAGGCGTCGAGCGTGCTGTTTTCGGCGATCGTCAACAGGACCGGAACGCGGCCGCGCGAGGCTTCGACGGCGACGTCGAGCACTTGCAGCTTTTCATCCAGCGAGAGCGTCGACGCTTCGCCCAGCGATCCGCACACGATGATGCCGTCCACACCCGCGTCGATCTGCGCCTCGATATTCTTGCCGGTCCACGCACGGTCTATGCTGAAATCCGCGTTGAATTTGGTGGTGATTGCGGGCAATACGCCTTCCCAGATATGCGCCACGACTGCTCTCCTGAGTGTGATGAGTTCAAGCGCAGTGTAAGCAGGGAAAATCCCGCCGTCTTGCGTGAATCACGCGTGGCGGATGACGATTTCAGCACAGTCGCTTTGCCCGTAGTATCGCCGGAACAAGGCGGATGGCCTATTTCAGGATAAAGGGCGAGGCGCGTCTAGAGCGCGTGACCGGCACGACGGCATGTGCTCGGGGTCATGCCCGTCGTGGGTCCAGCGCAGGTACACGGGCCGCGGTCTGGGCGGCGGCGTGAGGTCGCCCGGCATCGCGAAGCTATGCCGAAATCGTCACAATCCACGCGCAAGCACACCAAGACTCGACCGGCCGCGGTTTCTACCATGAGCATCATGAAAACCTTGGACATCATCGACTCGCACACCGGCGGTGAACCGACCCGCCTCGTGGTGTCGGGCGGCCCGGATCTCGGCGGCGGCACACTGGCGCAACGGCTCGACGTGTTCCGCACTCAGTTCGACGACTGGCGCGCGGGCATCGTCACCGAACCGCGCGGCTCGGACGTAGTGGTGGGCGCGCTGCTCTGCGAGCCGGACGACCCGACGTGCGCGGCCGGCGTGATCTTTTTCAACAACGTCGGCTATCTCGGCATGTGCGGGCACGGCACGATCGGCCTCGTCGTTTCGCTGGCGCACCTGGGACGGATCGGGCCGGGGCGTCATCGGATCGAGACGCCGGTCGGCATTGTCGAAGCGACGCTCAACGACGACGGCAGTGTCGCCGTGCGCAACGTGCCGGCGTATCGCTATCGCGAATCCGTGCGGGTGGACGTGCCGGGCCACGGCGTGTTGACTGGCGATATCGGCTGGGGTGGCAACTGGTTCTTTCTCGTCGCTGACCATGCGCGCGCCCTGGAGGCGTCGCGGATCGGCGAATTGACGGCGTTCAGCGGGGCGATTCGCGACGCGCTGATCGCGCAGCGCATCACCGGCGCGGATGGCGCGTTGATCGACCACATCGAGTTATTCGGACCCGGTTCGCGCGATGGCGTCGACAGCCGCAACTTCGTGCTCTGTCCCGGCAGTGCGTACGACCGCTCGCCGTGCGGCACCGGCACGAGCGCCAAGGTGGCCTGCCTCGCGGCCGACGGCAAACTGGCTGAAGGCGCGGTATGGCGGCAGGAGAGCATTATCGGCAGCGTGTTCGAGGCGAGCTATCGCCATGCCGGCGATGGCGTTCACGTGATTCCCACCATCAGCGGTCACGCGTACGTCACGGCAGAGGCGCGCCTGTGCTTCGACGAGCGCGATCCCTTCGCCTGGGGCATCCGCACGGCATGACGGCGGACGCGCTGATCGTCGGGGCGGGGATTGTCGGCGCGGCGTGCGCGGCGGAACTGGCGGCGCTCGGCATGCGCGTCGAGGTGCTCGACGCGCAGGGCATCGGCGGCGGCGCGACGGCGGCGGGCATGGGTCACATCGTCGTGATGAATGACTCGCCGGCGGAATTCGTGCTGAGCCGCTATTCACGAGACTTGTGGCTGGATCTCGCGCCGCAGCTGCGTCTACGCGACGCGTTCGCGCGCTGCGGCACGCTCTGGGTCGCCGCCGACGATGAGGAGTGGCAGGCCGCCCGTTCAATGCATGCCGCGTTCGAGGCTCAGGGCGTTGTCGCGCAATTGCTCGACGCGCCCGCGTTGCGGGCTTGCGAGCCGGCGCTGGCGGCGTCGATGGCGGGCGGTTTGCGGATCGAGCACGACAGCATCGTGTATGCGCCCACCGTCGCTGAATGGCTGCTGACGCGGTCGCCGGGCGCCGCGAATATCCGTGTGCGACTGGGCGCGACGGTGACGTCGGTTGAAGCGAGTGGTGTGACGCTTGCTGACGGCGAGCGTGTTGGCGCGGGGCAAGTCATCGTGGCCAATGGGTTGGGTGCGCAGCAATTGGTGCCGTCGCTGCCCTTGCAGCCGAAGAAAGGCCATCTGCTGATCACGGACCGCTATCCCGGACTGATCCGGCATCAACTGCTCGAGCTCGGGTACATCAAGAGCGCGCATCACGCGGTCGGCACCTCGGTGGCGTTCAACGCGCAACCGCGGCCCACGGGACAATTGCTGATCGGCTCGTCGCGCCAGTTCGACACCACAGATCCCACCGTCGAGATGCCTGTGCTCGCGCAGATGCTCCAACGTGCCGCGCATTATCTGCCGCTGCTGCCGACGCTCAACGGCATTCGCGCGTGGACCGGGTTTCGCGCGGCCTCGCCGGACGGCCTGCCGCTGATCGGTCCGGCCGGCGAATTTGCTCCCGGCGTATGGCTTGTCACCGGTCATGAGGGTTTGGGCGTGACGACATCGCTTGCCACCGCGAAGCTGCTTGCCGCGCAGATTGTAGGGACCCTCGCGCCGATTCCTGTCGAGCCTTATTTGCCGGTTCGTTTTGTTGAGAAGGTGATTGATGAGTAGCGCGAGCGCCACGACACGCGTCAGCTTGACGATCGACGGCCACCGTATCGATGTCGAAGCCGGCACAACCGTGGCCGCGGTGCTCGTCCTGGCTGGCGTTCACGGCACGCGCCTATCGGTGAGCGGCCAGCCTCGCGCCGCGCTGTGCGGCATGGGCGTGTGTCAGGAGTGTCGCGTGACGATCGACGGCCGGGCGCATGCGCTGGCGTGTCAGACTCTGTGCCGCGAAGGCCAGAACGTTCGTACCCAGGACGGGGCGGGCACGCGATGAGACAGCACTTCGACATTGTCATCGTCGGCGCCGGTCCCGCTGGTTTGAACGCCGCGTCCGCCGCCGCGCGCGCGGGCGCCTCGGTTGCGCTGCTCGACGACAATCCACGCGCGGGCGGCCAGATCTGGCGTCAAAGTCCGGGCCACGCGCCGCAGGCGCCGTTGCATAACCTCCTCACTGCGATCAGCGGGCACAGCACCATCACGCACTGGCCGTCGACTCGCGTGATCGCGCCGCTGGGTCCACGCGGCTTGCTGTTCGAATCGGCGGAGCACGGCGACGTCTGCGTCACCTATGAGCGCCTGATTCTTGCTACCGGCGCACGTGAGCGGCTTCTGCCGTTCGCCGGCTGGACCTTGCTCGGCGTGACCGGCGCAGGCGCGCTGCAGGCGCTCATCAAAGGCGGCATGCCGGTGGGTGGCGAGCGGATCGTGATTGCCGGCAGCGGGCCTTTGCTGATCGCGGCGCTCGCCACTGCGCGCGCGGCGGGGGCAAAGGTGGTGGCCGTGGTGGAGCAAGCTTCGGCGTTCGACGTCGCGCGTTTCGGCATCTCGCTACTGGCCGCGCCGGCCAAGTTGCGGCAAGCCGTCGGCATGACGCGCGGGTTCGCGGGCCTGCATTACTGGACCGGCAGCATCGTGGAAGAGGCGCAGGGCGACGGCCGAGTCGAGCGTGTCACCATCCGGCGCGGCCGCGACAGCAAACGCGTCACGCTCGATTGCGACCGCATCGCCTGCGGTTACGGACTCGTGCCGAACAGCACGCTGGCTCAGGCGCTCGGTTGCGCGATCAGTGAAGCGGGCGAGATCGTCGTCGACCACGAGCAGCGGACGTCTGTCGAGGGCGTATTCGCGGCGGGCGAGTGCACCGGCATCGGCGGCGCTGAACTGGCCGGCGTGGAAGGTGAGGTTGCCGGCCTCCTGGCAAGCGGTGGCGCCGCCGCGGACCATGCCGCCCTCGACGCGCAGCGCGCGCGCTGGCGCCGATTCGGCCGCCGCGTCGAAACCGCCTTCGCCCTGCGGGACGCCGCGCGCACACCGCCGCCCGATGCCACGCTGCTGTGCCGCTGCGAGGACGTGAGCATCGGCGAGGTGCGCGCCTTCGCCGACTGGCGCGAAGCCAAGCTCCACACCCGCTGCGGCATGGGCGCCTGCCAGGGACGAATCTGCGGGACGGCGGCGAACCTGTACTTCGGCTGGCAATCCGGCGCGCCGCGCCCGCCCTTCAGTCCAGCGCAAATCGGCACTTTGATGGCGGCGGTCGCGGAGCCGCCCCAGCTTGAATGACCCGTTCGCCGACAAGCCAGCGGATATTGTCGGCGGCGGCGCGGCCCTATAATCGACCGCACGGACCAGGCAACTGGCACGACGCTGCAAGCCCCGAGCGTCGGTCGTCAGGCGGCGACCGTCATCCGGCAACAGAGCAACCGTAACAACCCGACGCCGAAAAAACCGAACGCTCGCCCGACCACCCCCACCAACGCACGGACCAACGGAACCCGCACGATGAACACGCTGGCTCATCCGCTCGAACCGGACGACGCAACGCTGTCCGGCATGCTGTCGCACTTCAGGCTGCTCGAGCCGGTGTTCGACGCGATGCCGGACGTCGTGTTCTTCGTCAAGGACGCCGAGGCGCGTTACGCGCTGGTCAATCGCACGCTAGCGTCGCGTTGCGGCTTCAAAGAAAAGTCCGCGCTGCTCGGCCGGACCGCCGAGGACGTGTTCCCGCGCCGCTTCGGACGCATCTACACGGCGCAGGACAAGGCGATCATCAACGTCGGCAATCAGATGATCGATCAGTTGGAACTGCATCTGTATCCCGGCCGCCAGCCGGGCTGGTGTCTGACCTGCAAGCAGCCGCTGCGCGATCCCGCCGGCAAGGTGGTCGGCCTCGCCGGCATTTCCCGCGATCTGAAAGCGGACGAAAGCAGTCACCCGGCCTACAGCCGTCTCGCCGCGGTCGTTCAGTCCATCCAGGAAAATTACGTTCAGCCGTTGAATCTGAAGCAGCTTGCGGCCATGGCGGATATGTCCGTCGCGCAACTGGAGCGCTACTTTCACAAAGTGTTTCATCTGACGCCGCGTCAGGTGCTGCTGAAAACCCGGCTGGACGCCGCCACGGCGCTGCTGGTTTCGCACGACAAGGTCACCGACGTCGCCGCGCTGTGCGGCTACACCGACCACAGCGCGTTCACACGGCAATTCAAGGCGACAGTCGGCGTGACGCCGACCGAATACCGGATGCTGCTGCACGGTACTTCGCGGAGTTGAACCGCTGCACATGGCTCGTCGCAAGCATCATTACTACGTCTACGTCGTCGCGCTGGACGACAAGGTCTGGAACGAGGCGCGTTTTCGCCGCGCGAATCCGGACTACCGGTTCGACAAGCCTTGCGTGTATGTGGGAATGACGGGACTGGACCCGGATCTGCGCTTCGACCGGCATAAGGCCGGCATTCAGGCCAATCGCTATGTGCGCGATTACGGCTTGCGGCTCGTGCCCGAACTGTACGAGGTATTCAATCCCATGCCTTACCGCGGCGCACAGGACATGGAAGTGGAATTGGCGATTGGACTACGTGAAGCGGGGTACGGCGTGTGGCAGGCGTGAGCCGTGTGATGCGGCGTGGCGTTCGTCAAAGGATCCGGCCGGCGCTCGGCTGTTAAAAAAGGGCCCGAGACCTGTACGTGCGCGCCTTCGAACGCAATTGAACAGCGCGCGTTACTTCACGCCGAGGCCGCGCAGCACGGCGTTACCTTCAGGCGTCAAACGGATATGCGAAGCGCCGGCGTCGCCGGAAATCGTTTCGATCAGGCCGGCTTCGTGAAGCTGTGGAATCTCGGGTTTCGCGGACGCGTCGATCGGCGCGTGCAGCAACAGCAGCAACGTCGCCAGCTCGTGGTGGCTCAGCAGGCGGCGCAGGATGGTAGGCCGCTTGGCCGGCGCCGGTGCGTCGTTCGTGTTGTGATCGGGCTGGTTCATGGTCGCACCTTGTGCGGAATAGTGTCGGGTGGATGATGCGGACGAAGTCTTAAACGATTCTTAAGACACCATTGTCCTGTAACACCGTGACACGATGATTGCACCGGACCATGTTACCGATTGTCACACTTACGCCCGCAAACCCTTACGGGGCGCAGGTTTTGCCCGCCGATTCGATCCACAGGTTGCTCACGTGGCGCTTGCCCGCATAGAAACGGTAAGTCGTCGCGCCGTTGTCGCTACGCACCTTGACGATATTCGAGTCGCCGAAGTCGAGCATCTGGCCTTGCGGGATCGCCGTGGATTTGAACGCGGCGTCGTGGCTGGTGGCCAATTGCGTGAGGCACGCGACCACGTCGTTGACGGAGCGCTGCGTGTTGGTGTCCGTGACGGGCTCGCCGGCATCCGGATTCTTCTGGAAGTACGCGCAAGCGCTGAGGAGCAGGGGAACTGACAGGACTACGGCAAACTTCTTCATATCTCTCCTGGCGTTACATTCGGCTGACGATACGTGCGACGCCCGCACGTGCCACAGCCGCGCGGCATCGACCGCGAATCAGGCGACATTATATCGGCGCGGCGCGGCTACCCCGCCGATGACGCACACGCCGTGCCCGCCTAGCCGGAATCGCTGGACCCGAATTCGCCTGCGTGACGCGATGGTGCCTATTTGCGCCGCTGAGCCTGCGCGGCGAGCCGCACGGCAGCATTGGCCGCGCCATAGCCGTCGTAACCGCCGCGCCGCTCGACGATCTCCATGAAGAAGCGCTGGTCGAGCTGCTCCGTGTAAGCGTGGAAAAACTCGCCGCCGCGCTCATCGCGATCGTAGAGGATGTTATTGGCGCGCAATGCGTCGAGCGTGTCGTCCGGCAGCGCGTAGCGCGCGGCCAGATCCTCGTAGTAATTGCGCGGGATGCGCAGCACCGGCAAGCCGTCGGCGACGAACTCGGGAATCGCGCTGAAAATGTCGCTGGTGCTGAAGGCGACGTGGTTCAGACCTGAGCCGTGATAGGTATGCAGCGCCTCGGCCACCGCCGTGTGATGGTCCACGGAGGCATTCAGCACGATGCGCACCGAGCCGTCGTGGCTGCGCAGCGCGCGGCTGCGCACGAGGCCGTACGGATCGGGGACCAGCACGCCGGGCTCGGCCTGGAAGCCCAAAGCGGTCCGCAGAAACAGCACCCACGTATCCAGCGAATTCGCCGGCACCGACAGGCACACATGGTCGATGCGGCTGAGCGGCCCCACTTCGGTCGGGCCGTTGATGTCGGTGAGGACGAAATCGGCCTCGAACAAGGTGGGCTGATCCGGCCTTTCGTCGACGAAATAGTTCAGGCTGCTGTCCGGCGCCTGCACGGCGGGCAGCACACGCTCGTTCGGGCCGATTTGCCCGGAAAACGGCGCGTAGCCGAAGCCGGCGGCGCGCTCGAACGCCTGATTGGCGTCGTCCACGCGAAACGCCGACGCGCACAGCGACAAGCCATGCTGCTGGAAAAACGCGTTGGCGAACGAATCCGGCTCCGCGTTCAGCACGATCGAAGCCGCGCCGTGCTGATACAGCGTGACTTCTTTCGACCGATGCCGGCCAGCCTCGCGAAAGCGCAGTTTGCCGAGCCAGTCGACGAGTTGCGCGCGCGTGGTGTGGTCCACCGCGAACTCGAGAAACTGATAGCCGACGTGCGCGGGCGCCGCCGGCGAGCGGTAGAGGTCACCGACCGGCTGCTGCGTGCTTTCGAGCAGCGCGCGAGTCTGTTCCTCGAGGAACAGCAGCGAGCGATGACCGTCCGCGGCTGTGATGGTGGTGGGGGCGGCGCGAAAGCCGTCGTTGAAAATTTCCAGCGAAAGCGGCCCGCTGTAGCCCGTTTTCACGACCTGCGCCGTGAAATTGGCCAGATCGAAATCGCCTTGGCCCGGGAAGCAGCGATAGTGGCGGCTCCATTCGAGCACGTCCATGGCGAGCTTCGGCGCATCGGCAATCTGCACGAAGGCGATGCGGTCGCCCGGAATGTCGGCGATCGCGTCCACCGTGTCGTCGAGCGACAGCGTGTGAAAGCTGTCGAGCACGAGCCCGAGATTGGGATGATTCACGGCGTTCACGAGCTTCCACGCGTGCCGGTAGGTCTTCACGTGCTTGCCCCACGCGAGCGCTTCATAGCCCGCGAGCACGCCGGCCGCCTCAGCCGCGCGGGCCAGCGCGCCGAGCTGGTCGGTCATCAGCGCATCGTCGCCGATGGTGTCGGGCGAAACGTTGCTGCACACCAGAATGCGGTCTGTGCCCAGTTCATGCATGACGTCGAACTTACGCTTCGCGCGGTCGAGATTGCGCTCGAGGCGCTCCGGGCTGACACCGTCGAAATCGCGGAATGGCTGAAACAGCATGATTTTCAGCCCGAGATCTTCGGCGATGCGCCGCACGTCGGCGGGCGAGCCGTCGAAATACAGCAAATCGTTCTCGAAGATCTCGACGCCTTCGAAGCCCGCCGCCTGGATCGCGGTCAGCTTCTCGACGAGGGTTCCGCTGATCGACACGGTGGCAATCGAACGTTGCATGGACGGCTCCTGCTAAAACAATCAAACGGCTGTTGAATAGGGCGCGCAACGGCCGGGGCGCGCGACCGCTCGCAGATCCCGCTGGCTGGCATGCTGCAATGCGGAAAATGGACCAGTTCGTTACACGCATCGGCAAGAGGCAGGCCACAATCACCCACTGTAACCGAAGTTATCGACAGTTTATACAAACTAACTAGATGGTACAAATTCGTAGAAACCCCGAATGACGGCGGCGCTCAATGCGCGCACACTTCGCTCACGTTGCAAAACCACGGCGCTTGCCGTGGCTGGCTTCTTGCCTTACTTAGCAGGAGTGGTTGTCATGAGTTTTGCGTCAGTACTGGTCCTCAACGGACCGAACCTCAATCTGCTCGGCACGCGCGAGCCGACCATCTATGGCTCGGAAACGCTCGACGACGTCGCGAAGCTTTGCCGCGATGCGGGAGAGCGCCTGAATCTCGCGATCGACTTCTGCCAGTCGAATGCCGAACATCAACTGATCGACTGGCTGCACGCGGCGCGTACCAAGGTCGACGGCATCGTGATCAATCCGGCGGCCTACACGCATACGTCGGTGGCCATCGCCGACGCGCTTTCGGCAATCGAAAAGCCGGTCATCGAAGTGCATATTTCAAACGTGCATCGCCGCGAGGCGTTCCGGCATCACTCGTACGTGTCGGCCGTCGCGGACGCGATCATCATCGGTTGCGGCACGCAGGGCTATGTGTTGGCTTTGGAGCGGATGGCGACCATTCTTAAGGATAGGGCGGCGAAATGAACTCACAAGCGAACTCACAAGCGAACGTACAAACGAACTCACAGGCAACACCTCATTCCTATCTGGTCGGCCTGATCGGCGCGGGCATCAGCGGATCGCTGACGCCCGCGATGCACGAGGAAGAGGGCAGCAAGCTCGGTCTGCACTATGTGTACCGGCGTATCGATCTGGAAGCGCTGAAACTCGACGTCGCCTCGCTGCCCGATCTGCTGATGGCCGCCGAACGCATGGGCTACAACGGTCTGAACATCACGTACCCGTGCAAGCAGGCCGTCATTCCTCTGCTCGACGAACTGTCCGACGACGCGCGCGCACTCGGCGCGGTCAACACGGTGCTGTTCAAGGACGGCAAACGCATCGGTCACAACACGGATTGGTCAGGTTTCGCGCGTGCATTCCAGCGCGGTTTGCCGGACGTGTCGCTGGAGCGCGTCGTGCAGCTTGGCGCGGGCGGCGCCGGCGCGGCAGTCGCGCACGCGGCGCTGAACATGGGCGCGAAATCGCTCACGCTATTCGATGTGGACGCCACGCGCGCCGCGTCGCTCGCCGAGGAATTGCAGAAGCGCTTTCCAGGCGCCACCGTCAGCGCCGGAAGTTCGCTTGCCGAATCGCTCGCGGCCGCCAATGGCCTGATTCACGCGACGCCGACCGGCATGGCGAAATTGCCCGGCTTGCCGTTGCCGGTCGAATTGCTGCACCGCGATCTGTGGGTCTCGGACATCGTCTACTTCCCGATCCGCACCGCGCTTTTGCAGGCGGCGGAAGCGCTCGGCTGCCGCACGCTGAGCGGCGGCGGCATGGCGGTGTATCAGGCGGTCGACGCCATGCGCATTTTCACCGGTCTCGAACCGGACGCGGAACGGGTCTACACCCATTTTCAGTCGTTGTTGCAACGCTAACCGGTAGCGAGCCAACCGGTAACAACCCGATCGAGGAGACGCACACCCCATGCAGCAACCGATTCAATCCAGTCCCATCGACACCGCCGGGCCGCAAGGCGTCACGGTGAGCACCGGGCGCCGCTCGAAAGCCCGCTTTCAGATTCTGGCGCTGCTCGCGGTCGGGACGATGATCAATTATCTCGACCGTACGGTGCTCGGCATCGCGGCGCCACAGTTGACCAAGGAGCTCGGCATCAACGCCGCGCTGATGGGGCTGCTGTTTTCCGTGTTTTCCTGGAGCTATGTGGCCGCGCAAATTCCGGGCGGCCTGTTTCTCGACCGTTTCGGCAGCAAGGTCACGTATTTCCTGTCGATGACCTTCTGGTCCCTGTGCACGCTAGCGCAGGGGCTGGTGCACGGCATCGGCGCGCTGTTCGCATTCCGCCTCGGCCTCGGCGTCTCGGAAGCGCCGTGCTTCCCGACCAATAGCCGGGTGGTGGCCACCTGGTTCCCGCAGAGCGAACGCGCGATGGCGACCGGCACGTACACGGTCGGCGAATATATCGGCCTCGCTTTTTTCAGCCCATTCCTGTTCATGCTGATGGGCGCGTTCGGCTGGCGTTCGCTGTTCTACGTGGTGGGCGGCGTGGGCCTCGTGTTCGGCGTGATCTGGTGGATGTTCTATCGTGAGCCGCGCGATCATCCGTCGGCGAATCAGGAGGAGCTCGACTATATCGAAGCGGGCGGCGGTCTCACGCATCGGAAGAAGGACGCTGAGGCGGCAGCCAGCAAGCTCGTATCGGCGAAGAGCGGCTTCGAATGGCGCACCATCGGACGCCTGCTCAAGCATCGTCAACTGACGGGCATTTGCCTCGGCCAGTTCGCCGGCAACTCGACGCTAGTGTTCTTCCTCACCTGGTTCCCGACGTATCTCGCCACCGAACGCCATATGGCCTGGCTGAAGATCGGCTTCTTCACGATCATGCCGTTCATTGCCGCGTCGATCGGCGTGATGTTCGGCGGCTTCTTCTCAGACTGGTTATTGCGCCGCGGCAAGTCGCCGAACGTGGCGCGCAAGCTGCCGATCATTGCCGGCCTGCTGCTCGCGTCGACCATCATTCTCGCCAACTATGTCGAGAGCAACGTGCTGGTGATCGCGATTCTGTCGGTGGCGTTTTTTGCGCAGGGCATGGCCGCGCTGGGCTGGACGCTGGTGTCCGACATCGCGCCGGACGGCCTGCTCGGCGTGACCGGCGGCATCTTCAACTTCGCGGCGAACCTGGCCGGCATCGTGACGCCGCTGGTGGTGGGTTTCATCGTCGCGGCAACCGGCTCGTTTGTCGGGGCGCTGGTGTTCATCGGCGCGATCGCACTGGTCGGCGCGCTGTCGTACATCTTCATCGTCGGCGATATCAAGCGGATCGTGCTGGTGGATTGAGCGGCCTCGCGCCAGACGAAAAAAACGGGACGTGGCGCAGGCCACGTCCCGTTTTTTACTTGAGGCTTACAGGCGTCAATCGTCCTTGCGCACGAACCGCAGCACGGCATCGACGATCATGGCGCGATGCCGCGCACGCAAACGCGGATGCGACGGGTCGCGCCCGAACGCCGTGCCGAAGGTATGGCGATTGCCGACGCGGTGAAAGCACAGCGAACTGATCAGCAGATGCAGATCGATCGGATCGATGTCGCTGCGGAACTGCCCGGCCGCGATGCCGCGCGCCAGCAGATCCTCGATCGTATGAATCACGGTGACGTTGCGGCCTTTGAACGTCTTGACCTGCTCGACGTACTTCGCGCCGTGAATATTTTCGATCGTCACGAGCCGCACGAAATCGCGCTGCCTATCGTGATAGTCAAACGTAAACTCGACGAGCGCGCGCATCCCCTCGATCGGATCGAGTTCGCTGACGTGCAGATCCTGTTCGAGCGCGCGAATGTCTCCATACACCTTTTCCAGCACCGCCTGGTACAACCCTTCCTTGCTGCCGAAGTAGTAGTACAGCATGCGCTTGGTGGTGTTCGTGCGCTCCGCGATCGCGTCGACGCGTGCGCCCGTCAGTCCCATCGCGGAGAACTCCTGGGTCGCGACCTCGAGGATGTTGCGCTTCGTCTGTTCGGGATCGTACTTGCGCCGGGCGTCGGTACGCGGACTGTCGGACGGGATGCCGTTGGTATCAGGCTCGGCGGCCTTGCTTCCCTTTTTCATTGTGTATTCGAGCGGCAGTGACGGCGCATTCTAGCATGGCGAAATTGGCCTCTGGAGCGGGTCTCGGGCATGAGCGGCAACGTATTGGTCGACGTCAAACGGCAGGCCGCCGGCGTGCGGCGAGCGCGTCGCGTGTCTGCATGGCGGTGTAGGTCAGCTGCGCGGCCGCAAGGCCGAGCGCGCCGTAAGCGGGTGTCAGGCCGAACGACGCAAATGCCTCGGGCACCGGACGCTCGCCGCCAATCGCCGCCGCCAGCAGTTCGCCGGACACGGTGGTCGGCGCCATGCCGTGTCCCCCGAAGCCGACCGCGTACCAGACGCCATCCGCGCTGCGGCCGATCTGCGGCATCTTGTGCCGCGCGTAGCTCATCAGGCCACCCCACGCGTACTCGATACCCACGTCGTGCAACTGCGGATAGACCTTCAGCAGATCGCGCCGCAACAGGCGCGCGATCACCTCGGGCGCACGGTCGCGCACCGAGATGCGGCCACCCCACAGAATGCGCGTGTCGGGCAGCGGCCGGTAGTAGTCGAAGGCGAAACGGGTATCGTAGACGGCGGCACGCGTATCGATTGCGTCTTGCAGACGTGAGCCGAGCGGTTCGGTCGCCATCACGTAGGTGGCGATCGGCAGCACCGCGCGTTCGACCAGCGGGTAGACGCGGCGCGCGTAGCCGCCGCCCGCCATCACGACGTGTTGCGCGTCGAGCGCGCCGTGCTGCGTGTGCACCACGAAGCCGGCGCCGTCGCGCTGCAGACGCACGACCGGCGAGTCTTCGTGGATCTGCACGCCGGCATGCGCCGCGGCGTTAGCCACGCCGAGGACGTACTTCAACGGATGAAAGTGGAACGCGTTGCGCTCGAACAGACCACCGTGATAACGGCGCGTTTTCAGTTGCGCAGTGAGTTGCTCCGCCGCCACCGGTTCCCACTCGACGCCGAACGAATCGCGCATCAGGCGCCGCTGCGACTCGAGCCGCGCCGGTTCGTCGAACCAGTTGGCGAGGATCACGCCGGCGTCGGTCGCGTCGCAGTCGATGTGATAGCGCGCGATGCGCTTTCTCATCAGATCGACGGCGTCGGTAGTCAGCGTATAGAGTTCGCGGGCGTGCACGGCGCCGAGGGTTTTGAGCAGGTCGGCGCAATCGAGGCTGTAGCCGCCGAACACGAACCCGCCATTGCGCCCGGATGCGCCGAAACCCACTTGCCGGGCTTCGAGCACGGTGACATCGGCGACGCCCCGCTCGGCGAGTCCCAACGCCGTGGACAAGCCCGCCAGGCCCCCGCCGATGACGCAGACATTGGCGTTTCGCCGGCCAGCCAACGGCGCATAGGCGGACGAACGGGTGACAGTGGCTTCGTAAAAGCTTTGCATAAGGGCTAGGTTAGCGGCAATCGCGCGCTCACGTCCAGCCGTCGCGCGATTGCCGAGTCGAAGGGCGGATGAAACAGAGACCGGCACTCGCCTCGAGCGAATGCCGACCTTCTCCGGCTGATCATGAAACGCCTACGACACCGGCAACAGCTTGCCGGTGAACACCACCGGGCCGCTCGGTGCGTTGTGATCCGGCGAGCCGCCCGGCGCTTCGATCGACACGGCCAACGCCGCATAATTCTCCGGCTTCTGCTGACCGGCCGTGACCTTGCCGTTCGCGCTGTCCGGCAGCATGCCGAGCGAGACCGGATGGCCGCTCGCCGGAATGCCCCACAGTTCCATCGCCCGGCCCGCGGGCAGCTCGACCTTGCCGAGCGGATGCACCGTCATGGTCGAATGGGCTTCGTCCCACGCGACCAGCATGACCGGATGCGCGTCCTTGTTGTTCAGCACGGCGACATGCGACACCGCCGTTTCGGATTGCTGAGCCACGGTCGGCGCGGTGACAGGCGCCGTGGTGGACGGCAACAGCGAGCGCACGGCGACCACCACGGCAACCGCGGCGAGGCCCGTGACGCCGAGTGCCCAGCCGCGCCAGAACGCCAGGTTCTCGAACACGCTGCGCGACGGCCGTGCGGGTGTTGCCACCACGGTGCGGGGACGTGCGGCCTCGCGCGTGGCCGCGAGGCCGAGACGCCGTTCGATGGCGTCCCATACGGCGGCCGGCGGCATGCGCGGCTCGGCGAGTTCGGCCAGCGGCGAGATGCGCCGCTGCCATTCGTCGACGGCACGGCGAATCGTCGTGTCGTGGTCCGCGTAGCGTTCGAAGCGGCGCCGTGCGCCGCCGCGCAGCGTGCCGAGCACATATTCGGCGGCCAGCAGGTCGACGAGCTGAGGATAGCGATGGAGATTCATCACTCGCCTCCCAGACAGGTCTTCAGCTTGGCGAGGCCGCGCCGGATCCATGACTTGATGGTGCCGAGCGGCACCGCCAGCACGTCGGCGATCTCGCTATGGCTTTGATCGCGTAGGTACGCGAGGGCCACCGCCTGGCGCTGCGCCGGTTCCAGCTGTTGCATGCAACCGGCGAGCAGACGCGCCTGCAGGCTGACCGCGGTCAGCGCTTCGGGATTCGGATCGCCGGTTGCCACGAGATCGTCCAACGCATCGCTCCATTCCGTTTCCTGGGTGTTGACCCGCCGCAGGTGATCGAGAGCACGGTTGCGGACGATCGCCGACATCCACGTCATCGGGGCGGACAGCGCGCGGCGATAGTCGCCGGCAAAGCGCCAGATATTGACGAAGCTGTCCTGCAAGACCTCTTCGGCCCACTCGTGCTTGTTCAATATACGGAGGGCGAGGCCGAACAGTTTCGGGGCGGCGAGATCGTAGAGTTCGCGCAATGCCGCGGCGTCTTCCTTGGCGACACGTTCGAGCAGCTCGGCAAGCGTGTCCGGCGTCAGTTCTCGAGGATGGGCGGTCATGGAAGGAAATAGGGTGAGCTTGCGCGCCTATGGTACTCAATTTCTCCACTGCCTTATATGCGGGTTTTTTTCTTCGACGTGCATCCGTTGATGAGATGTCAACGTATGTGGAGCAGAGTCCGGCGTTGGGTGTGCTTGCCGGATGGTCCGGGACACGGGGTGGTGTGCAGCGAGGGCGGGGCCGTTGCGCTGGTCTGCTGAAAGTGAAAGACTGGCAACGGAGCCACGCGATGCAAGGGCGGTTAACGCGTTGCGGGCGGTATGACGAAGTACGAGGGGCACGGCTCATTCCTGATGAGGTCCGGGACGGTTGTCGACCGATCGGCAACCGCCCTGGACCGGAATGGGCGTTTAACGGCCCCAGCGCAGCACCAGCGGATCGAGCCGCCGCGCAACCTTCAACAGACCTTCACGCGTGGCCGGGTGCATTTGCGGCAACGGATGGCGCACCGCGTCCGAACGGATCACACCGCCTTCCTTCATCAGCGCCTTGCACGATGCGAGACCGCCCTGGCGGTTTTCGTAATTGATCAGCGGCAGCCACTGCTGATAGTGCGCGGCGGCCGCCTCGGTGTCGCCGGACGCATAGGCGTCGATGATCAGACGGATGCCGTCGGCGTAGCCGCCGCCCGTCATCGAACCGGTTGCGCCCGCATCCAGATCGGCCATCAGCGTGATCGCCTCTTCGCCGTCCCACGGACCGACGATCGTATCGCCGCCCAATTCGATAAGCTCGCGCAGCTTGTTCGCCGCCTGCGGCACTTCGATCTTGAAGTACGACACGTTGTCGATCTCGCGCGCCATGCGGGCGAGAAACGGCGCGGACAACGGCGTGCCGCTGACCGGCGCATCCTGAATCATGATCGGAATGCCGATCGCGTCGGACACAGTGCGGTAGAACTCGTAGATGCCGCGTTCGCCGATGCGGATCGTCGCGCCGTGATATGGCGGCATGACCATGACCATTGCGGCGCCCGCGGCCTGCGCACTGCGGCTGCGCTCGGCGCACTGGTACGAACTGAAATGCGTGGTCGTGACGATCACCGGCACGCGGCCCGCGACGTGGTCGAGCACCACGTGCATCAGCGTATTGCGCTCGTCGTCGGATAGCGCGAACTGTTCGGAGAAGTTCGCCAGAATGCACAGCCCGTTCGAGCCCGCGTCGATCATGAAGTCGATGCAGCGTTTCTGGCCTTCGAGGTCGAGACGGCCGGCGTCGTCGAAGATGGTCGGCGCGACGGGGAACACGCCGCGCAATGCAGCAGGATGGGATGACTGGGTCATGATGATAGGTGTTTTCGTAGTTTGGAATGTCTCCGTGTCGACCCGAGTTGGCACTTTGGCGCTGACTCAGGTCCCATGCAACGCAGTCGACTATACGGCGCTGAACACGGCGGGTATATTGAATTGTTTCCATCTTGTGATCGCTTTTACGACTCACCCCCGCTTTAGCCCCGATACGCCGCCATGAAAGACACCCTCAACGTCCTGCTGTCGAAACTGCGCATGAAACAACTGCAATTGCTGATCGCGCTCGACGACCTGAAGTCGCTGCACAAAGCCGCTGGTGCGATGTCAATGACACAGTCGGCCGCCAGCAAGGCCTTGCAGGAACTGGAGTCGATGCTCGAAGCGCCGCTCTTCGAGCGCTCGAAGAGCGGCATGATCCCGAACCAGCTCGGCCACTGCGTGATCCGCTACGCGCGCCTCGTGGCGACGGATCTCACCGCGCTCTGCCAGGACGTCGCCGAGATACGTTCCGGGCGCGGCGGGCGTCTCGCGATCGGCGCGATCATGGGGGCGATTCCGGAGTGCGTCGTGCCGGCACTGAATCAACTGCATGCGGGCCAGCCGAATCTTTCCGTCGAAGTGGTGGAAGACACGAGCGCGCGAATGCTCCAGCAACTCGACGACGGCCGGCTCGATCTGGTGATCGGCCGCGCTGCGGTAGCGGCCGATCCGTCGAAATATCACTATCGTCCGCTAGGCGACGAGCCGCTCTCGGTGGTGGTGGGCTACGGCCATCCGCCCTTGCCAAAGAAAGAGGTGAAACTGCGCGATCTGGCCGGGCACCGCTGGGTGATGTATCCGTCGCATATGCCGCTGCACGCGCTGCTCGAGCGTGAGATGGATCTGGCCGGTCTGGAGATGCCGGATAACCCGGTTTCGACGGCCTCGACGTTCGTGACGGTCGCGCTCCTGCAAAGCAGTCACAACCTGGTTTCGTTATTACCGACGGCGATCGCCGCGCTGTTCGTCAGGCAAAAGATGCTGCGTCTCGTGCCGGTGAAGCTCAAGTCGCCCTCGCAAACTTTCGGCGTCGTGACGCGCAAGGGCGGGGTGCTGTCGCCACCGGCGGAACAGTTCATCGAATTGCTGCGCACGCAGCCGGCGGAGCAGGCGCAAGCCCGCTTGCCGGCGCATGCGGCTCGAAAGCAAAAAACCGCCTGAAGCGGCGGTTTTCATCACGCGAAAGACGTTGAATATCTCATGGCAATTGGCGCCGCGCCATGTCTTGCGAAGAGGTGTTGTAGCCGCGACACTCTCGGGTAAATCCGAACCGATCCTGGGTTCGCGTTCCGCGCTACACTGCCTTGAAGGTGCGCCGGGCCAGAAGAAACCGGCGTCCGCTCGGGGAGAGCACCATGAATCGGCCGCTGGTTCGATTACCGTTTCGCGCGACGGGCACGACGTCTGTGCGCAAGTGGTTCAAATGGGCGCTGGTGGCGGCATTCTTGCTTGCGCTGGCATTGGCGGTACGCTTTTGCCAGAACGAGATCGAAACCTCGCGATTGCAGGCGCACTATCTCTCCGAATTGACTCGCGACGTGGGCTTTTCCGTCGCCGACGGTGCCAGTCATTCCATCCGTTTTCCCCAAGCCGACAACGGCCCATACGATAGCCGACTGGGCTACGCGCTGCTGCCGTCGATCCAGCAGCGCTTGCTGCAACGCGGGTTTGAAATCACCGCCCAAGCGCGCGATTCCGACCGGATGCTGTCGCTGGCGGATAACGGCCTCTTTCTGCCGTACGAAGAAAAAGATCGGGCGGGCTTGCAACTCTTCGACGGCACCGGCGCGCCGCTCTTCGCCGCGCAGTTTCCCGGCCGCGTGTACGACGACTTCGACGCGATTCCGCCGCTGGTCGTGAATTCGCTGCTGTTTATCGAAGACCGCTATCTGCTCGATCCGAACCAGCCGAACCGCAATCCGGCAATCGACTGGGGGCGCTTCAGCCGTGCATTGGCCGACCAGGGCGTGCGCGTGTTCAATCACCATCAGTCGCAGCCCGGCGGCAGCACGCTTGCCACGCAGATCGAAAAATTCCGCCACTCCGCGGGCGGCCGCACGGCGACGCCGCCGGAGAAATTGCGGCAAATCGCATCGGCTTCGGTGCGCGCCTATCTGAACGGCCCGCAAACCATGCCGGCGCGCCGGCAGATCGTCGTCCGCTATCTCAACTCGGTGCCGCTGGCCGCGCAGCCGGGCATCGGCGAAATCAACGGGATCGGCGACGGTCTCGCCGCCTGGTATGGCCGCGATTTCAACGATGTCAACCGCATCCTGGCAGCGCCGTCGACCGAACAGAATCTGCCGGAGCAGGGCGTGGCGTTCCGGCAGGTGCTCTCGTTGATGATCGCGCAACGCGCGCCGTCGTATTTCCTGCATCACGGCTACAAGGAACTCGAACGGCTGACCGACAGTTATCTGCGGCTGCTGGCGAACGGCGGCATCGTTTCGATTCCGTTGCGCGATGCCGCGCTGTCCGCGGTGGTCGATCTGCACCGCGCGCCCGTCAAAACGGCCAGCACGGATTCCTTCGTGTCGCGCAAGGCGGTGACGTCCATGCGTTCGCATCTGCTGGCCGCGCTCGGCATTCCGAGTTTTTACGAACTCGACCGCCTCGATCTGCAGGCGAAGGGCACTCTCAACAACGCCGTTCAGCAGGCCGTGAGCGAGCGGCTTGCCGCCGCCGCCACGCGCGACGGCGCGAAAGCGGCGGGTCTGGTCGGCTTCGAAATGCTGCGCGCGTCGGACGATCCGTCGAGAATCGCCTATAGCTTCACGCTGTTCGAGCGGCGCGACGGCGCCAACCTCGTGCGGGTGCAAACCGACAGCGTCAACCAGCCGTTCGACATCAACTCCGGCGCACGCCTGAACCTCGGTTCGACGGCGAAACTGCGTACTGTGGTGACGTATTTGCAGATCGTCTCGGATCTGCACAAGCGTTATGCAGCGCTGAGCACAGCGGAGCTGAAAGCCGTCAAGTACGATCCGAACGACCAGCTCACGCGCTGGGCGCTCGACTATCTCGCGCACACTTCGGACCGTTCGCTGCAAGCCATGCTCGACGCGGCCGTGGAGCGCAAATACTCGGCTAGTCCCGGTGAAACGTTCTACACGGGCGGCGGCGCGCAAACCTTCAACAATTTCGAATCCGACGACAACGGCCGCATCCTGACCGTGCACCGCGCGTTCCAGCATTCGGTGAATCTGGTGTTCGTGCGGCTGATGCGCGACATCGTCCATTACGAAATGGTGCAGACCACCGGGCCGTCGGCGCAATGGCTGGGTGATCCAGAGATGCGCAAGATGTATCTGACGCGCTTCGCGGATCAGGAAAGCCGCGTGTACATGAACCGTTTCTACACGAAGTATCACGGCAAGACACCCGATCAGGCCTTGGCGCTGCTTCTGCTCGGCGTGCGCAAATCGCCGCCAAAGGTGGCGACGGTGTTGCGCAGCGTCGCGCCTGACGAGTCGAATGCGTGGTTCAACGCCAGGATGCGCGCCGCGCTGAAAAACACACCCGCCGCCTCCGTGCTGGACGACGAAGACCTCGCTAACCTGTATGCCAAATACGCAATCGACCGCTTCAATCTGAACGATCGCGGCTATATCTCGAGCGTGCATCCGCTGGAACTGTGGACGCTCAACTATCTGCGCGCGCATCCCGACGCCACGCTCGAACAGATCCAGAGCGCGAGCCGCGACGTGCGTCTGTCGACGTATTCGTGGCTCTTCAAGACGCGCTATCACGCGACGCAGGACCGCCGCATCAAACGGATGGTCGAACTGCGTGCCTACGATGCCATCGGCAAGTCATGGCAGGCGCTTGGTTATCCGTTCGCGACGCTCACGCCTTCGTATGCGGCGGCAATCGGCGCATCGGGCGACCGGCCGGCCGCGCTCGCGCAACTGATCGGCGTGATCGCCAACAACGGCAACAAGGTGCCGACCGAAAGCCTCACGCAACTCGACTTCGCGAAAGACACGCCTTACGAAACACATTTCCAGCGCGCGGCGGTGGCGCCGCAGCAGCAGTTGTCGCCGGAAATCGCTGGCGTCGTAAAAGTGCTGTTGCGCGATGTGGTGACGGGCGGTACGGCGCGGCGTCTGGCGCAAGGCATGACGTTCCCCGACGGCCAGACGCTCCAGGTGTACGGCAAGACCGGAACCGGCGATCAGCGTTTCAATGTGTTCGCCAAAGGCGCGCGGCTGATCGAGTCGCGCAAGGTGAACCGCAGCGCGACCTTCGTGTTCGCGATGGGCGACCGGTTCTACGGCACCTTGACCGCCTGGGTGCATGAACCGTATGCCGCACATTACGAGTTCACCAGCGCGCTGTCGGTGCAATTGCTGAAGTCGCTGGCGCCGGTTTTGCAGCCGTTGCTCGACAATCCGCCTGCGAAGACGGCTTCCATCACGAAGGTCGCCGAGCAATGAGCATGAAGTGAAGCGTGCCGGTGTCGATGGCCACATCGGCAGCGCCTAATAAGCCGTCTCCGCCGCCGGCTTCAGGAAGAGTTCATGCACCGGCGCGAAATGCGCATAGAGCGGCAGAATCGCGCCGCCCATCGCACGCGCATCGGCGCCGATCGCGCCTTCCAGCAGTTGCGGACGCACCATCCCTTCCCATTCGAAACGGTCGAGCACGCGCTCGGTGCGTCGAATGATCTCGCGCACCAGTTGCCGGTCGAGTTCGCCGTCGATCACGATCGCGTCGAGATCGAGCAGGGCCGCCGCATTGGTTAGCGCGTTGGCGATCGCGGGGCACGCGCTATCGAGCCATTGCTCGGTATGCCGCCACAATTCCGGCGACAACGCGCGATGATCGTGCGCGGCCGCAGCCGGCGCGCCGGCATCGGTCAATAGTTTTTCGAGCACGAAACCCGAGGCCGCGTGCAACAGTTGCCGCGCGGGTTTGCGCGCGCCGCCTTCGCGCAGCGGAATCGAGCCGACCGCGCCCGCGTTGTCGTGCGGGCCGCTATGCAAACGGCCGTCGATGACGAGACCGCCGCCGATAAACGTGCCGACGAACAGATAGAGAAAGTTGTGGATGCCGCGGCCCTGGCCCATGACGAGTTCGGCGGCGCAGGCGGCCGTGGTGTCTTTGGCGAACTCCACGGGCAGGCCCGTCATGGTGGCGATGCGCGAGCGCAGATCGATCTCGTGCCACGCTTCGAGCGCATCGGGCGGCGCGCCGAGAAAATCGCGCCAGCCGCCGAGCCACAAGGGCGCCGCGACGCCCACGCCGACCACCTGGCTGGCCTTCGCGCCGAGCGTCTGATTCACGCGCGCCAGCTTGCTTTCGAGCGCGGGAAACAATGTGCGCGGATCGGGGTAGGCGTAGTCGAAGACATCGCGGTGCACCACGTGGCCGGCGAAATCCATCGCGAGCACGTCGAGACTGCGACGTCCCACCTTGACGCCGATGGTGTACGCGCCTTGCGCGCGCAACGCGATCGGCACCGATGGCTGGCCGATCCTGCCGCGCACGCGAGCCTGCTTTTCGAGCAGGCCGTCCTCGATGAGACGCTCGACGATCATCGACACCGTCTGCATCGAAAGACGCGTGAGACGGCCCACGTCGGCTTTCGGCAGCGGCCCATGCAAGCGGATCGCCTGCAACACGATGCGCTCGTTGAACTGCCGCATGCCGACCTGATTCGAGCCGACCGTGCGTTTGAGGGGCGAGCGGGTGCCGGTGGTTTCCATGGTGAGAGCCCGCTCAGCAGGATGCACGCATCATGCAATCGCCTTGACGTCCGCTTCCTTTGCGCCCGTCATGATCGCCACGGCTTCCGACATATGTATGTCTTTCCTGTTCACCAGCGCCGCGCGCCGGCCGAGCCGCTGGATATGGATGCGGTCCGCGATCTCGAACACGTGCGGCATGTTGTGGCTGATCAGGATCACCGGCAAGCCGCGATCGCGCACGCGCCGGATCAACTCCAGCACCATGTTGCCTTCCTTCACACCGAGCGCGGCGGTCGGTTCGTCGAGAATCACCACGTGCCGCGCGAACGCCGCGCTGCGCGCCACGGCCACGCCCTGGCGCTGGCCGCCCGAGAGCGTTTCGACGGCCTGGCGCATCGAGCGGATGCCGATCTGCAGGTCTTTCATATGCGCGGTCGCTTCGTCCAGCATGCGGCGCTTGTCGATCATCTTGAAGATCGAGCCGCGCCAGCCGGGTTTCAGCAGTTCGCGGGCGAGGAACAGGTTTTCGGCGATGCTCATGGCCGGCGCCACCGCGAGTTCCTGATACACCGTCTCGATGCCTTGCGCGCGGGCATCCAGCGGGCTGCGGAATTTGACGGGCTTGCCGTCGAGCAGAATCTCGCCTTCGTCCGGCACCGTGGCGCCGGAAAGGGCCTTGATCAACGACGATTTTCCCGCGCCGTTATCGCCGATCACGGCCATGATTTCGCCGGGCATCACTTCGAAATCGCAACCGTCGAGCGCGGTCACGTTGCCATAGCGTTTGATGAGTCCGCGCGCCTGCAGAACAGGCATCGCGGCGGAAGCGGAAATTGGTGTCGACATGACGGGCTCCTCTGTTGGCCGGAGTTGGCGCTTCAGCGCTTACTCCGGCCCCAATGCACGAAGTGCGATTGCGTTTTTAACCGCGACGATGGGAAAGTTTGTCCGCGGCCACCGCGAGAATCACCAGCATGCCGGTGATCAACACCTGGTAGACCGAAGAGACGCCGATCAGAGTCAAACCATTGCGGAACACGCCGACGATCAACGCGCCGAGCAACGTGCCGACAATCGAGCCGCGTCCGCCGAACAGACTCGTGCCGCCGAGCACGACCGCGGTGATACTGTCGAGATTTTCGGTTTGCCCCGCCTGCGGGTCGCCCACGCCGGTCCGTGACACGGACAACAGCGCAGCGATGCCGTAGATCGCGCCGGCCAGCGAATACACGGTCAGCAGGATCTTCTGCGACGACAAGCCCATCAGGCGCGCGGCCTCGGGATTGTTGCCGAGCGCGTACAGATGCCGGCCCGGCACGGTGTCGCGCAACACGAACCATGTGGCGAGATACATCAGCAAGGTGAGCACGGTGCCGTACGTGACATCCGCGGGGCCGAGCTTGAACGTGTTGCCGAAGAACATGATTGCGTCCGGCAGGTTCGACACGCTCTCGGCGTTCGAATAGATCTGCGTAAGCGCGAACGCGATATTCAACGTACCCAACGTGACGATGAAGGCCGGCAGTTTGATACGCGTGATCAGCACGCCGTTGAGCGCGCCGAACAGCGTGCTCGCGCCAACCCCGCAGAGAATCGCGAGCGCCGGTGGAACGCCGAGCGTGACCGCGAATTTGGTCATGATGATCGAGCCGAACGCCATCACCATGCCGCACGACAGATCGATGCCGCCGGTCAGCACGATCAGCGTCTGGCCGATGGCGATGACCGCGACCACCATGGTTTGCTGCAGGATAAGCGAGAGGTTCTGGAACGACAGGAAGCGGTCGCTCTGCGAAATGAAGAAGCCGCAAGCCAGTACCAGTGCGATGAGTGGCCCGACTTCGGCAAGCGATGGCATGCGCTCGGCGAACGAACGCGAGTGGCCGGCGGGCGCGGAAGGAGTCGACATGATGGATGACCTCGATACATGAGCGTGGCGGGCTGGCCACGCGGCAAATCCGATGGCGGCCCGGCGAAGCGGGCCGCTGTTCAGTGCGCGTTACTTGTTGCCCCAGCAGTTGTCGAGGCCGAACTTGGTGTCCTTGCTGTCGATGCCGGACATCGCCTTGTCGGTGATCAGCGTCACGCCGGTGTCCTGATAGCCGGAGACCTTCTTGCCGGTCTTCGCATACTCGACACCGGCTGTCACGCCGAGCGAGGCCATCTTCAGCGGATATTGCTGCGAGGTCGCGGCGATGGCGCCGGCCTTGACGTTGCGCACGCCTTCACAGCCGCCGTCGATCGAGACGATCATCACGCTCTTATCCTTGCCCGCCGCCTTGAGCGCGCGGTAAGCGCCCGCCGCCGCCGGTTCGTTGATCGTGTAGACCACGTTGATGTCGGGCGATTTCTGCAGGCAGTTTTCCATCGCCGTCTGGCCCTTGGCCTGATCGCCGCGCGTGTCCTGGCTACAGACCACCGAGGGATCGCCTTCCTTCACGCCGAAGCCTTCCAGAAAGCCGTTATGACGCAGCACGCCCACCGAGACGCCGGGCGCGAGATCGAGCGTGGCGATCTTCGCGGGCTTGCCGTTCAGCGCGGCTTTCGCGTATTGGCCGATCAGCACGCCGGCCTTGAAGTTGTCGGTGGCGAAGAGGGCGTCGGTGGCGTCTTGGGGATCGGTCGGCGTGTCGAGCGCGACCACCATTACGCCGGCGGCGCGCGCTTTCTTGATGCTCGGCACGATCGCCTTGGTGTCGCTCGGCGTGATCAGGATTGCTTTCGCGCCGGCCGTCATCATGTTTTCGATGGCGGTGACCTGGCTCGCGTTATCGCCGTCGAACTTGCCGGCGGCGGTGATCAGCTTCGCGCCGTCTTTCGAGGCGGCCGCTTCGGCGCCCTGTTTCATCTTCACGAAGAACGGGTTGGTGTCGGTCTTGGTGATGAGGCCGACGACAGGCTGGTCAGCCGCCTGGCTCGCGCTCGCACACCATACCGCCGATGCCGCGACGCACATCGACACGATTTTCCTGGTGACAGGAAGCCTGCGGGAATTCAGATTCATGGGACGCTCCTCCGGTTTTTGGCAACGACGTTGTGGACTGCTGGCGGCTGCCTGCGCGAACGCTGCGCGCTGACAACCTGGTTTATGGCCTGATGCAGGATGAAGGTGGTTCGAAACGACCTGGACTCGGGTTGATTCGCGCCGCCTAAATCACTTTGGTTGATTTAGTACAGCAGGCGCGTCGACGCTCGTCAAGGAAATGATCGGAATGGAAGATGACGTGCAGAAACTCGTCGGAAGGCCGCGCGCCTTATGTGGTGGGGCTTGGATGAAGTTGTGCGGTGCGAGATCGAGCGTTCGGAGTTGGGGAAAGTCCTGGCTCGATTGAAAGGTAATTGAAGGCTGATTGAGGTTTTATCGGCGTCTGAGGCGCGAGTGCTTGCCCGCAAGACAGCGTGCGCGAATGAAGGATTCGCCGCGTAACGTGCGCGACGCTGCTATGGCCGCATCACCGCGGACGCGGCACGCCGGTGGATGCGCGTACGACCAGTTCGGGCGGCGAGGCGACCCGCATCGGCACGCTTGCCACGCCGCGACCCGCCTGACCATACGATGTCTCGATCAACTCGCGCAACAGGGATACCGCGAGCCCGGCGACTTCGACCGTCGGGACGGCGACCGTCGTCAACGCGGGGCGCGATTCGCGCGCGAGCTGGATGTCGGTGATGCCGATCACAGACAGGTCCGCCGGCACGTTCAGGCCGAGGTCAGCGGCGGCGTGCATCGCGCCGAGCGCGGGCAGGTCGTTGGTCGCGAAGATCGCGGTGAGCTTCGGATTGGTTTCGAGCAGTGCGCGTGCCGCTTCGTAGCCGCCCTGAATCGTATCGGCGCCATGTTTCACGCGGCCTTTCGGCGCGCCCCCGGCGCGTAGCGCGTCGACGAAACCTTCGTAACGTGCCGCATGAATTCCCGAGGCTTTACTGCCGACAATCGCGCCAATCCGTCGATGGCCGAGCTCCAGCAAATGCGCGCCGGCCAGTTCGCCGGCGCGCCGGAAATCGACAGCGACGCACGGCAGACCCGGCGGCTCGTTAGGCCGTTCCCACATGCACAGCACCACCGGTGTGCCGCGCGATTCAGTCGTATGAAGGTCGGCGAAATCGAGGTTTGCATTCGTCACGAGCACGCCTTCGGAAAGTGTGCCGGCGATCTGGTCGAGATACGCGCGGCCGGTCAGCGGATCTTCGTTCGTATTGCAGATGATCACGAAGTGGCCACTCGTGCGCGCCGCGCGTTCGACGGCGAGCGCGAACTCCGGATAGAACGGATTGGCGATGCTCGACACCATCAGCGCGAGCGTCGGCGCGCGACCTTCGGCGAGGGCGCGAGCGGCCAGATGCGGCCGGTAGCCGAGTGCTTCGACGGCCTCGAGCACGCGCTGTCGCGTGTTCGCGCCGACCCGGCCGCGATTGCGCAGCACGTTGGACACCGTGGCCGGGGTGACGCCGGCATGACGCGCGACTTCGCTGAGTGTGGGCATGATGTTTTCAGTATTTGGGATGCCTGCCCGACATTTGCATCACGAGCGAAGGCGCGGCACCATCTGTCGCACAGACAAAACGATCTCGGAGACAGGCAAGGCCCCAACGATCCCAAGCGATCGATTTTTTCGGCCCTGCTGATTAAGCGCTTAATCTCCGACTTCGAGCCGATTAAATCACGGAGTCGATGCGATGGCGAGCATTTCGTTAAGAGGCGTGCAGAAGGCGTATGGCGACGGCGCGCTAGTGATCCGCGACGTGGATCTCGAGATCGGCGAAAACGAGTTCTGCGTGTTTCTCGGTCCGTCCGGCTGTGGCAAGTCGACCTTGCTGCGCATGATCGCCGGCCTGGAAGACCTCAGCGACGGCGACCTCTCGATCGGCGGCCAACTCATGAACGACGTGCCGGCCGCGCAACGCGGCGTGGCGATGGTGTTCCAGAGCTACGCGCTGTTTCCGCATATGAGCGTGTTCGAGAACATGGCGTTCGGCCTGAAGCTCGCTAAAACCCCGAAGGATGAAATCGACCGCAAGGTGCGTGAAGCCGCGCGCATTCTGCAACTCGAAGCGTTGCTCGATCGCAAGCCCAAGGCGTTGTCGGGCGGTCAGCGGCAGCGGGTGGCGATTGGCCGTGCCATCGTGCGCGAGCCCGGCGTGTTTCTATTCGACGAGCCGCTTTCCAACCTCGATGCCACGCTGCGTGGCCAGACGCGTATCGAAATCGCGCGGCTGCACAAGCAGTTCGCGAAGGCCAGCGTGGTCTACGTGACGCACGACCAGATCGAAGCGATGACGCTCGCCGACAAGATCGTGCTGCTGCATGCCGGTAAGGACACTGAGCGCTACGGCAGCATCGCGCAGATCGGCGCGCCGCTCGAGTTGTACCACCGTCCGAAGAGCCGTTTCGTCGCGGGTTTCATCGGCTCGCCGCGGATGAATTTTCTGCCGGGAAGAGTGGCCTTGGTCGATGCGCAAGGCGTAACCGTCACGCTCGATCACACGGAAGAAACCGTGCGCGTGCCGGTGAACGGCGCGGGGCTGCAAACCTCGCAAGCGGTCACGCTCGGCGTGCGTCCTGAACACCTGGAGTTTGTCGACGCATCGTCCGTCGCGCCTGACGACGCCGTGCTGACGCGCACCGTGTCGCTCGTCGAGCAACTCGGCGAACACAGTTATGTCCACCTCGATCAGCCTGGCGGCGCCGCGCTGATCGCCAAAGCGCCGGGCAATACACGCCTTGCGCCCGGCGAGCGCGCGAGCTTGCGCGTGCCCCGTCCCGCCTGTCATTTGTTTACCGAAGACGGCTTTGCCGCCGCTTCGCTCGAATCCGTCGAACACTACGCATAGAGGACATTCGGATGCGCCTTGGAGTCTGTTATTACCCGGAACACTGGCCGGAGTCGATGTGGGAAGACGACGCTCGCCGGATGAAAGCCCTCGGCATCGAACAGGTGCGAATCGCCGAATTTGCCTGGAGCCGGATCGAGCCGACGCCGGGCGAATTCGATTGGGGCTGGCTCGACCGCTCGATCGATGTGCTGGGCGCAGCCGGCCTGCAAGTGGTGATGTGCACGCCGACAGCGACGCCGCCCAAGTGGTTGATCGACCGCCATCCCGACATTCTGCCGGTCGGTGCGGACGGCCGTCCTCGTGCGTTCGGTTCGCGTCGTCATTACGACTTTTCTTCGCCGTCGTATTTCGCCGCGTCGCAGCGGATTTGCACGGCGGTGGCCGAGCGCTACGGCAAGCATCCGGCTGTCGCTTACTGGCAAACCGACAATGAGTTCGGCTGCCATCACACGGTGGTCAGTTATTCGCCGGCGGCGGTGGGGCGCTTTCGCGAGTGGCTCAAAGCGCGCTATCACACCATCGACGCATTGAACCGCGCATGGGGCACGGTGTTCTGGAGCATGGAGTACCGCAGCTTCGACGAGATCGACGCGCCGGTGGCGACCGTGACGGAAGCGCATCCTTCGCATCGCCTCGATTACCGGCGGTTCGCGTCCGACGAGGTGGCGCGCTATAACCGCATGCAGGTCGAGATCATCCGCGCGCATTCGCCGGGACGGCCGGTCGCGCACAACTTCATGCAACTCTTCACCGAGTTCGATCACTACAAGGTCGCCGCCGATCTCGACGTGGCGACGTGGGACAGCTATCCGCTCGGCGCGCTCGAAGAACAATGGTTCGCGCCGGAGGTAAAGGCGCGTTGGCTGCGCAGCGGGCATCCCGACTTCGCGTCGTTCAATCACGATGTCTATCGTGGCATGTCGAAGCTGCCGTTCTGGGTGATGGAGCAGCAGCCGGGTCCGGTGAACTGGGCGCAGTGGAATCCGGCGCCGCTGCCGGGCATGGTACGGCTGTGGAGTTGGGAAGCGTTCGCGCACGGCGCGGGCTGTGTGTCGTACTTCCGCTGGCGTCAGGCGCCGTTCGCGCAGGAACAGATGCATGCGGGACTGAACAGGCCCGATAACCGGCTCGACGTGGGTGGCAACGAGGCGGCGCAAGTTGTCGGCGAGATTCGCACAGTGCTCGCCGCGAATGCCGACGCCAATGCCGCGATTCGTTCGAAAGTCGCGCTCGTCTACGACTACGAGGCGAAGTGGCTGTTCGAGATTCATCCGCAGGGAGCGGACTTTCACTATCCGCGCTTTGCCTTCGAGTATTACTCGGCGCTGCGCGCGCTCGGCCTCGACGTGGATATCGTGCCGGTCGACGCGCCGCTGGATGGTTACTGTCTGATCGTCGTGCCGCCGCTGCCGGTCCTGCCGGCTGATTTTGCAGCGCGTCTGGCGAGTTCGGGCGCGCAGGTCGTACTCGGGCCGCGCACGGGTTCGAAGACTCAGGATTTGCAGATTCCCGCGAACCTGCCACCTGGCGCGCTGGGGTCGGTGCTGCCGTTGCGCGTATGGCGTGTCGAATCGATGCGGCCGAATGTGACCGAAGCAGTGCGGCTATTGGACAATCCGGCCTCGAGTGAAGCGGACGGTTTCGCGCGTCACTGGCGTGATTTTGTTGAGAGCGACGCGGCTGATTCGCTCGACGTGCGCGCCCGATTCGCGGACGGCCATCCCGCGTATGTTCGAAGCGGCGCGTTCCACTACCTCGCGAGTCTGTTCGATGATGCGCTTACCCTGCGCTTGTTCGAGCGGATCGCGCAGGAAGCGGGTGTGGCAACGATGCCGCTCGGCGACAGCGTGCGAGTGAGCCGCCGCGGCGCGCTGACCTACGTGTTCAACTACGGCGACGCGACGCACACGCTCGCCGATGTAGCCGACGATGCCTTCGTGATCGGTTCGCATGCAATCGAACCGCAAGGCGTGGCCGTCTATCGAACCCGATAGTGGTCTGATGCACCGACGCAGTGTCCAACGAAATTCCATGCAGTAACGACAACGACGCAAAATCAAGGAATAAAGGAGACAGGCAACATGAAACTGAAACCACGCAAAATTCTGTTGGCACTCGCGCTGGCTGCCGCGGCTGTGGGGACGTCGGCCGTCAGCACGGCCCAGGCGGGTACGCTCACGGCCAATATCGCGTTCAAAGGCGCGAGCCAGCGCGCGGTGTGGCAATCGGTCGTCGACGACTTCAAGAAGGCGCATCCCGGCATCGACGTGAAGGTGTCGTTCGTCGACGAAGAAGCGTACAAGGTGCAACTGCCCGGCTGGCTGACAACAGTCGCGCCCGACATCGTCAACTGGCATGACGGCGAACGCATGGCCTATTACGCGCAACGCGGCCTGTTCGAAGACCTGAGCGGCGACTGGGCGAAGAACGGCTGGAACGAGATGTATGCGTCGACCAAGGAAGCGTCGTCGTATAAGGGCAAGCAGTACGCCGCCCCGACCGTGTACTACTCGTGGGGCATGTTCTATCGCAAGGATCTGTTTCAGAAGGCGGGCATTAGCGGCGAGCCGAAAACGTGGGATCTGTTTCTCGAAGACTGCAAGAAGCTGAAGGCAGCCGGCATCACGCCGATCGCCGTGGCGGGCCGCGACGCATGGACGCTTGCGGGCTGGTTCGATTATCTCGACCTGCGCTTGAACGGCAATGCGTTCCATCAGAAGCTGATGGCGGGCGAGATCGCGTACACCGATCCACGCGTGAAGAAGGTTTACACGACGTGGAAGCAATTGATCGACGCGGGCTATTTCATCGACAACTCGCTCTCCTACGACCTCGATTCGGTGCAGCCGTTCCTGTTCCAGGGCAAGGCCGCGATGATGCTGATGGGCACGTTCATCACCGCTGGTTTCCCGCCGAACGTGAAGCCGGAAATGGGCTACTTCCAGTTCCCGATCATCGACGCGAAGGTGCCGACGGCCGAAGACGGTCCGGTGGAGTCGCTGCATATTCCGTCGAAGGCGAAGAACAAGGCGGATGCGCACACATTCCTGGCGTTCGTCGAGACGCCCGAAATCGGCGCAAAGCTGGCAACCGGGCTCGGCTCGTTGTCGGCGAACAGCAAGTCGCCGGAACCGGAAGATCCGATCTCCAAGATCGGCTTCCAGATTCTTGCGAACACCAAGGGCGGCATCGCGCAGTTCTATGATCGCGACATGACCAAGGAAATGGCCGACGAAGGCATGAAGGGGATGCAGCAGTTCATCTCCGATCCCACGAAGCTCGACGACGTGCTCGCGCAACTCGAGCAGACGCGCAAGCGGATCTACAAGAAGTGAGCGGCGGTGGCCGTGAGGCCGCCTTCCGTTGCATCTGATCTGGAGAGAACGATCGTGTCGCATTCCGTCACCCGCCACACTGTCGGCGGTCCCGCTGAACCCGGCGGTCCGGGTTTGCCCACGCCGGGCGGCGCCTTGCGTGGCGGCAAGCCGGCCACCGCACGGCGCCGCCGTCCGTCGCCCACCGCGCGCCGGCAGCGGCGCGCCGCTTTTCTGTTTCTGGCGCCGGCCTGCGTGATGGTGGCCATCTACGTGGTGTGGCCGATCCTGTCGACCATCCGCTTGAGCTTTTTCAACTGGGATGGGATGAGCGACCCGTCGTTCGTCGGCCTCGCGAACTACGTGGAGTTGTTCCATGCGCAGACGTTCTACACGGCGCTCAAGAACAACGTCATCTGGCTGCTGCTGTTCCTGCTCGCTCCGCCGATGGGCCTCGCCGTCGCGTTGTATCTGAATCAGGCGGTGGCCGGCATCCGTATCGTCAAATCGCTTTTCTTCGCGCCGTTCGTGTTGTCGGGCGTAGTAGTCGGTTTGATCTTCTCGTGGTTCTACGACCCGACCTTCGGCCTGCTCGCAATGATTCTCGGCCACGGCGTGCCGGTGCTCGGCGACCCGCGCTATGCGACGTTCGGCATCGTGTTCGCGGCGCTGTGGCCGCAAACCGCCTACTGCATGATTCTTTATCTGACCGGCCTGACGTCGCTGAACGCCGAACAGATCGAGGCCGCACGCATGGAAGGCGCGCGCGGCTGGTCGATGCTGTGGCACGTGATCCTGCCGCAACTGCGGCCGACCACCTTCATGGCGATCGTGGTGACTATCATCGGCGCGCTGCGCAGCTTCGATCTGATCTCGGTGATGACGAGCGGCGGTCCGTTCGAAAGCTCGACCGTGCTCGCGTATTACATGTACGACCAGGCGATCAAGTACTACCGCATCGGCTATTCGGCGGCGGTGGCGGTCGTGCTGTTTGCCATCATGCTGGTGTACATCGTTTATCACTTGCGGCGGATGCTGCGCGCCGAGCAATAAGGAGCCGACCATGTTTCCGATTCCCATCGACAAATGGAAGCCGGCCACTCGCCGCATGTACAAACTGACGTTGCCGGTCGCGCTGCTGATCTGGCTGCTGCCGATGATCGCGGTGCTCGTCACGTCCGTGCGTTCGACAGAAGAGTTGAGCGAGGGCAACTATTGGGGCTGGCCGAAGCACTTCGCGATGTTCGAAAACTATCGCGAGGCGCTGACCACGTCGCCGATGCTGCATTACTTCTGGAACAGTGTGTTGATCACGGTGCCTGCCGTGGTGGGCTCGATTGCATTGGCGGCGATGGCCGGTTTCGCGTTGGCGATCTACCGGTTCCGTGGCAATTCGACTTTGTTCGCGACGTTCGTGGCGGGCAATTTCGTGCCGGTGCAGGTGCTGATGATTCCGGTGCGGGATTTGTCGTTGCAACTTGGTCTCTTCAATACCGTCAGTGCGCTGATTCTGTTTCACGTGTCGTTTCAGACGGGATTTTGCGCGCTGTTTCTGCGTAACTTCATCAAACAGTTGCCGTTCGAACTGGTCGAGGCGGCACGCATCGAAGGCGCGAATGAGTGGACAGTGTTCTTCAAGATCGTGCTGCCGTTGATCCGGCCGGCACTCGCGGCATTGGCGATTCTCGTGTTCACGTTTGTCTGGAACGACTACTTCTGGGCGCTGTGTCTGACTCAAGGCGACGACGCCGCGCCGATTACCGTGGGCGTGGCCGCATTGAAAGGGCAGTGGACCACGGCGTGGAATCTTGTTTCGGCGGGATCGATTCTCGCGGCATTGCCGTCAGTGGCGATGTTCTTTGCGATGCAGAAACATTTTGTGGCCGGGTTGACGTTTGGGGCGACGAAGGGTTGAAGGGGTTGTGTGTCGTGTCGAGAAGGGTTGCCCGCGAAAGCGGGCTTTTTTTGTAGCTGAAACTCCTGCTAACCGCATTGCCTCGCAAGAGGTGCGGATAGCAGGAGCGTAGTCTTTTCAGTTCAGTTCACTAAAGCCTGAATGGCCTCAGTTGTTGTTCCAGTGAGTCGGAACCTTACGATAGCTGCTCCAGTTATTGCCGCCTTTGCAGATCAGATCCGAACCGTGGGTCTGACACCAGGCTTCATAACCCGGTGAGTAGAGCCACTCGCCGATCCAGTGCAGATCGACGTGCGGATCCGATGACGGCGTGGAGGCCACGAAGTTGGCAGCGTCGTCCGTGCTGCCCGAGCCCGTGTAGTGAGCTACGGCCGGATACGGGAACACCGGACGCGTCCGCGTCGTTTGACCGTTCGCGTCCACGATCGAGGCGACGATCTTGCCCGGCTTGGTGCCGGTCTCCGCCCACGCCATCACCGACGTCACGATGTCGAACGTGTTCGGGCCGTTGCCGCCACCGCAGTGCGCGACGCCGGGGAACAGATAGAGCCTCGTGAATTGATCGACCTTGTCGCTACCCATGTAGTACTTCATCTGCTCGTAGTACTCGATCGTGCCGCGCGGCGTGATGTGCTGATCTTCGAGGCCGTGCCACAGGATCAGCTTGCCGCCGCGGCGGGCGAACGGGCTCAGGTCCGGATCGGTTGCCGCGAGATAGCTCGACACCGGCGCGGTCTTCAGGAAGCCTTCGATCGTGAACTTGAGGTTGCTCAAGGTGGCGGAAGGATTCGAACCGTTGAAATAGTCGAGGTACTGCAGGAACGGCAGAACGAAGTTGATGCTCCCGCTCGGCCCGGCGTCGGTGGCCGGCACGAACAGACTCCAGTTCAACTCTCCGCCCCATTCACGCGAGACCGGTTGTTCGAGGTGGACGCCGTTCGCATCGGTGGCACCGTCATGAATCTCGCGTACGACATTCACTTCGGCTTGCGACAGACAGGTGGATGCCGCCTGGCCTTTTGCGCACAGCATGGACTGCGGATTGAAGTGGCACACTTGCGGATTGTCGATCACACCGTCAGTGACACCGTCGATGCTATCGCACGCTTGCAGCACGGCAGCGTGAATCAGCGGCAGCTTGCTGGCGAGCAGAACGTACTTGCCGGTCTTCGGATCGAGATTGATTACCGCGGGCCACGCGTGATGGAATGTGTTCTGAACGATGAGGTCGTTTGCTGGCGCGCCCGCCGCGATGCCGTCGAAGTCATCCGGGAAACGCTGTGCTTCCATCAACGCTTCACGTCCGCCATCGGAACAACCATCGAAGTACGAATACTTCGCTGGCCGCGCGTAGAACTTGTTGATGATCGCCTTGGAGACCTGTGCGGTGGCATGCTCCGCGCGATACGCGAAGTCGATCTTGGTTTGCGGATTGAGTGCCCACGAGCCGTCGTTACCACCTTCGTGGCCCATGTCGGTCGCGGCCATCGCGATCTGTCCGTTGGTCACCGGTACGCAGGTCGAGGCCATCGGCGCATTGACGGACAGGTTGCCGCACAGGCCGCCGCAACCGGCCTGCAAGTAGCGCTGCGTCCAGCCTTGCGTAGGCAATTGCAACTCGAATAGCGAGGCGCCCGGTCCGATCGTCCCCTTCACATCGCACACGGCTGCCGGTAGTGTGTTCTGCCCCACGACGGTGCCTGCAGGGAGCACCGTCGCGGACGTAATGGTGACCGTGCCATCGGTGACGCCGCTGAGGTCCATGCTCATCACGGCGGCGCAGTTCATGGCCGGCATGACGGCGGGGAGGTTGGCTAAACCAGTGGTGGCAGCGCTTGCGTTGATCGGCATGCCGAGCATCGCAATCAGCGCGGCGCCCATTAGCGCGGCAAATGATCTGCCGCCGACGGTCTGTTGAAGAAGCCAGGTCCGTACTGCTAGCGGCCAGCCTCGTGTTGCACATCCTGTTTTGAAAAGACCAGGCATCTTTGTCTCCTGTCGTTGTCGTCGATTGACGCGGGGCGGACATTGTCCGCGACCGTCGGAATGGGGACCGCTTGAATCACACCGCAATCGACCTCGGTGCGCGGGTTCAATATAGGCGGGCGTGATAGGGGAAAGAAGGCGTGGCGCGGCTGCCAGAAAGACGATCGAAATAAGCTATCCGAATCTTTCTGGTTGTTGCCGCTAATTGCGGGCGCGATCTGGAGCGCTTCATTAATTAGAAAGCGCCGCAAAAACAATGGGGTAGGGCAGGGTGTCGGGTGGTTCGACGAGGTGGCGCGTCGAGCGACTCCGTTGCGTGTGTCATTCCACCCGATAAGAAAAATAGATTGGATTGCATAACTTTCGCAATCGTTGCCTGATCGATACCGTCATCGATGCCGCCGGTGCTGCGTGGAAATATCGTGTAAGCACTTTTGAATCACGGCATGTTCTCCCGTCATCGGGCCACTTCATGAGCGCTATCCTGCTGTCACCGCTATCGCAGTCCTTGATTGCATGGCAGCAGGCCGCGACACAGTCTCGCCGCGCCTGAGCCTGGTTATTTCCCTGAACAGAGGCCCGGTATGTCCACCTTGAACACCGTTTTCTCCCGCACCCTTCAACGCCTCACGACGCCGTGCGCATTGCTGTCGATCGGCTTACTGGTCGCAGGCGCCACGCTTGCTATGGATGCGTCCGCGGCAAGCTTCAAGTGCACGAGCAAGTCGTCCGCGTCGGAAAAGATCGTCTGTAAGGATCCGGCACTGTCGGCACTCGACGACCGTCTCGCCGCGGCGTGGCAGCGCGCGAAAGACACCACGCTCGACACGGCCGCGCTTGAAGCCGCGCGCACGCATCAATGGCTGTGGCGCCAGCACAACTGTACCGATCAGGCTTGCGTGAAGAGGTGGTACGACCGCCGTATCGCTGAACTGGACGCCGACTACGAGCAAGCGAAGCAGGCGCGCCGCGAAGCGTTCGACGCGTCGCTGGCCGGGCAGAACCTTGCGCCTTCGGCGGCCGATGCGGTTCGGAAGATGAAGGGCGAGTCCGTTGCGAACGAGACGACTGCTAGTGCACAGTAGTTGCCGGCGGTGATGGCGCGCCGGTGGGCACGACGCCTCGGCGCGCTAGTTCACGTTGAAATGCACGCGGACGTCCTGCCGGCTTTCGACCGGACGGCCGCTCTGCAACGCCGGAAAGAAGCGCCATTCGCGAAGGGCTTCGAGGAGAAGTTGGTTGAGGCGTGGATTGGGAGTCGGCTTGAGCAGTTCGACATCGACCGAGCCATCGGCATGAATCACGAAGCGCGCGGTCGCGACGGTTTGATAGGCCTGCTCGCGTAGGTCGTCGGGCAACTCCGGTAACGGTTGCGCGATGGCGCGCGCGGTTGCATCACCGGCAGAGATGGCGGGTTGTGATGTGCTTTGTCTTTCCTCCGACGAGTTGGTTGAATGCACGGGGGACTCGGCGGGCGCGCTGGGTTCATTGGGAGCAGTGATCTGGGCTGGGTGCCTATCCGGCGTCGGAATCCGTGGAGCGGGTGCTTCAGTGTGTCTAGGCACGGCATGCGGGTGTGGCTCGACCGGCCGCGGTGGCTTGACCACAGGCGTTGGCTCGGTATGTATTGCCGGCGGTGGATCGAGTTCCACCACGCGCATCTCCAGCGGCTTGTCTGGTGCCGGTTCGGATGTCGTTGCGGCGAGCCAATGTCCGAGCGCGAACAGAAACACGAGCCAGAGCACGAGCGCGATAAAAATCGCCAGCCCGATCCGAAGCTTCGGCGAACCATCGACGGTGGTGGTCAGACGCGTCGCGCTATTCACGATGCACGGCGATCAGAAAATGCGCCGCGCCGGCGCGGCGTGCGGCGAGCATGGCTTGCACGACCGTGCCGTGGCCCGCTGCGTCGTCGGCGGCAATGACGACATTTGCGTCGGGCTGCAACAGGCGCTTTATCGTCGGCTCGATCTGATCGGGACGCACGGGCAGATGGTTCACGAAGATCTCATTGCGGCGATCGACCGAAATGGTCAACGGTTCGTGCGCGTCCATCTGCTGCGCGCGGCCCGCGGGCAAGGTCAGCTTAACGGCATCGAGCCGCTGCATGGCGAGCGAAGCGAGCATGAACGTCGCCAGCAGAAAGAACATCACGTCGATCATCGGAATGATTTCGATGCGACCGCGCCTGGCCGCGCGCGAGCGTTTGAACTTCACGAGTGCGCTCCGGCAGCGGCAGCGGCCGCGGCAAGGCGGATTTCACCGAGCCGCGCATTCGCGAACGATTCGAGTTCATCCATCAGACGTTCAAGCCGCCGTGAAAAGTAGTTGAACGCGAAGAGTGCGAACAGCGCGACGACGAGACCGATCGCAGTCGCCACCAATGACTGTGCCACCCCGCCGGTGACGCCGGCCGGATCGACGAGCCCCGTGCCGCCGAACAACTGAAACGAATGCATCATGCCGACGATGGTGCCGAGCAGGCCCAGCAGCGGCGCGGCCGTGACGATCGTCTCCAGCACCCAGAAACCCTTGCTCATATCGCGCTCGATTTGCGAAGCGACCGACTGCGCATTGGCTTCGCGCAACCACAGCGGGATGGACGGGTCGGGCAGCCACGGTGCATTCATCCGCCTGAATGCGTTCTGATTCGCGGCGTGATTCAATCCGTTATCCAGATGAACGGTTGATCCAACCTTGTGAATATCGTGCGCGGCGTGAATGCCTGGCGGCAAGCGGCCAAAACGCAAAAATACATAGGCGCGATCGAGGACGATCGCAACCGCCAGAACAGCGAGTACCGTGAGCGGATAGATAACCCATCCGCCCACACGCACCGCCGCCAGAACATTCGTCCAATCCTGCATAACCGACCTCGTTGCCGTGTGACAGATTTAAAAATGCTTGGTGATACCGGCATAGACGGCGAAATGCGGGCCGTATTGCGGCGCGCCCACCCCGATGCCCGAGCCGTCGCGCAACTCATAGACCCGATTGAACGCATTGACGACCAGCAAGCGTGCATCGAACTTGCCGACGAGAGGCTGGTTGAAGTGCTGGATCACGCCGAGATTGATCTGCGCATAGACGGGTAGGCGATCGGTATTGGCAAAACCGCTTCTCAAGCCGCTGCCCACAAGGCCGTCGAAGGTGAACGTCGTTCTGCCGAGGTCGTACGTTCCGCCGAATGACGCGGTCACGCGCTGGTCGTGATCCAGATACACCCAATGGTCGTTGATGAAGGCGAGTTCGTCCGCTTCGAAATTGAATTGGGCGGAGTCGATCTGTTTGCCCTGCGCGCGGCTGTAGGCTAGGTTCAGATAGGCGGACACGTTGTCCTGCTTGTAGTTCGCGGTGAACTCGAGTCCGTACACGCGTCCGTATTGATAGTTGAACGGCGTGAAGATGAGGGCGGAGCCGAACTGTCCTTCGTCGAGCAGGTTGGTGGATTTCTTATAGTAAGCGTCGACGCCGACTGTCACGTTCGAACCGAGGCGCTGCGTGACGCCGAGATCGAAATAGTGGCTGCGTTCGGGTTGTACCTGATCGTTCTGGCTCGACGGACTCTGGTTTGTCGTGCCGTTGAAGCGGCTAATGGTCGAGCCCGACACCAGTTCGAACGCAGGCGGTGTGAAGTAGCGCGCGTAGCCGGCGTGAAAGGTGGTGGTCGGCGTCAGTGCATAGACAAGCCCAATGCGAGGACTCAGTTGGCTCGCGCTGACGTACTCGTCCATCTTGTCGTAACGTAGCCCGTAGTTGAGTGTGAGCTTGTCGGTGATTTTCCATTCGTCCTGCACGTAAGCGCTGTACAGGTAGCCGGTTTTGCTGCTCGAGTCGTGGATATTGAAGGGCTGGTCGGATAGCTGATTGCCGTCTGCGTCCGTTGCGAAGACGTTGACGCTGTCGTCGAATACCGCGTGCTCCTGTTGGAAGAACAGGCCGGCGCGAATCGTATGCTTGGCGTTGAGTCGCCACGTGGTGTCAACTTGCGCGCCATTGGCCGAGTTGCTATGAAAGTCCTGCGACGCTACGCCGTTGAACAGCAGGTCGCCCACCGGATCGGGATTGAATTGCGTTCGCGTATAGCGGGTAAATAGCGCGACCTGGTAGTCCAGTGCGCCGCCATTGGTGCCCTGAAGCGCCACCACGGCAAAATTGTTTAACTCCGATTGCGTTTCGTTCAACTGACTCGAATTGAACGTGCTGTTGCCGTTGAGCGTGAAATTGGTCGGCAGACCGGGCGTGTTCGGGATTTCGAACTGGTTGCTCGTGGTGCCGAACATCAGGCTCACCCGCGTGAGTGGATTGATGATGTACGACATATAACCGAACGCGTCGCCCTGACGGGTGTGGTCGTGAATGGCGTTCGCGCTTGCAGTGGGATTCTCGATGCCGAGGTTGTTGACGCCGAGCGAGCCGCTGAAGTAGTAGCTGAACGGACCTTGCGTGCCGAACACGTCCGCGCTGGTCTTGAGGGTCTGGTGGCTGCCGCCGAATACGTCGATCGTGCCGCCATTGCCCGCATCGCCCGTCTTCGTGCGGATGTCCACGACACCGGCCGTGCGGTAGCCGTACTGTGCCGGCAACGCGCCGGTCAGCAGATTGACCTGGTCGATGATGCGCGTGTCGAGCGCCTGCCCAAAACCGCTGATCGGCTCGGGAATCATGATGCCGTTGATACGGTACTGCAGATTGGCGTGGTCTCCACGCACGTGCAATTGACCGTATGAATCGCTGGCCACGCCGGGCGCCTGAAGCAGCACCTGATTCAGTGGCGTGTCCTGGCCCGCGGGTAGCGCATCGATATCGGCCTGGCTGAAGCGGTACACGCTGCTACCGGTCTCCGGCAACAACCCATTGCGTGCTCTGTCCAGTCGCTTCGCGTTCACCTGAACGTCGAGTGTGCCGCTCTTCGCGAGACTGACACTGACGGTGCTTTCCGTGCCGGCGCTCGTGGTCGTGATGCTGTTGCCGCTCGCAAAGCCCGCTGCGGTGACGACGACCGCGTAGGTGCCCGGTGTCACGTGCGCGATGGCAAAGCGGCCTTCGGCGTTCGTTTTCGCCTCGCTGACAGCGGCGCCGCTTGCGTTCTGCACGATCACTGTGGCGTTGTCGACGGGTTGGCCGGTGGCATCTATGACTGCGCCGGTTACTGAACTTTCGTCGGTTGCGGCGTGGGCGCGGGCGGCCATTGCGAACAGCAGTAAGGCTGCAGAGGAGACGCGCGTGCGGTTTTTCATCGTTATGTATTCGAGTGTGTTGGCGACTGGGGGGATGCGTTTTTTCTGTCTTGGTCGACGGATTTCCTGGGGCTGAACGTGCGCGGCGCTGGATAGCGGTGCGGATCTCCTTTCAACTGCGGTAGTCTTTTGAAACGTCTCCGGAATGTTATATCATTACATTCATGGAAAACAATAACAAGTTGATGGCGCGTTGGTTTTGAGGCGCGGGATGAGATCGTGAGCGTAATTCGCAGGCACGCGGCTGCCCGGTTTCGGACAGTCGTCGTCGTTCGGCGCGTCTTATCGGTTGTGCGTGTCGCGCGCCGGCTGAGGCGGCGGGAGGGCGGTTTTGATCGCGTGTCGAGCGGTTTTGTCGAGCCGACCAGGCAATTGTTGCCGTCGCAGACGACGTGGCTCATCCGGCTGCGACGAAGTTGCAGCCGTGGGCGCTAAAGTTCAGAGGATGGCTTGTTGCAGATGCTCGAGCATCGCCACGCTGAGAGCAGCATGGCGGGCAGAGAGGGATTGCTTGGCGAAATGAGGCTCTTCGAATCGCTGTGGATTGTCGATACGCCAGTTCAAGACTGCGCATGCTTTGCCGCGTCCTCGATGACAGCGGTCACTTCCTTCGGCCGTGATTCGTAGACCGAGTGGCTTGCGCCCGGGATCACCGTCGTATGGCTATGTGCGCGTGCGTAATACCAGCGTTCGAGATCGGGGTTGATGATCTTGTCGTCGGCCGCTACGATGCCCCAGCTCGGCTTGGTCATCCACGCGGCGACTGTCATCGGCGCGGAGAAGACTTTTGCGGCCGTCAGGATTTGCGCGTGCGATTCGAACTGCGCTTGCTTGAGCGGCAAATCGGCAGCGAAATCCTTGGGGAAGTCCGCGGGATTCAGATAGGTGTATCCGTCGCTAGTCTTCATGATCGCGCCCGGCTGCTTCGACGTGTAGCTCGGCATGCCCTTGCCAAGGTCGCTTTCGTCTTCACCGACTGCCGGTGCGTGCGCGGCCACGTACACCAGGCCCACCACGTTCGGGTTCACGCCGGCTTCGGTAATGACCGAACCGCCGTAGCTGTGGGCCACGAGAATCGTCGGGCCGTTCTGCTGATCGAGCACGCGTTTGGTCGCGGCGACGTCGTCGTCGAGCGAGGTCAGCGGTTCCTGCACGATGGTGACGTGATAACCGTCTTTGGTCAGTCTGTCATAGACCGGTTTCCAGCCCGAGCCGTCCACCCATGCGCCGTGTACGAGAACGATGTTGTGGACCGGCGCATTCTGCGGTTTGGCATCTTGCGCCATCGCGGCAGTCGAGGCGAAAAGGGCGGCGGACAACGACAAGGCCGTCGCGACGAGAGACAAAACTTTCATGACAAACTCCGGTTTACAAGTGAGAGATTCTTCTTTGAGTATATTTAGAATTGCTTGTGAAAAGTAGGAATCCTGTTGATATCGAAGGCGGAACAGGATTCCCGATACGTGTCATTCAGCTGCCGAAAAAGACGTTGCAGAAGCTGACGGGGCCGACGCAGCTGGAATCCGTCGACGCGTGCTTGTGCATGCCGGACGAAGAGCTGCCGTCCTGCGCCACGCCGCCGTACGACGACTGCGTCGTTTGCGGAGCGTTCTGCGCGGCGACCTTCGCTTCGGCGGCTTGAATGGCGGCGGGGTAATTAGCATCGTCCCCAAGCGAAGGGTTGTAGCCCGCCTGTTCGAGGCGCACCAGATCGGCACGCACTTCGGCGCGTGTGACGGGGGCATTCGATTGTGCGAAGCTCAGAACAGGAGCGGCCAACGTGCCGACGGCGAGAGCGAAACAAACAAGAGCTTTTTTCATGATAAAAATTCCTTCGTAAATGCGATGAGTTGGATGGCAACGATTGCCTGGAAAGCGTGCTGAATTAGCTGCCGAAGTACGGGGTGCAGAAACCTGCGGGGCCGACACACTGCTGCGTGTTCGTGTGCATATGTTCCTTCGCCGAGGCTTGGGTAGCGAAACCTGCCGAAGCGAGAACGATCAGCGAGAGAATGATGGAAAGTTTGCTTTTCATTTGGATACCTAACTAGTAAAAGATTGAAGACGCCTTGCGAATTAAGTGAAGCTACGTCTTTACTCGTCCACTGACATGACCCGCTTGCAACGAGAGCAGCGCGTACATGCCTGTTTCGTCACTACCGTGCAGCGTTCGTCGCTGTCATGTAGGGGCAAACACCTCGGGTTTCCGCTTATTCCAAATTTTTTCGCGATTGTGACGAAAAAATTGAGTCTTACATTTTCATGAACGTCCGGTGCGTCGACGGCGGACCTTTCTGTCATCCATCGAAAAAAGCTGCATCGCGCCAATCCTTGTCCAGTAAGGCTCCCAAACGTTGGCACTGTTAAGTCTGAGGATTACGTTTATTAAAGCTTTGCGTTTTGCATGTCGTTATCCAGTCCAATAATGTGGACCATCGGACACGCGCGAGCCTTCAGCACGGCTGGCGCTGGACGAGGAAATAGCTCTTCGGGGGAATCATCTTGAATCACCAACGATCGCCATGGTCGCGTACAGCGGCTCCGGGCGAAGTCATCTATTCCGAAGGCTTCGCGGGCGACGCCGTCGTCTACGTCATTGCGGATGGCAAAGTCGAAATCTCCACCCAGTGCGACGAGAAGAAAGTGATTCTCGCGACACTAGGCAAAGGCGAGTTTTTCGGCGAGGCGGCTTTGTTGCCGCCCGAACCACGGGCACATACCGCGAAAGCGCTGAGCTTCTGCCAATTGACCGTCATCGCGGCCAACGTGGTGGAGGACGAACTCGAGCGCGTCTCGCCGTTGCTTCGCCATATCGTACGCACGCTGATCCGGCGAGTGAAAAAGAAGGACGACGTTCTCGCCACCAATACGCACGCTGATTTTCTGCCGGGCGTCGTGTCGTACGCGCATGTCCTTTCGTTGATGGCGGGCGGCGAGAACGCCGACAGACCGGACGGCCGCATGCGCCGAGCGCAAGGCGAGGAATTCTCGGTACCACTGCCCGACGTGATCAGGAAGTGCCATGCGATTGCCGGTCATTCGCGTCCGCATGTGATGGCTATGCTCAAACGGATGGAGAAACTCAATCTCGTTTCGCTCGAACCGGGCCGCTCCGATCGCTCGAGCAACACGTCGGCGCGCTATTCCGCGCAGGACGGCGCGACGAGCCGGCAACTGGTCACGTTCGATCCGCTTCGAATCACCGAGCGTGCGCAACAGGTGGCGGACCAGGATCTCGATCTCTCCATCAGCAGCGAGTTGGAACTGATCGAACTGGACGACCTGGAAGCCTTGATCGGCGTCGAGAAGAAGGTGATTCTCAACAAGCTGTCCCACGCTGAAATCGCGGAAGACATCTTCGCTTTTCGCAAGACCAAGGTGCTGAACTATGTCGAAGAAAAGGGCATCAGCTATTTCTCGCGCCGCAATACTCGTGGTCTGAGCGAACTGAAGTCGCTCGACGATCTGGAGTTTGTCGACCAACGAACCTTGTTCGAAGCGGTGAGCGCATTCGACACATACGACCTCGCGAAACTGCTTTCCGCCGTGACGGGCCAGCCGATCGCCGAGCGCCTGCTCTCGGTGATGACCGAGGCGAGAAAGAAAGAAGTCTCGTGGGTCATGCGTCGTGAGATCAAGATCGATCCGCTCGAAATTGCCGAGATCGAAGAACGCTTTCTCGAGACCGTGCGGGCGATCAAAGCTCCGGCTGCCGCGCCTGCGCCGCTGTCCAAGCTGGATGCCTGACGCGCAACACGCAAACGGCACGCACTGTCGACTTCGAGTTTCGAAGGCGCGGGCGGCCATTCGAGAGGACGTATGGATCTTTTGACGCTATTTGGCGCGGTGTTCGGCGTGACGGCGATCGTCGCGGGCTTTTCGCTCGAGGGCGGGCACTTCACTTCGCTGTTTCAGTTGGAGGCATTCGTCATCGTTCTGGGCGGCACCTTCGGTGCGGTGATGATTCAGAACACCTGGGCGAGGTTTTACGACGGTATCAAGCAACTGCGCCTGGCTTTTGTGAAGGCGCGGCAGGTCGATCGCGAGAGCCTGTCCGTCCTGCTCGAATGGGGCGATCAGGCGAAGCTGAACGGCATGCTGGTGTTCGAGTCGATCGAGGCGGGGGGCATCAATCCATTTGCCAAACGAGGTTTGGAACTGCTGGCAAACGGCGTATCGACGGCTGTGCTCGAAGACGCCTTGCAACGAGAACTGGATGCATACGAGCGCAATCACATGGCGGCCGCACGGATCTGGCAACAGGCGGGCGGTTACGCGCCGACGTTCGGCATTCTGGGCGCCGTGCTGGGTCTGATTCAGGTGACCGGCCATATGCTCGAGCCCGCGCAACTCGGGCAAGGTATCGCGGTGGCTTTCGTCGCGACGCTATATGGCCTCGCTCTCGCTAATCTGGTCTTTCTGCCGTTGTACGGAAAGATCAGGGCACAGGTGGATAGTGAATTGCGCTTCCGGCGTTTATATCTCGACGGCTTGCTCGCGATCTCGCGCAAGGAGTCGCCTCACACCATCGAGACGCGGCTCGCGGGTGACGTGCGGGAAAGATCGGCCGAGTTGCTGGGCTAGCCGGGTCCGGCTCGCGCATATGACGAGCGAGCCGGAACCCATCACACGTAATTTCGGACGCGGGCTTTTCGGGTATGAACACCTCCTCGGGTAACAAGCGCCTCACGGCGGATAAGACCGGCTATGACGCCGCCGAAGGCGAGGAGCAGTCCGGGCGCTGGCTGATCTCCTACGCCGATCTCATCACGACGCTGATGGTGTTGTTCCTCGCGCTCTATGTGCTGCAGTTGGCAAAGACGAGGGAACTCGAAATCAAGGCGCTGGAGCGCCATGCGGTGACAGAGGCGACGTCCGCTACGCCGGATGCCTCGAAGAAGCGGCTTCTTTCTCTGTTGGAGCCACTTCAGGACAATCGCCGGATTACGATTTCGAACGCGGCTCACGGCGTGGAAATCGCCATCAACGCAAAGGTTCTGTTCAATTCGGGCGACGCGCGTTTATTGCCGGAATCGTTCGGCGTGTTGAATCAGATTGCCGGCGTGCTGCGTGACAAGTCGAAGAACAACATTCTCGTGGAAGGACATACGGACAACGCGCCCATCTCGACGGCGAAATACGAATCCAATTGGGAGCTGTCTTCCGCACGAGCCGGTGCGGTGGTTCGCTTCTTCGCGGACAAAGGCATCGAAGCGCACAGAATGGCCGCGATCGGGCGGGCCGACAATTTCCCCTTGATCATCGGCGATGACGCGGTGGCGCGCGCCGCGAATCGTCGTGTGACTATTCTCGTCGAGTACTGAATTGCCGCGGGTGGAGAATAGGCTAACGCACGACCCGCAGCATCCAGGTGCCCATTCGCGCTAGAGTATCGACAACGGCCCCGCCGCGATTCCACGCATTCCGCCGAACCCGCGAATTGTCGAGATCCCCTATGCCCGTCAGCACTCTGCCTGATCCGCTCGGCGCCGCCTGCACTTCATTGGGCAGCTTCCTGCGCGATCGCCGCTCGCGTTTGCAACCGGGGCCGGACGCGCCGAGCCGGCGTCGTACGCCGGGTTTGCGGCGCGAAGAAGTGGCGGCGCGGGCGAACGTTAGCGTCGCGTGGTACACGTGGCTGGAGCAGGGGCGTGGCGGCCTACCGTCGAACGAGGTGCTGGAGCGGCTTGTCCGTGCACTGGAACTCGACGCTGCGGGCCGCGAGATGCTGTTCCTGCTGGCCCAGCAACGGCCGCCGCCGCTCAGCCCGTTTGCGCCGCCGCAAGTCACGCCTGCCTTGCAGCGCGTACTGGACGGCATGCCCGGCAGTCCCACCATCGTGAAGACGCCGACGTGGGATGTCGTGGCCTGGAACGCGGCCGCGGTCGCGGTGCTCGGCGACTACGCGGCTGTGCCGGCGCGCGAGCGCAATGTGCTAAGGCGTCTGTTCGGAGACCCGGCAGTGCGAGAAAGCCAGCCGGATTGGGAGGAAAGCGCGCGTGCCGCACTCGCCGTTTTTCGCATCGATATCGCGCGCATCGGCGGGTCGGCGCAAGCCGCGGCGCTTGCGGCCGAATTGCAGGCGAGCAGCGCGGACTTTCGCCGCCTGTGGGCGGAGAACGACGTGCGCAGTCATTGGATTGGAACAAAACGTCTGCGCCACTCGCAGGCCGGGCCGATCACGCTCGAGTATTCGGCCTTCGCGGTGGATGGTGGAGACGGCTTGAGCATGGTCGTGTTTTCGCCGGCCTCGGCGGCCGATCTGCGCGCCGTGCAAGCGCTCATCGCGCGAACCACTCAAGCCGCGTGACGAACGCGGTTCAGTTCAAAGCCGCTTCAAGACATCTTCGCAGGCATGAATTTGAACGAAGGCGTCGGCACGAAAGTACCTGATACGTCGCCGGAATAAAGTTGACCCGCGTCGATCGTCAGCTTCATCACGAGCGCCGGGCACCCGACATCACGCGGAGCGCCCGGAGCACTCCTCGCGACGTCAACGCCAAACCGCCACTCAGCTACCCATATAAAGCGAACGATTCAGGTTGGCGAGTTGACCATCCTTCTCCGCTTGCACGAGTTCCTGACGGACCTGTGCGCGCGTTTTCCCGGCAACGCTGGCCGTGCTCGCGGACCATTGCGGCTGCGCAGCCTGAGCGATCTGCGAAGAATCCACAGTGCCGGTCGAGGGCGTCGGTACCGCAGCGTGAGCAACACTTCCGATCACGCTGGCAGCAAGAGTCAAAGCAATCATGGAAACTTTCATATCGTTCTCCTTGAACGGTTGGATAAGAGACGTCCGCGGATCAGAAAGCACGAGCAGAGGTCGACCTGGACTTGCTGCGATGCGATTCTTCTCAGAGAAGCGGCGTTGATGTATTGAACCGCGCGGGTGTATCGGGCATGTGTCGAGAAAGCGGCGAATTGCAATGTTGTGTATCGCCGGAAACCGCGGATACATTCCGATACGAACCCGCGTTTATCCTTGCTGCGCGAGCAGGGCTTGAATCTTCGCTTCCGTCTTCGCATAGTCGCCTTCGCCGAAATGCGTGTAGACGATCCGGCCTTGCTTGTCGAGCAGGTAGAAAGCCGGCCAGTACTGATTGTTGTACGCGTTCCAGGTCGCATAGCGATTGTCCTGGGCGACCGGATAAGTGATGCCGAAGCGCTTGATGGCGGTCTTCACGTTGTCGGTGTCGCGCTCGAACGGATACTCGGGCGTGTGCACGCCGATAACCGTCAGCCCCTGGTCCTTGTATTTCTGATTCCAGCTTTTCACGTAGGGCAGCGTGTTGATGCAGTTGCCGCAGGTGTAGGTCCAGAAATCGACCAGCACCACCTTGCCGCGCAGTTGCTGCAACGTCAGCGGATCGCTGTTGAGCCATTGCGAAATGCCGGCGAATTCGGGGGCCGGGGCGTTGGCTGCGAGGGCGGGCGCGCTCGGTTCGGGCGACCCCGCGAAGGCGGCAATACCGCTCGCGGCTGCGGCGGCGATCACAGTTGCGACGGCGAATGTTTTGATCTTGGATGCGGAGAGCATGTCAGTGTCCTTTCAGGATGAGGCTAAAAACGGCAGTTCGCGTATCAGCCGCGAATGACTGTATTGAAGCGTCCGCAGGTATCTGGCATGTGTCGTTCAGACCTCCTGGGTGCAATGTTGTGTATCTGTACGGGGTCCAGATACACTGCGACACAATTCGCCGTGCGAGCCAGGCTATAAAGCAGGCATTGCCAATCACGGAGAGCACCATGAGCGCCGACTTGCTGCAAGGGGCCTGCCACTGCGGGGCCGTCAAATTCGAAGTGCGTACCCCGATCGTCCCGGCCGGGCGCTGCAACTGCAGCCTGTGCCGCCGCAAGGGCGCTTTGATGACGCCGCTGTTCCCGGCAAGCCAGTTGAAGATCCTGAGCGGCGAAGATTTACTGACGCTCTATCAGTTCAACACGCGGGTGGCCCGGCACTATTTTTGCAAACACTGCGGTGTCTATCCGTTTCATCAGACGCGTAAAGACCCGCAGCAGTGGCGAGTCAACATCGGTTGCCTGGAAGGCGTCGATCCGTATAGTCTGGAAGCGGGAGTCGCGGACGGCGCGAGCCTCTCCGTGCTGGAGGACGCATGAAACGCCTGCTGGCTATCGTCGTCTTCGTGACGGGCGGCCTTGCCGCCGAACTGGCGCATCCGGTGCAGTGTTCATTGATGTGTGCGAGCCGGGTGCAGTTGAAACGCCAAAAGAGATGATGCATTGATGGAAACCATCGATCACGTACTGATTGTCGACGACGACCGCGGCATCCGCGAATTGCTGGCCGGTTATCTCGAGAAGAACGGCATGCGCGTGTCGCTCGCGGCGAATGGGCGCCAGATGCGCGCGGCGCTGGAGCAGGGCGCGCCCGATCTGATCGTGCTGGATCTGATGATGCCCGGCGAGGACGGTCTGGTGCTGTGCCGCGAACTGCGTGCCGGCAAATTCCGTTCGGTGCCGGTATTGATGCTGACGGCGCGCAACGAGGAAGCCGATCGTATCGTCGGCCTGGAGATGGGCGCGGATGACTACCTGCCCAAGCCCTTCGCCGTGCGTGAATTGCTCGCGCGCATTCGCGCCGTGCTGCGCCGCGCCCGCATGCTGCCGCCCGGCATGCAGGTGACGGAATCGGCGCCCATGCTGGCCTTCGGCGACTGGCGCCTCGACACCACCGCGCGCCATCTGCTGGACGCCGAAGGCACCATGGTGGCACTGAGCGGCGCCGAGTACCGCTTGCTGCGCGTGTTTCTCGACAATCCACAGCGGGTACTGACGCGCGATCAACTCCTCAACCTCACGCAGGGCCGTCAGGCCGATCAGTTCGATCGTTCGATCGATCTGATGGTGAGCCGTCTGCGTCAACGGTTGCGCGACGTCGCGCGCGAGCCGCGCTACATCAAGACGCTGCGCAGCGAGGGGTATGTCTTTTCCGCGGCGGTGACTGCCATCGAGGATCCGCAATGAACCGCTGGTCCTGGCTGCACTGGCCGCGCACGCTGTTCGCGCGGCTTGCGCTGATTCTTTTCGTCGGCCTCGCGCTGGCGCAGACCTTGTCGTTCTGGCTCACGCTGACCGAGCGCGACCAGACCATGACCAACGTGATGATGGGTTACATCGAGCGCGAAGTGAGCAGCTCGGTGGCGCTGCTCGATCATCTGCCGCCGAACGAACGCGCGCAGTGGCTGCCGCGGCTCGCGCGGCGCAGCTACGAGTTCATTCTGGGGCCGGGCATTGCCGGCAGCCCGATCGATGCGCATCTGTCCGAGCGTGTGGCGCAATCCATCGCGGACGGCATCGGCAGGCACTATCCGCTGACGGTGAATGCCGTCCCCGGCGACAAGGAGCGCCTGCAGGTTCATCTGCAACTGAGCGACGGCACGCCGCTGACGATCGATATGCGCCCCATGTCGGGCGCGCCGCTGTCGCGCTGGCTGCCGCTCGTGCTCGCGTTGCAACTGGCGGTGCTGGTCGCGTGCTGCTGGCTGGCGGTGCGGCTCGCCACGCGCCCGTTGCATCAGCTGGCGCTCGCCGCGGATACGCTCGGCCCCGACCTGAAGGCGGCGCGCCTGCCGGAGGACGGGCCGTCGGAAGTGTCGCGCGCCGCGCGCGCCTTCAACGCGATGCAGGACCGCATTGCCACCTACATGACCGAACGCATGCAGATTCTGGCGGCGATTTCGCACGATCTGCAAACGCCGATCACGCGCATGCGCCTGCGCGTCGACGTGATGGACGACGACGCGCAGGGCGCGAAGCTGCGCCAGGATCTGCAGGAAATGGAAAGCCTGGTGAAGGAGGGCGTGACGTACGCGCGCACGCTGCACGGCGCGACGGAAGTGCCTTGCCGCGTCGATCCCGACGCGCTGCTCGACAGTCTCGTCTGCGACTATGTGGACGCCGGCCAGGCGGTCAGCCTGGAAGGGCGGCTCGGCGATTCGCTGGTGACGCGTCCGCAGGCATTGCGCCGCATACTCGGCAACCTGGTGGACAACGCGCTGAAGTTCAGCGGCGCGGCTGAGATCACGGCGGCCACTTTGCCCAGCGGAGAAACAGCGATCGCCGTGCTCGACCGCGGCCCCGGCATACCGGCTGAGTCGCTTGAAGCGGTGTTCGAGCCGTTCTACCGGCTCGAAGCATCACGCAATCGCGATACGGGTGGCACGGGGCTGGGCCTCGCCATCGCGCGGCAACTTGCGATGGCGATGGATGCGACACTCACGCTGCACAACCGTCCCGGCGGCGGCCTGGACGCGCGCTTGACGCTGAGGAATCTGCGCAAGGCGTAGTTGCGCTTGTCGCTGGCCGCCAGGCGCACGCAGCGCCCGGTCTCACCTGTTCAGCGCCAGATATTGATGCAGCGACTGGATCGCGGCCGCTCCCTCGCCGACGGCGGCCGCAACCCGCTTCACCGAGCCGCTGCGCACGTCGCCTACAGCAAAGATGCCGGGCCGGCTCGTCTCCAGATAATGAGGCGGGCGGTCCGACGACCACTGCGGAACCGCATCGGGACCCGTGAGGACGAAGCCGTGTTTGTCGAGCGCGACGCAATCGCCTAGCCAACCGGTACTCGGCTGTGCGCCGAGAAACAGGAACACATGGCGGATCGGTTTCTCCTCGATGCGGCCTTGACTGTCCCACTTGATCGATTCGAGTTGGGTCTCGCCGTTCAGTTCGACGATCTGCGTGCGCATATGAACGCTGATGTTCGCCGCCGCTTCGATCCGTCGGATCAGATAGTTCGACATGCTCGCGCTGAGTCCGTCGCCGCGAATCACGATATGCACGTGACGCGCGAATCCCGACAGGAACACCGCGGCCTGCCCAGCCGAATTCCCGCCACCGACTATGACCAGTTCCTGGTTGTTGCAGAACGCGGCTTCCATATAGGTCGCGCTGTAATAGATGCCGCTTCCCTCGAACTCTTCGAGGCGCGGCAGGAGCGGCTTTCGATAGCGCGCGCCGGTCGCGATGACGACCGCGCTGGCATACACGTGCTCGTTGTAATTGAGGCGCAAATGAAAGGGCGGCGCGTTCTCACATTCGATGCCGAGCACTTCGATGGGCACGCCGACTTCCGCACCGAATTTGCGGCATTGGGACAGGCCCCGGCCGGCAAGCGCTTGCCCCGAGATGCCGGTCGGGAATCCAAAGTAATTTTCAATCTTCGAGCTGGTGCCGGCCTGGCCACCGGGCGCCTTGGTGTCGAGCACCGCGACCCTCAGTCCTTCGGAGGCCGCGTACACCGCGGCCGCAAGACCTCCCGGTCCCGCGCCGACCACGACCACGTCGAACCGTTCGCCGTTCAGCCGGTCGGGGCTCAGGCCGATCGCATCGGCCACCGCCCGGTTGGTCGGCTGCTTGAGCACATTGCCTTGCAGGGTGACGATCACGGGAATATCGGCTTCGGTTGCGTCATAACGCTCGAGCAACCCCTTGGCTTCCTCGTGTTCGACGATATCGAAGTAGGCGAAAGGCTGCGCATTGCGGCTCAGGAAATGCCGCAGCACGAGCGTGCTCCACGAAGCCGAACTGCCGATCACCAGCAGACCGCCGTGCTGATCCTGAATGAACGCGACGCGCCGCAGGATGAACGCGCGCATGATCGTTTCGCTCAACTCCGCTTCCGCGACGACGAGCGCCCGCAGCGATTCCTCGTCGATCACGATCACTTCGCAATCGCTGATGGCGTGGGCCGTCGCGACCGCGCCGCGGCCCGCGAGCGTGCCCACCTCGCCGGTGAAGCAGCCGGGGCCGTGCGTGCCCAGAACGTGGCGCTTGTCGCCGGCGCCTCGGGTCGCCTCGATCGCGCCGGAGACGACGGTGAACATGGGAATGTGCCGGTCGCCTTCGGTGAACAGGATGTCGCCTGCCTTCAGCCGGCGCCGTTCGCCGTATCGTTCCAGCACCGCAAACTGACGTTCATCGAGCGTTGGAAAAATCTGATGGTGGCGGCTGCCGCCGGGCACCAGGTCTTCACGTCTGCTTGACGACTTATTGCTCATGGGGCGTTCCGAATGGAGGGCGCGTGCTGCGCGCCGTGGTGAGCTTGCTGCCGGATGCCGCATCGGCGCGAACGGTCTGCATGGACCGGAGACGACGGCGGACCGTCCTATCCGCAGAGATTGTGCGCCTGAGACCAGGCCTAGGTAAAGTGCGAAAAAGAGGGGTGTGCCGCTTGCTCGTGGGCGGCCCATTTCCATTTACATGCACGCTGCATGGTTTAATTGCTGGGCCTTGAACATATCTTCATACGAATCACCGACTTTTCATATCTGGCGAGTTACATTGTCGAGAAATGATTGTTCGGAGAGCATTACTCATGGTCAAGCACCATATCCGTGCCACGCTCCTGTGCGCGGCGATCTTGTTCGCGCAGACCTGTTACGCGCAATACACCACCGACTGGCTGGGCAATACGTTCGGCACACTCGCCGCGCACGTGGGCAACACCGCGCGCTCGCTATGGGTCGCGCCGGAAGGCGTGATCTACACGGCTTCGTTGTGGGACGAGAACGAGGGCGGCGTCGCGATCTATCAGAACGGCCAGAGCCTCGGCTCGATCGGCACGCACGCCGACTTTCAGGGCAGCGCCATTACCGGCAATGCCACGTCGATCTTCGCAGCGTTGCAATACAACAGGTCGTTCGGCAGCGGCTCGGTGGGGCGCTACAACCGCGCGACCCAGACGCGTGACCTGATCATCCCCGTCAGCGTGTGGACCGCGATACCGCATGCCGATGTCATCACCGGACTCGCGACTGCGGGCTCATTGCTGTATGCGAGCGACTTCTACGGCAATCGCGTGCGCGTCTTCACGACCGACGGCGTCTGGCAGCAGGACATCAAGGTATCGGGTCCCGGTGCGCTGGCGCTGGATAGCGCCGGCAATCTGTGGGTCGCGCAGCAGAGCGCGGCCACGATCGTCGAATTCAGTCCGGCCGGCGCGCTGCTGAACACCATCCAGATGCCGGCGACGTCGCGGCCCTCGGCGCTGTATTTCGATGCCGCGTCCGCGCAACTCATGGTCGGCGACCAGGGGCCGGACATGAATATCAAGCGCTACACGATCGCGGGCACGCCGACGCTCATCGGCACGTTCGGCATTCAGGGCGGCTATCTCGACACCACCAGCGGCATCAAAGGGCAGGTGGGCGACAAGCGCTTCACACGCGTGGTCGGCATCGGCAAGGACGCCGCCGGCAACCTGTACGTGCTCAACAACCCGTGGGGCGGCAGCTGGGACCTCGGGCGCAACGGCGCCACCGACCTTCACGCCTACGACAGCGCCGGCAACCTCGAATGGAAGCTGCAGTCGCTCAACTTCGAAGCGGTCGCGGCCCCGGACCCGTCGACGGACGGCACCTACTTCTACAGCGGCACGCACATTTACACCGGCACGGCGGGCGGCACCTTCGTCGCGAACACGGTCGACCCGTTCACGTATCCGTCCGATCCGCGCCTGAACATGAACGACACGCAGCGCGACGAGCACTTCGGCCAGCTCGTCACGGTCGGCGGTAACCGGATTCTGGTGGCGTCCGGACAGAACCCCGGCGTCTTCTATTTTTTCCATTTCAATCCGGCGAGCGGCTACATAGCGATACCGGACGCGTCGATTCCGGGAGCGGCGTTCAATACGAATCTGCAGGTCACGGGCGGCTTCAGCATCGATAGCAGGGGCGACGTGTGGGCCGGTCTGGACCGGACGAATCACATCTATCACTATCCGCTGAGCGGCTTCGACGGCAACGGAAAACCGACTTGGGGCCCGGCGGTCACGATCTCCATTCCGCAAAGCATCCGGCCGCTTACGCGCATCCTCTACCTCGCGGAGAGCGACACCATGATCCTCGCGCAGGGCATTGCGGGAAGCTGGGACTGGACGGCCATGCAGTCGCGCATCGAGGTCTATCACGGCTGGAGCGCGGGCAACACCACGCGGCCCGACCCCGTGATTACTCTCACCAGCGCCAATCCCAAGTCGATCACGGCGGCGGGCAATTATCTGTTCGTCGGCTATGTGCACACAGTGCCGAATATCGACGTCTTCAATCTCACTACGGGTCAGCTCGTCACCACGCTGATCAATTCGAGTCCGGCAACCGTGGATGTCGGCAACGACGTCGATTCGATGTACGGCCTGCGTGCGTATCTCAGAGCCGCGGGCGAGTATGTGATCACGAAAGACAACTACAACGGTTCGAGCATGGTGGTGTATCGCTGGACGCCATGACGACCGTGCGCTCGGCTATGACACTCCCTATCGGATAAGATACGGCCCGCGCCGCAATTTTCCGAACACAAGGAGTGGTTTCAATGATTCAACCGGGCAACGTATTCAAGAACAACGTCGCACAGATGCCGGCTATCGACGGTATCGCGCGTATCGATCTGCTGGACGGCAAGGGCGCCGTGGTGGCCAGCATCGAGAACAAGCCGGGCAAGCAGGGCTCGCTTGCGGTGTACAACTATCTGCGGCAAACGTTCGGCACGCTCGACGCCAAAGCGGCCGAGCACGGCCTCGTGGTGTTCGCCGAGCATACGGCCGATGCGCGCAATCGTCCGGGTGCGCACCCGAACGTCGACATCCTGCTCGCGATCGCGGCGGGTGGTGAAGCGTTGCGGATCGACGTGGTGGGTGCTGGATGAAATGAGTTGTTCATCATCAGCGTGGCGCGGGCGGGCGAGTCGATCCGCAAGGCCGCGCTGGTCGGATAAGACGACGCCGGCTGCATGCCGGCGTCGCCGATCAACACACGTTCAGTTCAACCAGCCCTTGATCGCCTCGGACATCGTGGCAGTCGAAATGCCATAGCGGTCGTGCAATGTCGGCAACGCGCCGGCATCGAGGAACGCATCGGGCAGACCCACTTGCCGGAAGTGACACGCCACGCCCGCGCGCATCAGTTCCGCGGCGACCGCTTCGCCCAGACCACCGATCACCGTATGATTTTCGGCGACCACCACGAGCCGCCCCGAGCGCTTCGCTTCGCGGACGATCGTTTCCGTGTCGAGAGGCTTGATTGTCGGCACATGCAGCACGGCTACGCCGATCCGGTCGTTCTCCAATGCCTTCGCCACTTCGAGTGCGCGCATCGTCATGATGCCGGACGAGATGACCAGCACTTCCGCGCCGTCGCGCAACAGCTTGGCTTTGCCGAGTTCGAACGTGTAGTCGTATTCGTCGAGCACTGCCGGCACGTTGCCGCGCAGCAGGCGCGCATAGACGGGGCCCTGATGCGCGGCGATCGCGGGCACCATCTGCTCGATGTCGAGCGCGTCGCAGGGATCGATCACGGTCATGTTCGGCATCGCGCGCATCAGGGCGAGATCTTCCGCGGCCTGGTGGCTTGGACCGTAGCCGGTCGTCAGGCCCGGCAGCGCGCAGATGATCTTCACGTCGAGATTGTCTTCGGCGATCGTTTGATGCATGAAGTCGTACGCGCGGCGCGTGGCGAAAACCGCGTAGGTCGTGACGAACGGTTGCGCGCCTTCATGCGCGAATCCCGATGCCGCGCCCATCAGTAATTGCTCGGCCATGCCCATCTGGTAGAAGCGCTCCGGAAATTCCTTGGCGAAGATATGCAGGTCCGTATATTTGCCGAGGTCGGCGGTCATGCCGATCACGTTCTGCTTTTGCCGCGCCAGTTCCACCAGCGCGTGGCCGAAGGGCGCGGAACGTGTGACCTGTCCTTCGCTCGCGATCGACGCGATCATCGCGGAGGTCTTCAGGCGCGGTTTGCTCGCGGTTGCGTTGCTCATGCTTGTCTCCCTACTTCGAGTGCCTGGAGCGCCAATTGCCATTCATGGGCATCGACGCGGATAAAGTGGTTTTTCTCGCGTTGTTCGAGGAACGGCACGCCGCAACCCATGCGCGTATCGGCGATGATGATGCGTGGTTGCGCAACCGGATGCTGGCGGGCCGCATCGAACGCGGTGGCCACGGCGGCGATATCGTTACCGTCCACGCGCTGCGTGAACCAGCCGAACGACTCCAGTTTTTCGACGAGCGGTTCGAACGCCATGATCTGCGTCGACGGACCGTCGGCCTGCTGGTTGTTCACATCGACCACGGCGATCAGGTTGTCGAGCTTCCAATGACTCGCGGACATCAGGCCTTCCCAGATCGCGCCTTCGTCCAGTTCGCCGTCGGAGAACAGCGTGTACACGAATGACTTCGAACCTTTGCGCTTCAGGCCGAGGCAGCGGCCCACCGCGATGGTCAAGCCCTGGCCGAGCGAGCCGCCGGACATCTCCATGCCGGGCGTGTAGCTCGCCATGCCCGACATGGGCAAGCGGCTGTCGTCGCTGCCGTAGGTTTCGAGTTCTTCCGCGGGCAGAATGCCGGCTTCGAAAAGCGCCGCATACAGTGCGATCGCGTAGTGTCCGTTCGACAGCAGGAAGCGGTCGCGCTCCTCCCATTCGGGATCTTCCGGCCGGTAGCGCATGGCGCCGAAGTAAGCGACAGCGAGAACATCGGCGATGTCGAGCGCCTGGCCGATATAACCCTGGCCCTGCACTTCACCCATCAACAGCGCGTTTCTACGGATACGGTATGCGTGTTCGGCAAGGCTTGCCGTCGGCACGCGTTCTGGACTGTTCATGTTGTCTCCTGTGATCAGTCATAAAGAGTAAGAAAAGTTCAGCGGTTCACGGACTTCGCGGGCACCAGAAACACGAGGCAAGCGCCGAGCGTGACGGCCACCGAGATAAAGATCAGTCCAGCTGTCGACTTGCCAGTCAGATCGTTGAGCCAGCCCACGATCGCCGGCGAGAAGAAGCCCGCGAGATTGGCGATGCAGTTCACCGCGGCGATCCCGGCTGCGGCCGACATGCCGCCGAGCAACGCGGTCGGCAGCGACCAGAACTGCGACGAGGACGCGAGAATGCCGGCGGCAGCGACGCTCAGACAGACGATAGAGGCCGGCACACTGCCGATTGCGGGCAGCAGGATGAAGCCCGCCGCGGCGATCAGCATCGGAATCGCCAGATGCAGCCGGCGTTCGCGATGACGGTCCGCGCTCATGCCGACCAGCGGCAGTGCGATGATGGCGCACAGATAAGGAATCGCGGTGAACACGCCGATCCACAGCGGATCCGCGACGCCGGATTTGCGGATGATGGTCGGCAGCCAGAACGTCAGGCCGTACTGGCCGAGCACCACGCAGAAGTAGATCGCAGCCATCAGCCACAAGCGGCGGTCGCCGATGAACGACTTGACCGAGACGTGGGCGATCTTATGCGCGTTGTCGCCGGCCACATTGCGGGCGAGCAGCGTCTTTTCGGAATCCGTCAGCCACTTCGCTTTCGCGATGCCATCGTCGAGATAGAGCAGGATCGCGACGCCGAGCACGAGCGAGGGCAGTGCTTCCAGTAGGAACAGCCACTTCCAGCCGGCCATGTCCATCGCGCCTTGCAGCGAGTGCATGATCCAGCCCGACAGCGGGCCGCCGATAATGCCGGCCAGCGGTATCGCCATGAAGAACAGCGACAACGCTTTGGCGCGGCGCGCGGCCGGAAACCAGTAGGTCAGATAGAGAATCACACCGGGCGCGAAGCCGGCCTCGGCGACGCCGAGCATAAAACGCAGCACGTAGAAGGCTGTAGGCGATTTCACGAAGATGAAGCACGCGGAGATCACCGCCCACGTCAACATGATCCGCGCGAGCCACTTGCGTGCGCCGACACGATGCAGCACCAGGTTGCTCGGCACCTCGAAGAGAAAATAGCCGAGAAAGAAAATCCCTGCGCCCATGCCGTACACGGTTTCGCTGAAGCGCAGGTCGTTGAGCATCTGCAGCTTCGCGAAGCCGACGTTGACACGATCGAGATAGGCGCCGAGATAGCACAGCATCAGGAACGGGATCAGGCGGCGGCTGACTTTCGCGTAAGTTTTCGACTCGAAGCTCGTCGAGTCCGCCTGGTTCGGTAGGTCGGCGGCAAGGGATGCCGCGGGGTATTTCGTTTTCATATGTGTCTCCTTCCATGGCCCCGGGATGGCCCGGGTGCCGGGCACGTTGCCGCTCTCTGCAAGCGGCAACGCGTCAATGAATGAGCATGCCGCCGTTCACGTCGAGCGTGATGCCCGTGAGATAGGTCGACAGGTCGCTGACGAGGAACAGGCACGCGTTCGCCACGTCGCTCGCGTCGCCGAGACGGCCGAGTGGAATGCCCTTGATGATGTCGGCGCGCATGTCCGTAGTGAGCTTGTCGCCGGTGATGTCGGTCTGGATCAGACCGGGCGTGATCGAGTTCACGCGAATGCTGTCGCCGCCGAACTCGCGGGCCATTGCACGCGAAAGACCGAGCACGCCGGCTTTCGCCGCGCTGTAGTGCGGGCCGCCGAAAATGCCGCCGCCGCGTTGCGCGGAGACCGACGACATGCAGACTATGCTGCCGCTCTTCTGCTCTTTCATCGCCGGCAGCACGGCTTGCGACATGTAGAGCGTGCCGCGCAGATTGACGTCGACGATCGCGTTGAAGTTTTCGGACGTGATGTCCAGCGTGCGCGCCGGTTGCGTGATGCCGGCATTGTTGATGAGGCCGTCGATGCGGCCGTAGCGCTCGAGCGTCGCTTTGGCGGCCGAGACGCACGCGTGTTTGTCGGTAACGTCGCAGGCGAGGCCCAGATGCGCGTCACCGAGATCGGCGGCGGCGCGCTGCGCGTCTTCTTCGCGCAGATCGAGAATGACGATGCGTGCGCCCTGAGCGGCGAGTGCTTTAGCGGTTGCCTTGCCGATTCCGCGCGGTGAGGCGGCGCCGGTCACGATGACGACTTTGTTCTCCAACAGCATGATTGTCTCCTGAGTGTTGATGTGATGGCCGAAGTGTCTACTGCGCGGCCGGTCGCATCAACGACGTACTGCTCAACTATGTTTGAGAAATTTTCAGGTGACGTGCTGCTTCGAAGCAGGCGTTGTATGGTGCGACGCCGCATTCACACTCTCAGCGCATGTGATGCTGGAAAACCCTGGCAAAGATCGACGCGGACTCAGGCTTTGCGCTCCATGCGCCCGACCTCGCGCTCGATCCACGCGATAAAGCGCGTGACACGTGGAAGCTCGGCGTTTTGCGGCGGATAGACCAGATGATGCGCGCCGACCTCCACGGCGTGCGTCTCGTCGAATACCGGCACGAGCTTGCCTTCCCTGATCCGAACCGAGGCGAGCATCACGCTTTCCAGCGCGATGCCGAGGCCGAGCGCTGCTGCCTCCAACGACATGTACGAGCGGTCGAAGGAGAAGTCGAAGGTCTTATGGGCGGCCGATACGCCGGTGCGCCCGAACCACTGCTTCCACTGTACGTGCGGCGTCTCCGAATAGATCAGGCGATGTTGCAGCAGATCTTCAGGCGTTGTTACCGGATGGCTCTCCAGATATTTCGGCGACGCGAGCGGTGCGATGAATTCGCCGCGCAGCGTTCTGACTTCGAGGTCGCGCCAATTCGCGTAACCGTGGCGCAGGTCGATGTCGTAGTAACCGCTGGTAAACGAGACGTCCTCATATGAGCAGGCGAGATTCAACTGGATATCGCCATTGGCTTCCTGAAACGACGCGAGCCGCGGCAGCAGCCACATGAGCCCGAAGCTGGGGCTCGAATGCACCCGCAGGATATCGACGTCGGTGCGGCTCGACGCGCGTTCGGTCGCGCGGCTCAGATCCGCCAGCGATCCCGTCACATCGGACAGATAACGCTCGCCGGTCGGCGTGAGGACGAGCCCACGGCCCGAGCGATAGAAGAGCGGCTGGCCGATCACCGACTCGAGATTGCTGATCTGATGACTGACGGCCGACGCGGTCAAGCCGAGCTCTTCGGAGGCCCGGTTGACGCTTTTCGTTCTGGCCACGCTCTCGAACGCGACGATGGCTTTGACAGGTGGAATGCGCATAGTGAAATTTTTTTCAGATGCAGTTGAATGAAACCGCCTTGTTCGCACGCCATTCGCACTGCCATTCTGTCGACAAGCCGCGCAGCCAGGGATGCATGAAGTCCTCTCGATACTGATCCGGCAGTTTCACTGCCGCAGAGCGGCTAATCATAAACACAGGTTGCGCAGTGCAACAACTGTGCAGGAGACAGTAATGGATTATCCGACTTTCCCGGTGAGCGCGCGATTAGCCGACGCTCATACGCAGCCATTTCATCCCGTTCGTTCCCCTATCCAGTGAAAGCACTCGCCGGTCTACGCCGATGCGGTGTACCGGTGGGCTTCATACCACGCGCTCGCAGAACATACGCAGCGTGCGGAAAAACGCGGAAGGAGACAGGACATGACTGAACAACGCTTCTTGCTGACGGCGCGTTCGATCGTCAAGAGCTTTGGACCGACGAGCGTGCTGAAGGGATTCGATCTTTCGATCGCACCCGGTGAAGTGCACGCTTTTCTGGGTGGCAACGGCGCGGGCAAATCGACGCTGATCAAGATCATCTCCGGTCAGTTCGAACGCGACGGCGGCACGCTCGAATTCGACGGGCAAGCGATCGGCGCATCCGTAGGCGGGCACGTTGCCGCCGGCACTATCGCGGTCGTCAATCAGGAACTGGCACTGCTGCCGCATCTGTCCGTGGCCGAGAACATCGCGATGCCGCGGCTGCGGCGCGGTACGGCGAAATATAGCGAACGCGCGTCGATGGAGCTCGCCGTCGAAGCGCTGTCGCTGATCGATCCGCAGTTCGCGCGTGAATCGTCGGGACGGCTGGTCGGCGATTTGACCTTGCACGAGCGTCAACTCGTGGAGATCGCCCGCGCGCTCGGCTCGGGCGCCAAGCTGTTGTTGCTCGACGAACCGACCGCCAATCTGACCGCCGCGGAAACGATTCGGCTCTTTGCGGTGTTACGGCGACTGATCGCCGATACGGGGCTCGCGGTGCTGTTCGTCTCGCACCGCATGCGTGAGATTCGCCAGATCGCCGACGTCTGCACGATCATTCGCGACGGTAAGACGGCCGTCGATCGCGTCGCGCTCGATGCGATCACGGACCGCGAGATCATCGAATGCATGGGGCAGAGCATCGTGGTCGACGAGGCGGCGGCAAGCGTCGCGGAGTCGGCGGAGTTGGCGGAGCAGGACACCGGCGGTAACGGTGCGCGCATTCATGCCGGCGCATTGCGGATTGAACGCGACGGCGTGGCGATCGAGGTGCCGGCGGGCGCGATCATCGGTCTAGCGGGTGCGCCGGTCGGTCCGTCTTCGCTGATCGATGCGCTGACCGGCATCGCGCCCGCCGGTTCGTGGGCCATCACACGCGACGGCGCTCGCGTCAGCTATGGGCATCCTTCGGCCGGTGCGCGCGATGGCGTCGGCTTCGTCTCGGGCGATCGCTCGAACAAGGGTGTGCTCGCCACGCTGCCTATCGTCGACAACCTCGTCGCGGCGGCGCGTGTCGTCAACCGGCGCAGTGTCGTGAAGCGCGAGGAGATCGAACAGAGCACACGGCTGCTCGACGCACTGAAGATTCGCGCGGGCTCGCTGTGGGACCTGCCGGCCACACTGAGCGGCGGCACGCAGCAGAAATTGCTGATCGCCCGCTGGCTATTACTCCGCCCAAGACTGCTGGTGCTCGAAGAGCCGACCCGCGGCGTGGACATTCGCACGAAGCGCGAAATCTACGCGTTGATTCGCAAGATGGCGCGGCAGGGCACGACGATCGTCTGGTGGTCGACCGAATACATCGAGCTGGTCGAACTGTGCGACACCGTGCTCGCGTTCGATCTGGACGGCAAGCCCACCGAAGTCTTGCGCCACGCCGACGTCAACGAAACGCAACTCGCCGCCGCAACGGGCATGGCCGCCTAGCGAAGGCTAACGCCGCTTCGCACAAAACATCATCATTCTGGAGACAGTCATGAAATCAGCCACTCATCCGATCGTGGAGGGGCAGCCCAAACGCAGTGGCGCGGGGCGCCGCCTGCTATCCGCCTACCGCACCGAAATCGCGATTGCCATTGCGATCATCGTGATCGAACTCGCGGTCGGCATGATCGTGCCGGCCGCGCTGTCGGGCGGCAATATTTCCAACGTGACGCAGGCGGCTGCGCCGCTCGTCATCATGGCGTTCGGCGTGTTACTCGTGATCATCACCGGCGGCATCGATCTGTCCGTCGGTTCGGTGTTCTCGCTGACCGGCATGGTCACCGGCCTTGCGATGGCGCACGGCTACGGCGCGGTCGCGAGCAGTGTCGCGGGACTCTCGGTCGGCATCGTGATCGGCGCGCTAAACGGTGCACTCGTGACGTTCGTCGGACTCGCGCCGTTCGTCGTGACGCTGAGCACGTATGCGATTGCGGGCAGCCTCTCGTTCATCGTGACCGACGGCCATTCGCTGCCGATCTCCAACCCCGACTACTGGCTGCTCGATTCGGGGACGCTGATTCCCGGCCTGCCGAACTATGCGCTGTGGTGCGTGCTGCTGCTCGTCGCAATCGAATTCTGCTTGCGCAAGGTGGTGGCGGGCCGCTGGCTGTATGCGATCGGCAGCAGCAGTTCGTCGGCGCGTGTGATCGGGATTCCTGTCAATCGCGTGCGGCTCGGCGCGTATCTGCTTTCGGGCTTGCTGGCTTCGTTTGCAAGCATCGTCAGCGTCTCGTACATCAGCAATGCGGAAGCCACCGCAGGATCGAGCCTGATGCTGCAGGCCATCGCGGCCGTGGTGATCGGCGGCGCGAGCCTGTTCGGCGGGACCGGTTCGGCGATCGGCGCGCTGCTCGGTGCGCTGATGATCACGATCATTCAGAACGGCGCCAATCTGATCGGCGTGAACAGTTTCTGGCAAGGCACCGTGACCGGTGTCGTCATTCTCATCGCGGTTCTCGTGGACCGCATTACCAAAGCCCGGCGTTGAGCACGGGTTCGCTAAAACTATCAGGAAGGAGACACATCATGAACAAGCGCACGTTCAAATCAGCCGGCGGATTCTCGGGCCGGCCGGTCGCACGGGTCGCGGCGGCATCGGTGGCGGCATCTGTAGTCGCGCTCGCCGCGGCGTTCGCCTCGCAGATGGCGGTGGCGGCGGACAAGCAGACGGTCGCGTATATCGCGCCGTCGCTGGATATTTCGTACTGGCAGTGGGTCGCGTATGGCGTCAAGCAACGGGCGCAGGAACTCGGCATGGACTATGTCGAGTTTACCTCGGAGAACTCGCCGGCCAAGCAGATGGACAACGTGCGCACGGCCATGACGCGCGGCGTCAACGCGATCGTGATCGGGCCGGTCAGTTCGACCAGCACGCCGCCCGTATTGCGTCTTCTGAAGTCGAAGTCCGTGCCGGTGGCTTTTACGGGTATCGGGCCGCAAGCGGGACAGACGGACTATACGTCGGCCGTGACCGCGAATAACTACGATACGGGCAAGGCTCAGGGCACGTACGTCTGCAAGCTCGCAAAAGAGCGCGGCAGCAACAAGGTGGCGATGCTGTCGCTGCCGCAGGATCGCGAGAATGCGCAGAAGTATATGAAGGGCGCGCAGGAGTCGTTCAAGGCCGATGGCTGCGATCTGGTGCAGGTGCTCGAAACGCACGGGCTCACGGTCAATGAAGCGGTGCAGCAGGCCAACGACGTGCTGACCGCTCATCCGGACGTCAAGGCGATCTACGGCATGTACGACGAAGCCGCGACCGGCGCCGCCAAGGCGCTGCAAACGCGTGGTGCTGTCGGCAAGGTGGCGGTCGTCACCGCCGATGGCAGCCCGACGACGATCAAGCTGCTGCGCGACGGCACGATCCAGGGCATCTTCCTGCAAGAGGCGGTGGGGCAAGGGATCGACGCGACGACGCAGGTGTTCAATGCGCTGAACCACAAGCCGACCACCCAGGAACTCGCGCTCAAGGAGCCGCTCGTGACGAAGGAGACGATCGATCAGCCGGACGCGCAGGCCACCGTCAAGCGTGTCTATCCGCCTTCAGCGGGCAAGTACTGAGGAGTCGATGTTGAGTTGATTGCGCGGCCGCTCGTTGCATTGCGTTTTGTCGCGAGCCGAGCGGCGCGTCGTATAACCCTATAAGGAGGCACTGTGGACAATCTGCCTATCATCGACCCGCATCATCACCTGTACGATCTGAAGACCGGCAGCTATCCGTGGTTGCAAGGGCCGATGCTCAAACGCGTGTTCGGAGACTATTCGGCCATTCGCAAGGACTATCTGATCGACGATTTTCTTGCCGACATCAAGAATCAGAACGTGGTGAAGACGGTTCATCTTCAGGTCGAATACGACCACAACGATCCGGTGGCCGAAACACGATGGCTTCAGAGTGTCGCGGACAAACACGGCTATCCACATGGCATTGTCGGTTTTGCCGATCTGTCATCGCCGAACGCACAGGCCGTGATCGAAGAGCACTGTCAGTACAAGAACGTGCGAGGCATTCGCCAATGCCTGAATTTTCACCGCGATCCGGTGAAGACGTTTATCGACAGCCCGCATCTGATGAGCGATCCGCAATGGCGGCGCGGTTATGCGCTGCTCAAGGAGTACGGTTTGTCGTTCGATCTACAACTCTATTACACGCAGATGGAAGAGGCGCTCGCACTAGCGCGCGACTTCCCCGATACGCCCATGGTGCTCAACCACACCGGCATGCCAGTCGATCGCGCTCCCGAAGAGATCGAGGCGTGGAAAAAGAGCATGACCTTGCTTGCTTCAGCGGACAACGTTTTCTGCAAGATCTCCGGTCTGGGCATGGGCGACTGGAAGTGGACAGTGGACAGCATCCGTCCGTTCGTCCTGCATGCGATCGAAGCATTCGGCGTGGAACGCTGCATGTTCGCGAGCAACTTCCCGGTCGACAAACTGTTCAGCAGTTACGACGACGTGTTCAATGCGTTCAAGGAGATCACCCGGGACTTCTCTGCGCAGGAAAGGGCTGCGCTGTTTCATGACAACGCGGAGCGGGTGTACAGGCTGTGATGCCGGCGAGACGGTTGGCGTGGGCGGATGGAATGGCGGACGGCGAGCGCGCAATCGCCCGCCCGATCACACGCCCGAACCCGCCGGATAGCCTTTCGACCGGCCGAACGCGGGTTGTTCGCGAGCGGTGCGGTTGAGCAGCATGGGTATCTCGTCCAGACGCAGTAGCGTCAGCGCTCCGCCATACACCAGTCCCGTATCGACGTTGATGACGTTGCCGCGAACCCTCGGCTCGCGCACCGGCGTGTGTCCGACGATGACCGCGGCCACGCCGTCGATGCGGCCGCCCGGGTCGCGCCATCCCGAAGCAAACCGTTGGCACAGTTGCGCGAAGGCCCGCCGCATCGAAACAAAACCTGCCGGCTTGCCCGGAATCCAGCGCGAGCGATCCCAGATCGCCTTTCGGCGCACCGGTCCGTTGCGGTCCTCCTGTTCGAGCGCCTGAACCATCTTCGGCCACGATTGCATGGGCACGTTGGCGTGCACGATTCCCACAAGGCCGTCGTCCGTTTCGATTTCGATCGCGTAGGGAAGGGCCGCCATATACGTCACGATGTCGTCCAGCGCCGCTTTGTCGTAAGCCATGTCGAACAGCCACTCTCCGCCGTTGGAGCGAATCGACGCGTTCTTGCCGCCGTGATGGTGCCACCGCACGATCGTGTCCTCATGATTGCCGCGCACCGATTGAATCCGATATCGATTCACGAATTCGAGCACGGCCGGCGATTCGATGCCCCGATCGACCAGGTCGCCGACGGCGAAAAGCCTGTCGCGAGACGGGTCGTACCGGCGCAGTTCCAGTTCTCTTCGAAGCCGGCTAAAACAGCCATGCAGATCGCCTACGACGAAGTCGCGACCGGCCGTGTTCTTTTTGAAGCGTCGCACGGGTATGAAAGTCTGCTGCATGTTTTCACCGCAATGAGGTTGACGTGAAACGACGAAAGACTTCTGAACGGTTGCTGCGCGAAGCCCCTATGGTTTCGACCTCGAACGTGTCCTCGCTGGCCGGATTTCGCGCGCAGTCGAACGCGTCACTCAGTGTTGTCCGCCGATTGGGCGCTTTCAGTGTCGATTTGTAACGAGGTGTTGGGACGAGCATGCCGTTTCCATCGTCCGGATCGAGCTTCAGGACGAACGGGGCCTTGGTGGGGTGCGGGCGGAGCGGCGACATCGTCGCATTAGTCGGGTGGCGCGGGCAGTGTCTTTTACGCTCGGTTACAAGTGGCGCATGACGGCGCTCACAGTTCATAGCCGATGTCCTCGACGACCAACCGTTGTGGGCGCACCCATTGACTGGGCCGGCTCGCAGGGCTGAACGAAGCCGGACGTGTCGGCCTTCGTCGCTGTCCAGGTCGCCATGGCGCGCGCCATGAACGATGGTTTTATCGTTGCGCTTGCCAAACCGCGATGCCGAATGGGACCCCAAATCGCGCTGATAAGCGCCACTAGCAAGGCGCCGCGCATCATCCGGGGGCAAGGGATGCTTTCCTCGCGGAAACCAAAAATTTTTCGCCGCGGCGTCGATCCCAAGCGTTTCATCGCACGCGAGAACAATGGGGCGATCGACCGTCAATCGCGCAATGCGCGCTACCCCACATAGGAAAGTGTGCGGACATCGCTTTTCGCTGCCGTGCCAGCGCGCCGCTCTCGGGCCGTCCGTCTCACGCTTGCAACATTCCGGACGCGCCCAGTAAAACGTACTTTTGTCCGCTCAATGGCAGCATATTTGACCGAAGCATTTGTCGAACCATTGCCAGCCAACGGTCCTACGGGTTTTCCACACGCCGGAAATAATGCGCGGAGCATGGCCGGCGGGCTCCGCCCCGGCCCTTTCCCGTGTCTCAAATTCGAGTCATCGCGTGTTGCGAACTTGCTGGAGCCCTCCCCGCCGAATCGCCGATCCTTGTCCAGCAAGGCTTTGAGGCCTGCTGGCATACCCGTTGCAAATAGAGAGTCACAAAACGAAAAAACACGTTGCAGCCGGGACGCAGCAAAAAGATTCGGCAGCAACAACAGTCTTCGTGAACCGCGTTCGGGGAAGTCCACGCGTTTTACGGGGTGCGGCGGGGTCAACGAAAACAGATGTCGATAAACAACGACACGGTGATCGATACGGGGTATCGGCCACTTGTGATCGTGACGAAGCAAAGCGTTGGCCTCGCCCCTTTTTTCCGTCCTCGTGACGGGCTTGAACGCCGCTTCGGCGCGCCTGTTTTGCAGGCGGCTGCAAACGGCACTAAACCGAAGTCAACTTTCACTCTACGGGGGTTAGCATGAAGAACATGATCCAGAAATTTCTGCGCGAAGAAGACGGCGTTGCAGCGATCGAATACGGCCTGCTGGCCGGCCTGATCGCAGTGGCGATCGTTGTGACTGTCACTGCACTTGGCACGCGGCTGAGCGCCATTTTCAACATCATCACAGGCTCGTTGGCCGGCGTGGTCGCCCCGGCCTGACGCGACAAAGAGGCGTAAAGCCGATCGCCCCCCTGCCTCGACGGTCCTTCGGGACAGGGTAGCGACGGCCCCGCGCCGAACGAATCGACTCCAGTAAAGAAGGGCAATTCGATCCTTGAAACGGAGCAGGCAATGAACGGGGTTCCCTTTCCGGTTGGACCGTGCGTGATGACACTGGTACTCGTCGGCGCACTGTGGGACATGCAAACGCGCCGGATTCCTAACTGGTTGGTGGCGACAGGATTGATCGTGGCGATACCGGTGCAGTGGTTCACGCACGGCGGTGTCGACGGAATGACGATGTGGTTGGGCGGCCTGCTGGCCGGCGGCGCGATTTTCCTGCCGGGCTACGCAATGCGGCTGCTGGGCGCGGGCGACGTGAAGCTGATGGCGGCGATCGGCGCCTTCTGCGGCGCTTATGGCGCACTCGAAATAGGGTTGGCGACCTGCGTGATCGGTGGGATCGGGTCACTCGCAATATGGATTCGGCGTCGCCAGATGCGCGTCGGACTGGACGGGGTGGCGGCATTGCTGATCAGCTGCGCAACACCGGGAAACGGGGCGCTGCGAAGGTCGGGCAGTGTGGCTGAAAGCAGTGCGACGGGGACCATGCCTTACGGCGTCGCGATAGCAATAGGCAGCGCATGCGTGTTGTTCGCCAGCGTGTGACGGGTGCCGGGGCAGGACAAAATCGGGGGTTGAAAATGAAAAACGCGCGCGCTGTAACGATGCTGCTGATCGCGACGCTGGCGGGCCTCACCGCGGTGGTGTTCGCCTCGCGCTGGATGGTCTCGCAGTCGTCGAATGCCACGACCAAGGTCGTGGTGGCTGCATCCGATATCAATCTCGGTCAGCGGATCGGCCCGGACTTCCTCAAGCTCACCGACTGGCCGTCCAATAGCGTGCCGCCCGGATCCTTCACCGACATCCAGAAACTCGACGGCCGCGTGCTGAAGGAAAGCCTGCTGCACGGCGAACCGATTCTCGAGGCGAAGCTCACGCCGGTCGGCACGCTCGGGGGCCTCTCGGCGGTGATCGGTGAAGGCAAGCGCGCCATCACGGTGCGCGTAAACGACGTGATCGGCGTCGCGGGCTTCGCGCTGCCGGGCAATTACGTCGACATCATCGTCAACACGCAGAAGGATGGCCGCGATCCTGGTGCAACGCGAGATCAGAACATTTCGAAGATCGTGCTCGAAAAGATTCTCGTGCTAGCCGTCGCGCAGGAAGTGGGTCGCGACGAAACCAAGCCGAAGGTGGTCGACGCGGTGACGCTCGAAGTGTCGCCGGAACAGGCCGAGAAGATCGACCTTGCACGCAGCATCGGCACGCTGTCGCTGGTGTTACGCAATCAGATCGATCCGAAAGCGATCGACACCGCCGGCGCCACCAAGGCCAGCCTGCTGCAAACGCCGGTCGCCGTGGTGCCCGCACCCGAGCCCAAGCCGGTGCGCATCGTGCGCAAGGTGGCGGCGCATGCGCCGGCCAACTGCGTGCGAGTGCTCGACGGCGCCGACGCAAGACAAGAATGCTTTTGACAGGCTCGAGCCTGCAAGCCGTGACCGATGCGTGACTGACATCCAGACCGGCACGCAAAAAAAAGCGGCATATAACGGGGGTAGGACATGAACGCCATAACGACTCAGCGCGCTAGCGCGCCGCAGCACCCGCTCGGCCCGCGCGAAGCGAATCCGCGCTCGCCGCGCGGCCGCACGCGGATCGCCGAAGCCTGCACCTGTGTGCTGCTGGGCATGTATCTGACGATGCTGCCGGTGGCGCAAGCGGCCGGCCAGAATGTCGCTGCGGCGGGCGTGCCGGGCCTGCCGGACGTGCCGCTCACGTTGGCGTCGAATGGTTCGGTGCGTCTGACCATCGCCGCGAGCGGCATGGGCGCGGGCGCTTCGTCAGGCGGCGCGCAGCAAGGCAGCCGCGGACCGAATTGCAGCGGTCCGGTCGCCGAACATAGCTCTGTGACGATCCCGGTCGGCAAATCCGCGATGGTCGATGTGCGCGAACCGGTGAAGAGCCGCACCGTCGGCAATCCGTCGGTCGTGCAGGCCATGCTCGTTTCCCCGCAAACACTTTATCTGCTCGGCTCCGACGTCGGCACCACCAACATGATCGTGCAAGGCCGCAGCGGCTCCTGCACGATCATCGACGTGAGCGTCGGCGCGGACCCGGGCGGGCTGCAACAAACTCTCGCCGCGCTGATGCCCGAGGAAACCGGCATTCAGGTGAAGGCCGCCGCCGATACGCTGGTGCTGACCGGCACGGTCACCGATGCGGTCAAGGCCGAACGCGTGCTCGAACTGGCGCGCGCCTTCGTGTCCCGTCCCACCACCGCCTTGCAAGGCGCCGCGCCGATGGGCAACGGCCCCTTGCCGGTCGGCGCCGCGCCGCGCGCGATGGGCATGCCGGCGCCGTCGCTCGGCAGCGCGGGCGGCGAACGCATCATCAACATGATGCATGTGGCTGCGCCGCAGCAGGTCATGCTCGAAGTGAAGGTCGCCGAAGTCTCGAAGACGCTGATCGACCAGCTCGGTATGGCGGCCAACATCAACGGCGGCATCGGCAGCTGGAGCTTCGGCTTGCTGGCCAATTACCTGTCGGGCGGACTCAGCGCGCTGACCGCATCGAAAGCGAACAACTCGCCGCTCAAGATGGCCATCGACGCGCAGAAAACCGATCAGCTCGTGAAGATCCTCGCCGAGCCGAACCTGATCGCGATCAGCGGCCAGGAAGCGAGTTTCCTCGCGGGCGGCAAAGTCTATATTCCGGTGCCGCAAAGCAACGGCGCGGGCGGCACGACCATCGTGCTGCAGGAAGAACAGTACGGCGTCGGCCTGACCTTCACGCCGACCGTGCTCGAAGGCGGCCGCATCAACCTGAAAGTGGCGCCGGAAGTGTCCGAACTGTCGTCCACCGGCGTGGTGGTCAGCGCCGGCAACTCGAACACGACCTCGATCCTGCCGCTGATCACGACGCGGCGCGCCTCCACCACGCTGCAGGTGTTCGACGGCCAGAGCTTCGCGATCGGCGGCCTGCTGAAGAGCAACGTGACCGGCACGATCAAGGGCTTGCCCGGCGCCGCGGAATTGCCCGTGCTCGGCGCGCTGTTCCGCAGCACCAGCTACGAGCAGGACAAGACCGAACTGGTGTTCGTCGTGACGCCGCGTCTCGCCAAACCGCTGCCGGAGCACTATCCGCTGCCGACCGATCACTTCGGCGACGCCAGCGAAGCGAACGTGTACCTGACCGGCCACATGGAAGGCGAGAAGCGCGCCGCGCCGGCTGCGGGGGCTTCGGCACCCGCAGCGGCACCGGCGCCGGCGCCCGGGCCCGGGGCCGGGCCCCGGGGCGGGGGCCCCCCCCCCCCCCGAGCCGACCCACGACGAAAACGCCAGTGACAATTGCCCCGG